>NZ_BAABAT010000006.1:0-339721 GCF_039537565.1 Dactylosporangium darangshiense
GGCACACGGGTCCCTTGGCCGGCTGCGGCCCGCCCCACCCCTGGTGGAGAGTCGCTCGCCCACACACGTGGACGAGGAACCACAAACACCAGCCCAACCCGGGCAACGTTTGCGGTCACAGCACTAGCTTCTATATCCGTGGCGCGGATACTGGTGACCGGTCTGCCGTTCGGGGGACATGTCGGGCCGATGGCGGCGGTCGCCGGCGAGCTGGCGCGGCGCGGGCATGACGTGACCGGGCACACCGGGGCGAAGTACCGCGGGCGCTTCGAAGCGGCCGGCGCGCGCTGGCTGCCGTGGACGGCCGCGCAGGACTACGACGATGCCCGGCTCGCCGACACGTTTCCGCGGGTCGGCGACGGCAAGGGGATCAAGGCCAACTTCGCCAACTTCACCGACGTGCTCATCGGGACCGCGGCCGGGCAGGCCGCCGACATCATCGCAGCGGGACCGTTCGACCTGATCGTGACCGACCAGCTGGCGTTCGGCGGCGCGCTCGCCGGGGAACGGCTCGGGGTGCCGTGGGCGACCGTCGCGGTGATCCCGTTGACCCTCGCCAGCCGCGACCTGCCGCCGCCGGGCGTGCCGGTGCGGGTGTCGACCGGACGGGCGGCGCGCTGGCGCAACGCGCTGCTGTGGCAGCCGGTGCGGCTGGCGAACCGCCTGGCGATCCAGCCGCGGATCGAGGGGATCCGGGCGGCGGCCGGGCTCGGGCGCGCCGCCGTCGCCGGTCCCGATGGGCTGTACTCGCCGCACCTCGTCCTGGCACAGGGCGCTCCCGGGCTCGACTATCCCCGCAGCGACCTGCCGGCGCACGTGCACTACGTCGGGCGGCTCGCCCCGCCGCCCGCCGCGCCGGGCGAGCGGCCCGCGTGGTGGGCGGACCTGGCGGCCGCGCGCGCCGAGGGGCGGCCGGTCGTGCACGTCACCCAGGGCACCCTCGACGTCGACCCGAACGACCTGCTCCGGCCCGCGCTCGAGGGCCTGGCCGATGCCCCCGTCCTCGTCGTCTGCACCACCGGCGGGGCCGCCACCGACGTGCTCGGCGCGCTGCCGGACAACGCGCGGGCGGCGGCGTTCCTGCCGCACGACGAGCTACTGCCGCTCGTCTCCGTGTTCGTCTCCAACGGCGGCTGGGGCGGGACCCTCGGTGCGCTCGCGGCCGGGGTGCCGATGGTCGTGGCCGGCGCGACGCTCGACAAGCCCGAGGTGGCCCGCCGGGTCGCGTGGTCCGGTGCCGGGATCGACCTGCGCACGGGCACGCCCCGGCCGGATCGGGTGCGCGCCGCCGTCACCCGGGTCCTCGGCGAGCCGCGGATGCGGGAGCGGGCCGCCGAGGTGGGAGCGGCCCTGACGGCCGCGGGCGGCGTCCCGCGGGCCGCGGACCTGGTGGAGGAGCTGCTCCACCGGGCCTGACCGCCCCGCCCGGCGTCCCGCGGGCCGCGGACCTGGTGGAGGAGCTGCTCCACCGGGCCTGACCGCCCCGCCCGGCGTCCCGCGGGCCGCGGACCTGGTGGAGGAGCTGCTCCACCGGGCCTGACCGCCGCGCCCGGCGTCAGTCGACGCGCCTCTTGTCGCCGCGCGCGAACACCGTTGACTGCTACAGACAGATCTGTCTAGTCTGCTCTCGACGACAGACAGATAGGTCTGTCTAGTTCACGGGAGGTCGGGCATGAGGAACATCTACACGGCCATCGCCACCGCATCCGGGCGCGACGGTCGGGCGGCCAGCTCGGACGGGCTGCTGGACGTCAAGCTGGCCATGCCGGTCGAGATGGGCGGCGACGGCGCGGGCACCAACCCCGAGCAGCTCTTCGCGGCCGGCTACGCCGCCTGCTTCGCCACCTCGATGAAGCTCGTCGCGCCGCGCCAGAACCTCGACGTCTCCGACGCCTCGGTGACCGCCGAGGTCGGGCTCGCACCCAACGGCGCCGGCGGGTACAAGCTGAACGTCACGCTGCGCGTCGAGCTGCCCGATCACGTTGCGCCGCAGGCCGCTCGCGATCTGGTCGAGGCGACACACCAGGTGTGCCCCTACTCGAACGCGACCCGCGGGAACGTCGCCGTCGACCTGGTGATCGAGTAGCTCCCACCAGCAGGAACACGGCGAGCGCCAGCAGGACCAGCACCAGGAGACCGACGGTGACGCCGAGGCGGTCCGACGAGGCGGCGAGCGGGTTCGCGCGGGGGCTCGTCGTGTCGGCGATCCAGCCGACCAGGTTGTCGGTGCGGGCGCTCACGTCGGCGCCCTCGTGCGGGCAGGTCGGGCCGTTGCTGACCACGGCGACCAGCACGGGGGCGCCGCCCGGGGGCTCCAGGAAGTACGGGCCGCCGGAGTCGTGCAGGCAGGCGCTGGTGTCCCGGTGCGGGCTGCGGCCGGAGACCTCGAGGACCGAGTCGCCGACCCGGCCGACGACGAACCGGCCCGTCTGCAGCGTGGTCGGCGCCGCCGAGTCCGCGTCGGTCTGGCCGTAGCCGGTCAGGCGCACCGTCTCCCCCGTTCTCGGCGGCGTGTCGCCGACCCGCAGCGGCGCGATGTCGGAGATCGGGGCGGCGAGCTCGGCGAGGGCGACGTCGGCCGAGTCCGACTGGTGTACCGCGACGACGTCGACCACGTGGCCGCCCTGGTCATCGAGGTTGGTGCGCCCGACCGTGGCGGTGGTGCGCCGCGCCACCGTCCGGCTCACCCGCTGGTCGTCGGCGGTGCGGAAGCAGTGGCCGGCGGTGACGACCCAGCGGGGCGCGATCAGCGCGCCCGAGCACCAGCTGTCCCGCGAGCCGTGGTCGGCGGTGGGGATGCCGGTCATCGTCAGCCGGACCGAGAACCGGTAGCCGCCGTCGGGCGCGTCCTCGCCGCGCGCGATCGCCGAGGCCGGCTCCACGCCGACCGGCGCGAGGATCACGGCCAGGGCCACCAGCAGCATCGTGAGTAGATTCGTCAGGGAACGGTGCACAGTAACCACGGCCGACCATGCTGCGGATCGGGCCGTTCGGGGGCCGTGAGGTGCGCACTTATGAAACCTTTATCCCTGCTGTACCAGCCTTGCCGCGGGAAGCAGGGGCTCCAACGGAAGGACGCGGCGTGCGGGTCTTGGTGGCCGAGGACGAGCGGATGATGGCCGACACGCTGGCCGAGGGGCTGCGCCGGTTCTCCATGGCCGTCGACGTCGTGTACGACGGCGACAGCGCCGTGGAGCGCCTCGGCGTCAACCGCTACGACGTCGCCGTCCTCGACCGGGACCTGCCCGGGCGCAGCGGCGACGACGTCTGCCGGATGATCACCAGCTCGGGGATCAGCACCCGGGTGCTGATGCTGACCGCCGCGGTCGGCATCCGCGACCGGGTCGAGGGCCTGGGCCTCGGCGCCGACGACTACCTGACCAAGCCGTTCGCGTTCGCCGAGCTCGTGGCGCGGCTGCAGGCGCTGTCGCGGCGCTCGAGCCCGGCGCTGCCGCCCATACTGGAGCGCGACGGTGTCGTGCTGGACATCACGCGGCACACCGCGACGCGCGACGGGCTCATCCTCGCGCTGTCGCCCAAGGAGTTCGCCGTCCTGCACGTGCTGATGCGCGCCGAGGGCCGGCTGGTCAGCGCCGAGGACCTGCTGGAGCAGGCGTGGGACGAGCACGCCGACCCGTTCACCAACACGGTCCGGGTGACGATCATGACCCTGCGGCGCAAGCTCGGCGACCCGCCGCTGATCCACACCGTGCCGCGCGTCGGGTACCGGCTCGGCTCATGAGGTCCGGCTCACCGGCGCGCCGGATCCTGCTCGTCGCCGCGGTCCTCGTCGTCGCCGCGCAGCTCGTGCCGCTCGCCTCGGACATCCTGCTCGCGCTGTGGCGCTCGCTCGCCCCGGACTGGTGCACGCTCGCGGCCAAGCGCGCGCCGGACGAGAACACCTCGTTCGTCTGCGCGCAGCTGTTCCAGCGGCCCAGCATCCCGACCACGCTCTCGCAGCTGTTCGTCATGACCGGACTGGTCGCCTGCTGCATCCCGGCGGTCCGCTGGTGTCTGCGCCCCGTGCGCGACCTGGCCCCGGTGATCGCCGACGTCGGGCCGCAGAACCTCGGGTACCGGCTGCGGCCGGGCAAGGGCCGCGACGAGCTCTCGACGGTTGGCCGCGCGATCGACGAGATGATGGACCGCATCGCCGTGGGCTACGAGGCGCAGCGCCGCTTCGCCGCGGACGCCTCACACGAGCTGCGCACGCCGCTGGCGGTGCAGCGCACGCTCATCGAGGTCAGCATGGCGCACGCGCTCACCGCCGACCAGCTGGCGCTGCTCACCGCCCAGCTGCTGCAGACCAACGAGCGCAACGAGCGCCTGATCGAGGGCCTGCTCGTGCTCAGCGAAAGCGACCGCGGCCTGATGTCCTGGTCGCCGCTGCGCCTCGACCTCATCGCCGGGGCCGTGCTCGACGCACACCGCAAGCGCACCGCCGAGGCCGGCCTCACCATCACCACGCAGCTGCACCCGCGGGTCGTGCTCGGCGAGCAGGTGCTGCTGGAACGGCTGATCACCAACCTCGTGCAGAACGCGATCAAGTACAACCGCCCGGAGGGCACCATCGACGTGCGGGTCGGCGACGACCCGGCGCTCGTCATCGCCAACACCGGCGACGACGTCCCGCCCGACGAGGTCTCCGCTCTGTTCGAGCCGTTCCGGCGCCGCTCCGCCACGCGCATCGACCACAGCGGCGGCGCCGGCCTGGGCCTGGCGATCGCCCGCTCGATCACGCGCGCGCACGACGGCACCATCGCGGCGTCCTCGACGGGCCGCGACGGCCTGCGCGTGGAGGTGAACTTCCCTCCGGCGCGCCGGTAGGCCCTCTGAGTGGTCCGCGTCACGGGCGGAACCTTTGCCGCGACGGCTCCCTCTTCCGCAGTGAGAGATGAAGGGGGATTGCCGTGACCGACACACTCACGCGGCGCGCCGGGCGGTTCGCCGCCGTTGTGCTCGCCGCCGACTCCGTCTGCCACCTGTACTGGCTGACCGGGGCGACGTGGCCGTTTCCGGACGAGCGGGCGCTGTCGCTGGCGGTGCTCGGCCTGCAGGCGCCGTTCACCGCGCCCGTCCTGATCCCGCTCGCGGTCCTGCTGGCCGTCGCCGCCGGCGCGCTGTGGCGGCGGCTGCGCCTCGCCGCGATCGTCGTGGCCGTCGCGGCGGCCGTGCAGGTGCCGGTCCGCATCGCATGGGCGTTCGGGGTGGGCGGCCGCGATGCCGGGCCGCTCTTCCCGTGGTTGAACGTCATGATTTACCTGCCCGCCTGCGCACTGCTGGCGCTGGCCGCCTATCGCGTGGCCCGGAATGGGAGAACGCGCTCATGACGAGGAACCCGGCGTGACCGACAGCGACGCCGAGCTGGTCCGGCAGGCCCGTGGCGGGGACACCCTCGCCATGGCGGAGCTGCTGGACCGGCTCGCGCCCTACGTCGCGCGCATCTGCGGGCCGATCGCGCTGTCCAGCGGCGCGGACGCCGCGCAGGAGACGCTCATCGCCGTCTTCCGCGGGCTGCGCGGGCTCTCGCAGCCGGAGGCCCTACGCGGCTGGGTGCGCGCGATCGCGGTCCGGGAGGCAGTGCGCATCGCCCGCCGCGACCGGGCCGGCGTGCCCGCCGACCTGACCGAGCTGCCGGCCCGCGGCGACCCGCAGCTGGCCGCCGACGTGCGCGACGTCCTGCGGCGCCTGTCGCCGGAGCACCGCGCGATCCTCGTGCTGCGCGACATCGAGGGCCTCGACGAGCGAACCGTCGCGTCGTACCTCGACGCCCCGCTGGGCACCGTCAAGTCCCGGCTCGCCAGGGCGCGGGCCAGTTTCCGGAAGGCGTGGTCCTCATGACCGGACAATGGCCGATCGCCGAGGTGGACCGGGTCGCCCGGCTGCGCGCGCTCGCCGCGGGGGTGTCGGGCGCGGCCGTGACCGAGCGGGTCGTCGCGGCCGACCTCGCCGCGGTGTGGGCGGTCCTGTCCGACTTCGAGGAGGGCTTCGGGCTCGTCGAGCCCGACATGCGCCGCGTGCGGGTCGCCGCGAGCGACGGCGAACGCATTGAGCTCGACGCCCGCAGCCGCTTCGGGTTCCGGGCGCGTCTCGTCGGCACGCACCGCCCGGGCTGGCTGTGGCTGCAGAGCCGGTTCCTGCTCATCGGCATCGCGGCCGCGGCCGAGCCCGGCGGCGGCACCCGCGTGGCGTTCACCGGCGGCATCCGCGTCCCCGGCCGCGCCGCGCTCCTGCCGGTCGGCGTGCGGCGCGCCGCACGGGGCGCGCTCGACCGCCTGGAGCGCCGCCTCGGTTGACGGGCCGGAACCGACCTCGGCGCCCGCACGTTGCAGCGCACACGGAGCGTGCTCGGGCGCGCCGAAACGGTCTTGTGGCGCGTCCGGGCACGAGTCGGGCAGAATTCCGGCATGACGGCACCATGGCGCGGTGGCAGTGACGGGGCCGAGGCGGCTCCCACGCCGGTCATCGACACCTCCGTCCCGCATCCGGCGCGGCGGTACAACTACTGGCTCGGCGGCAAGGACAACTTCGCCGCCGACCGCGAGTCCGGTGACAAGATCGCCGCGGTGTACCCGCCCATCCGCACGGCGGCGCTGGCCAACCGGCGGTTCCTCGAACGGGCCGTCGCGTTCCTCGCCGAGCAGGGCGTCGGGCAGTTCCTCGACATCGGCACCGGGATCCCGGTCTCGCCCAACACGCACGAGATCGCGCAGGAGATCCGGGCCGGTGCGCGGGTGGTATACGTCGACAACGACCCGATCGTGCTCAGCCACGCCCGCGCGCTGCTCACCAGCGCGCCCGGCGGCATGACCGCGTACCTCGACGCCGACATGCGCGAGCCCGAGGCCCTGCTGAGCGACCCGGCGCTGCGCAAGGTCCTCGACCTCGACGCGCCGGTGGCCATCCTGCTGATCTCGGTGCTGCACTTCGCGCCCGACGCGCGCGCCATCGTCGGGCCGCTGCTGGACGCGGTGCCCGCCGGCAGCTACATCGCGCTGACCCATCTGTCGAAGGACCTGCTCACACCCGACGTCGCGGCGCAGACCGACGCGGTCAACCAGCGCTCGGGCGTCGAGATGTGGTTCCGCGGCCGCGACGCGATCGAGGGGCTCGTCGACGGCCTCGAGATCCTGCCGCCGGGCGTGGTCCCCGTCGCCGAGTGGCGGCCGGTCGACGACCCGGCGGAGCGTCCCACACCGGACCAGGCGTCGCTGTTCGCCCTCATCGCGCGCAAATGACGATGTTCGCCGGCTGACTTCGGTCATCGGTGACCCCTCGCAGCTATCTCGTAGCGGTACAGTGACCGCGTCACGGGACGGAGAGGAGGATCGATGTCTGATTTCTCGGCGGTCGGCGGGGTCGAGTCGCACGAGTGGAGCCGGCGCGACGCCGCGCGGTACAACGCGGCGCTGGAAGCCATCGACGAGGCCATCGCGTGCTACACCCGCCTGCGCAACCGGGCGGTCTCGGCCCACAACGACATCGAGGCGGAGCGGCTGCGCGCCGAGCAGTCCGCCTGCGTCGCCGAGCAGCAACGCCTGCACGCCGAGGACCGTGCGGGCGTCGATCGCGTGCTCGCCGAGTATCCGGCGCTGATCTCCTGGCTTCGCGATCGCATCGGTTGAGATAACTTTCTGTTACGTCAGGGCCGGCACGGGCGCCGAGCGGCGAAGGCCGCGGCGCACCAGCGCGGGGGCGGCCCAGGCAACGGCCGCGAAGACGGCGCCGACGGCGAGCCAGCCGGGCGCGCCCAGGCCGACGACGAGCGCCGTGAGCAGCGGCGGCGCGGCGAGGTTGCCGATCTGGCGGCCGGTCTGCTGCGCCGCCTGGTACTGACCCTGCGCCCACTCCGGCGCGAGGTCGAACACGACCGCGGCCGTGGCCGTGGACAGCCACAGCTCGCCCAGCAGGTGCACGACCGCGGCGAGCAGGACCAGCGCGGCGACCAGCCACGACGGGCGGTGCGCGGTCAGGGCGAGCAGGGCGCAGGCGGCCGCCACGACGAGCGCGCCGCGCCGGGCCACCGGGATCGCGTCCGCGGCCGTCTCCGCGCCGCGGGCCGCCCAGACCTGCAGGGCCACACAGCCGACGGTGTTGACCAGCAGGGCGGCCGAGACGAGGGCGACGGAGGCGTGGGTGTACGCCACGAGGAACAACGGCAGCGCCAGGCTCAGCATCTCGTTGTACAACGCCGCGGACACGCCGTCGACGAGCGCGAACGCCATGAACGGGCGGTCGCGCAGCGCCACCAGCCGGGGCCCGTCCTTCGGCGCGGGCACCGCGGCGACGTCACGGATCCGGGCGACCACGGCCGCCGCGACGAGGAACGTGACCGCGTTGCCGAGCAGCACGGCGAGGTAGCCGGCCCGGCTGTCCAGCGCGAGCGGGATGCCGCCGACCAGCGCGCCGAGGGCGATGCCGGCGTTGTTGGTCGACCGCACGTAGGCGCGGGCGCGCACCCGCTCGCCGGGCGGGACCGCGGCGGCGATGAGCGCGCCGTTGGCCGACTTGACGGTCGCCTCGCCGACGGCGATGACCGAGGCGATCGCCGCGAACGACCACAGCTGCCCGACCCGGGTGAGCCCGACGAAGCACGCCGCGAGCGCGAGCAGCGCGACGACCTGGACGCGCTTGGGCCCCAGGCGGTCCACGACGTACCCCATGGGCGTGCTCAGCACCATCCCGGCGAACGCGCCGATGCTCATCCCGGCCGCGACCTCGGCGGTGCTGAGCCCCGCCGAGCGGGTGAGCAGCAGCGCCGAGGTCGTCAGGTACGCCCCGTTGCCAAAGGTGTTCACGAGCGTGGCGAACATGAGAATGCGCGACGTGCGGTTCACGTCGCGACCTTAACAAGACGTACGTACGGTTTGCAATCAGCCGCCGCCCGGCCGGACGAGGCCGGTCGGCGCGATCCGGGAAAGCGCTCGGCGGACGAGGCTGAACGGGCGCCGTGAACTCTTTTCCGCCCTCGCGCAGAGACATGGGTGTTACCAGTCGGGCTTGGACGGGAGGAAGACAGATGGAACCGTGGTGGTGATGGAGCCCGGGGTCGATGACGCGACGGCGTTGCGCGATCCGGAGCTGTTCGCCGTGCTGTACGACCGATATTCGGGCCAGCTGTACCGGTACGCGTACCGGCGGGTGGGGGCGGAGCTGGCCGAGGACGCGGTGGCGGAGACGTTCCTCGCCGCGTTTCGCCGCCGGGACCGCTACGACGCGGGCCGCGCGGGCGCGCGGGCGTGGCTCTTCGGGATCCTGACCCGGGAGCTGGCCCGCTGGCATCGCACGGAGAGCGCGCGGTACCGCGCGTTCGCCCGCGCCGGCATCGACGACGTCGTGCCGGGCTTCGCCGACCGGGTGGACGCCGCGGTGAGCGCCCAGGCGCTCAACCGGCCGCTCGCCGGCGCGCTGGCCCGGCTGTCGCGGGGAGACCGCGACGTGCTGCTGCTCGTCGCCTGGGGCGACTGCAGCTATGAGGAGGTCGCCGAGACGCTGGGCATCCGGCTCGGCACGGTCCGCTCGCGGCTGCACCGCGCGCGGCGTCAGATCCGCGAGGCGCTCGGCGCCCTGGAGCTCGAGGTGGAGCGATGAACGACTTGCAGGCACTGCAGCAGTTCGGCGAGGCGCTGGACCCCGCCGGCCAGGAGCCGCCGGCGCGGCTGCGGCACCGGGTGCTGCGCTCGGCCGCCCAGCCCGCGCGGCCGCGGCGCATCCCGCGGCTGGCGCTGGCCGGCGGGCTCGCCGCGGTCATCACCGCCGGGGTGCTGGCCGCGCAGGTCGTCGGCATCGGCGGGCACAAGCCGGCCGCGTCGGCGGCGGCGTCGGAGATCCTGCACGGCGCGGCCGAGGAGGCCCGCCACCAGCCGGCCATCACCGTGCGGCCGGACCAGTTCGTGTACGTCGAGTCGATCGCCACCAACGCCTCCTTCGGCGCCCCCGGCTCGAAGCCCACCCTCGAGAAGGAGCACCGCACCGCCTGGCTGTCGGCCGACGGCGAGCACGACGGCCTCGTGCGCTCCAACGACCGCAGCCTGACCCTGCCCGGCTGCATCAACGGCAAGGAGGTACAGACCAAGGGCGGCCAGTCGGTGACCACCGACTGCACGCCGCTGCCGGGCTACGTGGCGAACCTGCCGACGGACAGCAAGGCCATGCTCGACTACCTCTACGACCACCGCTCCGGCGGCAACCCGCGCGACCAGCAGGCGTTCACCACGGCCGCCGACCTGATCCGGGAGGCATACGTCTCGCCCGCCTCGCTGGCCGCGGTCTTCGACGCCGTGGCCCGCATCCCGGGCGTCGAGGTGGTCGGCGACGTGACCGACGAGGCCGGCCGGCACGGTGTCGCGGTGGCGATCACCGAGGTGCAGGGCATGCGCACCGAGCTCATCTTCGACAAGGCGAGCCACGCCTTCCTCGGCACGCGCGCGGTGATGGTCCGCGACGAGGACGGCATGCACAAGGGCGACATCTTCGAGTCGTCGGCGGTGCTCAAGGTGGCGATCGTCGACCGCGCCGGTCAGACGCCGTAGCTCCACTGCCGGCGCTCGACGAGGTACAGCACGAGCGCACCGATGTTCCACGCGTCATCGGCACCGTTGTGGTGCCGCCCCTCAAGGGGCAGGCCGGCCGTCCTCAGGGCGCCGGCCATGCCCTGTCGACGGGCCCCTTGCGCGTCCGCGAACACCGCCTTGGCGTTGACGTGGACGGAGCCGAAGGGGTACCGCTGCGGCCCATTGCACTGCCGCTCGAACTGCTTGCGGTCGTAGTCCCCCCAGCTCGCCCACGGCCGCGAGTCCGACCGATGCCGGCGCAGCAGCAGCTCGCACGCCTCGGCGAACGGCACCCCGCCGGCCGCCTCCTCGGGCGTGATCCCGGTCAGCTCGGTGCAGAACGCACTCACCGCCGACCGCGCCGGCCGGACCATGATCCGGTCCCGCGCGACGCGCTCCCGCGCCTCGAGGTCGACGACGCAGACCCCGATCTCGATGATCTCGTTGACCTGTCCGGCCGGCGGCTGCCCCGCCCAGCACGTCGCCTCGACATCGATCACGTTGAGCAGCTCCCCCATGCCCGCCGAGGGTAGGCCGCCGCACTGCGGCTCGCCTCAGGTTTTCCGCACCAGCGGCAGGAAGACCTCGTCGACGATGGTGGCCATCGTCTCGTCCGTCGGGCGGGCGCCGACGATGAACAGCTCGTGGCGCAGCAGGTCGATGGCGACCGTGGCGACGCGCGGGGTGATGCGGGACGGGTCGGCCTCACCCCTCTCGGCGGCGCGGGTCAGCAGGGTGTCCATGGCGCCGCCCATGCGCTCGCGGATCTCCGGTGCGGCCTGGCCGGCCTCCGCGAGCAGGCCGTGTACCAGGTCCGGGCTCATGCGCTCGAAGCGGTCGGCCATCCGGCGCATCAGCGACAGGACGTCCTCGCGCAGGGATCCGGTGTCGGGCAGGTCGTCGACGATCGAGGACCAGCGGTGGCGCACGGCGGCGAGGACGAGGTGGGCCCGGCTCGGCCAGCGGCGGTACAACACCTGCTTGCCCGTGTTCGCGCGTGCCGCGACGCCCTCCATGGTCAGGCGGGCGTACCCGGTCTCGGCGAGCTCGTCCCAGACCGCGTCGAGCAGCGCGGCCTCGAGCTCGGGGCCGCGCCGGCGTTGCGTGGCGATCGCCGCACCTCCAAGTAGAGACGCCCCGTCTCTTAGCGACTATAGTCCCCGCCATAAGAGACGATACGTCTCCTAAGGAGGTACACCGTGCGTCTCGGCAGGCTTGCCGCGATCCTCATCGCCGGCGTCATCGCGCCGATACTCGACACCACGATCGTCAACGTCGCCCTCGGCACGCTCGGGCGCGAGCTGCGCGCGCCGGTCGCGGACGTGCAGTGGGTGGTCACCGCCTACCTGCTCGCCCTCGCCGCGGCGATCCCGCTCACCGGCTGGTCGGTCGCCCGCTTCGGCGGCCGGCGCATGTGGCTCGTGTCGCTCGCGCTGTTCCTCGGCGGGTCGGCGCTGTGCGCGGCGGCCTGGAACATCGGCGCGCTCGTCGCGTTCCGCGCCGTGCAGGGCTTCGGCGCGGGGCTGATGATCCCGATCATGCAGACGCTGCTCGTGCAGGCCGCGCACGGGCGGCCGCTGGGGCGGCTCATGGCGACGATCAGCCTGCCCGCGCTCGTCGGGCCGATCTTCGGGCCCGTCGTCGGCGGGCTCATCGTCGGGCACGCGAGCTGGCGCTGGGTGTTCCTCGTCAACGTGCCCGTCTGCGTCGTCGCGCTGGCGCTGGCGGCGTGGAAGCTGCCGGCCGAGCTCGACGACCGCGGCGAGGCGTACCGGCTGGACGTGATCGGCCTCGCGCTGCTCTCGCCGGGGCTGGCGGCCGGCATCTACGGGCTGTCGCAGGTCGCGAACCGAGGGACGGCCGCCGACGCGCGGGTGCTCGTGCCGCTGGCGGCGTTCGTCGTGCTGCTCGGCGCGTTCGGCTGGCACACCCGGCGGACCCGGGCCGTGCCGGTCGTGGACCTGCGGCTGTTCCGCTCGCGGCCGTTCGCCGCGGCGTCCGCGCTGCTGTTCCTGGCGGGGCTGGCGCTGTTCGGGGCCATGCTGTTGCTGCCGTTGTACTACCAGCAGGTTCGCGGCGCGAGCGTCGTGACCGCCGGGCTGCTGCTGGTGCCGCAGGGCATCGGCAGCCTCCTCGTGCGCCCCGCGCTGGGGCGGTTCATCGACCGGATCGGGCCGCGGGCGGTCGTGCTCGCCGGGGTGGCCCTGACGCTCGCCGGCACGGTGCCGTTCGCGCTCGGCTGGCCGGAGTGGGCGCTGGCCGCAGCGCTGGTGGTGCGCGGCGGCGGGCTCACCGGCGTGCTGCTGGCCGTGATGACGGCGGCCTACGAGGGGCTGGAGCGCTCGGCGGTACCGCACGCCAGCTCCGCCACCCGCATCGCGCAGCAGGTCGGCGGCGCGTTCGGCGCGGCCGTGCTGGCCGTGATCCTGCAGCACCAGGGCGGCTCGGCCGCGGCGTTCCGGCACAGCTTCTGGTGGGCTGCCGGGTTCACGCTGCTGGCGGTGGCGCCCGCGCTGCTGCTGCCGGCGCGGGCGCCCGCCGCGTCCCCGGCGGTTACTGCGCCGACGGCTCCGTTGCCGGCTCGATGAGCGAGGCGGACAGGGCGGCGTCCTTCTCGGCAACCATCGCCCGCAGCGACTCCTGGAACTCGCGGACCTTGGCCAGCAGGGCCGGGTCCGCGGCGGCCAGGATGCGCACCGCGAGCAGGCCGGCGTTGCGCGCCCCGGCGATCGACACGGTGGCGACGGGGATGCCGGCCGGCATCTGCACGATCGACATGAGCGAGTCGAGGCCGTCGAGATACTTCAGCGGCACCGGTACCCCGATGACGGGCAACGGCGTCGCCGAGGCGACCATGCCGGGCAGGTGCGCGGCGCCGCCGGCACCGGCGATGATGACCTTCAGGCCGCGGGCCACGGCCTCGCCGGCGTACTCGAGCATGAGGTGGGGCGTGCGGTGCGCCGACACCACGCGCACCTCGTATCCGACGCCGAACTCGTCCAGCGCCTCGGCGGCCAGCCGCATGACCGGCCAGTCCGAGTCACTGCCCATGATGATGCCGACGTCGATCAATGCTCGTACCCCTCCTCGAGGATGCGGGCGGCCCGGCGGGCGCGCCTGCGGCAGTCGTCCATGTCGTCGCCCAGCACCGTCACGTGCCCGATCTTGCGGCCCGGGCGGACCTGCTTGCCGTACAGGTGCACCTTGGCGCCCGGCTCCTCGGCGAACAGGTGGTGCAGCCGCTCGTCGATCGACATCCCGCCGGGCTCGCCGCCCAGCACGTTGACCATGACCACGGCCGGCGCGGTGAGCCGGGTGTCGCCCATCGGGTAGTCCAGCACGGCCCGCAGGTGCTGCTCGAACTGCGAGGTCCGGGCCCCTTCGATCGTCCAGTGCGCGGAGTTGTGCGGGCGCATGGCGAGCTCGTTGATGAGCAGCCGCCCGTCGGTCGTCTCGAACAGCTCGACCGCGAGCACGCCGACCACGCCGAGCCGCGTCGCGATGTCGATGGCGAGGCGCTGGGCCCGCACGGCGAGCTCCTCGTCCAGCCCGGGCGCGGGCGCGAGCACCTCGACGCAGATGCCGGCCTCCTGGACGGTCTCGACGACCGGGTACGCCGCGACCTGCCCCAGCGGCGAGCGCGCCACGACGGCGGCCAGCTCGCGCCGCAGCGGCACCAGCTCCTCGGCGATAACCTCGACGCCCTCGGGGATGTCGGCCGGCGACTCGGCCACGAACACACCGCGCCCGTCGTACCCGCCGGTCGCCGTCTTCACGATCACCGGCCACCCGACCTCGTCCGCGAACGCCAGCGCGTCCTCGGCGGTCCACCGCGGCATCGGGAACCCGAGCGACCCGAGGTGCTCGCGCATGGCCCGCTTGTTCTGCGCGTACTGCAGGGCGTCGGCCCCCGGCAGCAGCGTGTGCCCCTCGGCCGCGAGCGCGCGGATGATGTCGCCGGGCACGTGCTCGTGGTCGAACGTGACCACGTCACAGCCCTTGGCGAACTCGCGCAGCGCCGCGAGGTCGTCGTGCCGCCCGATCCGCACGTCGGCGGCGACGAGCGCGGCACCGTCGTCGGGCGAGACGGCGAGCACGCGTAGCGACTGGCCGAGGGCGATCGCGGCTTGGTGAGTCATCCGGGCCAGCTGCCCACCGCCCACCATGCCGACGACGGGAAGTCCGGTTCGGGTGTCCATAGGCTGGCCAGCCTATCCGGTTGCGGTTTTTCTTCTTGCCTGGCGCTCGCTTCGCTCGGGCGCGGGCGGGGGGCCTTCGCCACCCCGCACCCCCCATGGCCGCTCCGCGGCCACTACTTGTCGCGCTTCGCGCAGTGGTGTTGTTCATACAGATAAGTCCAGATCGCTTCGCGATCCGGACTTATCCGATTTATACATTGTGCCAATTGAAACCGGGTACTATGGGTCACACCGCCGGGCCGCGACGGCGGAGCTCGTCGACCGACTCCATGGCCTCGCGCAGCTCGGTCAGCCAGGCGTCGGCGTGCTGGCCGACCAGGGCCACGCACCAGGCCAGGGCCTCGGAGCGGGACCGGGCGACGCCCGAGTCGACCAGGGTGTCGAGGACCTGGCGCTCGGACTGGCGCAGGCGGGTCATCACCGGCGCCGAGTGGGTGGTGAACAGCTCGCGGACGTCACCGACCTGGACGCCCCAGGAGACCTTGCGGCGGTACCGCCGCTCGAGCTGCTGCGCGATGCCGATCCGCTGGTCGCGGGTGGTCTCGCGGAAGCCGGCGATCCGGCCCTGGCCCGCCGCGGCGCGGTCGGCCTCGGTGGCGTCCTCGGGCAGGTTCGGCTCGCTCAGGCGGCCGACGATCAGAATCTCGTCGCGGTCGATGGTCACCTCGGCCGGGCCCTGGAACCAGGCCTCGGGCAGCGCGCCGCCGATCCAGGCGGTGGCGTCGTCGGCCGGCGGGGGCTCGCTGCGGGGACCGCCGCCGCGACCCCATGGCACATCTCCTCGTCGCATCATCATCGTTATTACTCCCATGCTCGTGCAACGTTGATTACACGATTACACCGTTGCACGGAGACGCCAAGGCCTACGCGTTCGCCTCCGGTGAACGCGGGACTCAGGCGAGCTTGGCGACGAGGTCCTCCAGCGCCGTGACGGGCGCGTCGCAGACGAAGCCCCGGCAGACGTACGCCGTGGGGCGCCCGTCCCGCAGCGGCCGCCCCTCGAGCAGCGGCACGCCGGGGCGGTCCGGCTCGCCCGCGACCACGACGGCGCCAGGCGGCGCGTGCCACCAGGCCGCCGCGACCAACGGGTCGTCGGGGTCGGCGGCGGCGATCGCGATCTCGTACGGCCCCGAGAGCAGCGCCTCACCCGTGGCGCACGCGTAGCCGGTGAACCGGCCGTGGGTCGCCGCCACGACCGCGACGGTCGCCAGGGCGCGCTCGGCCGCCTCGCGGTAGGCGGTGTCGGCGGTCAGCGCGGAGTATGCCACGAGGGCCGCCGAGACCGCCGACAGGCCCGACGGGGTGGCGTTGTCGGTGATGTCGGCCGGCCGCGCCACGAGCGCTTCGGCGTCGTCGGCGGTGTCGAAGAAGCCGCCGCTGTCGGGGTCGCGGAAGCGCTCGAGGGCCACGTCGAGCAGCTGCTTGGCGAGCGCGAGCCAGCGGCCTTCGCCGGTGGCCTGGTGTACCGCGCAGAAGGCCTCGGCGACGGCACCGTAGTCCTCCAGGACGCCCGCCGGCTCGCCAACCACGCCGTCGCGCGAGACGCGCCGCAGCCGCCCGTCGACCAGGTGGACGCCGGCCAGGAACTCCGCGGTGCGCACGGCGAGGGCGATCGCGTCGCGGTCGCCGTACGCCTTGCCGAACTCCACCAGCGCGGTGATCGCGAGCCCGTTCCAGGCCGCCACCACCTTGCCGTCCCGCGCCGGCTGCGGCCGCCCGGCGCGCGCCGCCAGCAGCCGCGCGCGGATGTCCTGCCAGCGCTCCGCGTTCATCGGGTCCTCGGCCAGCTGCAGCACGGAGCTGCCGTGCTCGAACGTGCCCTCCGGGGTCACCTGCAGCAGGTACCGCGCCCAGGCGCCGTCGATCTCGCCGAGCACCTCGTCGAGCTGAGCGGGCGTCCAGACGTAGGTGAGCCCCTCCTCGCCGTCGGCGTCGGCGTCGAGCGCGGAGATGAAGCCGTGCCCGTCGTGCAGCTCCCCCGCCAGGAACGCCGCGGTCTCGTGCGCGACCCGCCGCCCGGTCCCGCTGCCGGCGACGCGGTCGAGGTGGGTGTACACCCGCAGCAGCAATGCGTTGTCGTACAACATCTTCTCGAAGTGCGGCACGGTCCAGGTGCCATCGACGGCGTACCGCGCGAAGCCGCCGGCGAGCTGGTCGTACATGCCGCCGCGGGCCATCCGCTCGCACGTGTGCCGGACCGCCTCGAGCACCGCCTCGTCGCGCGTGCGCTGGTAATGGCGCAGCAGGAACAGCAGCGCCATGTGCGGCGGGAACTTGGGCGCCCCGCCGAAGCCGCCGTGCTGGTCGTCGTAGGTTTTGAGGAGGGTGGCGGCGGCTGCTTGGAGTACCGAATCGTCCATGGGGTTGGACGCAGGACGCTCCGCGACCTTGCGGACGGCGTCGACCACAGCGGCCCCTTGGCGCAGAACCGCTTCGCGCTGGTCGCGCCAGGCGTCGGAGACGGCCCGGACCAGGCTCGTGAACGCGTCGCGCGGGAAGTAGGTCCCGCAGTAGAACGGCTGCCCGTCGGCCGTGGCGAACACCGTCATCGGCCACCCGCCCTGCCCGGTCATGGCCTGCGTGGCGGTCATGTACACCGCATCGACGTCGGGCCGCTCCTCCCGGTCCACCTTGATCGGCACCGTGAGCTCGTTGACGAGCGCCGCGACCCCTTCGTGCTCGAACGACTCGTGCGCCATGACATGGCACCAGTGGCAGGCGGCGTACCCGACGGAGATCAGCACCGGCACGTCCCGCCGCCGCGCCTCGGCGAACGCCTCCGGCGACCACTGCCACCAGTCGACGGGGTTGTCCTTGTGCTGCAGCAAATAGGGCGAAGTAGCACCAGCAAGCCGGTTCACAATTCCACCCTCTCACGCCGACCGGCCGCACGCTCCCGGCACCGACGGCGTGGTTCCACTCAGTCCAGGTATTCGGCCGGTGCGGTGTTGAGCACCCAACCGAGCGGCATCGTAGCGCCGACCTGGTAGCCGTCGTGGGCGAGCCGGTACATCGTGACCGTCTGGCTGGCGTCCCGGTCCACGGTCCAGTACTGCGCGATGCCGGCGCCGGCATACTCGACGCGCTTGGTCAGCGTGTCGGCGGCCTTGGAGCCCGCCGAGATGATCTCGACCACGAGCAGCACCCCGTCGACCGGCAGCCACACCGCGCGGGGCTGTGCCGGCGCCTTGGCCCAGACGACAAGGTCGGGGATGCGCCCGCCCACACCACCGTCCGAACCCGGGATGCGAAGGCCAACGGCCTGGGTGATCCGTTCGAGGGGCCAGCCTGCCATGATGAGCCACCCCATGAGGCGAGTCGCAATGACGGCGTGCTCGTAGTCGGGCGGGGGCATGACCGACAGAACCCCCTCGGGGCTGATCTCGTAGCGGTGGCCGTGCTGGTCGGCGGCGATCATCGCGGTGAGGTCATCGAGCGTCGTGATTGCCGGCATGTGCCGGCCGACGGACTCTGCGCTCATGGCGACCATCTTATCGAGGCGGTGGCTCTCCCACCGCCGTTGTCTGGTCGAATAGCGACTTTGTATGGCCACATGGCCATACTAGACCTTGCGAGCGCCGCCCTCAACTCCGATCCACCCGATCGGGGTCGACAACGGGTCGTGCGCGTGGGACAGTTCTAGAACTGTTGACTGTTCTAGAACTGTGGAGGGCTGGCGTGGAAGAGGTGCTCATTCGGCCGCGGCGTGGGGTGGCGCGGGCCGAGCTCATGGGGGATCCCGGGGCGCTCGGGCGGTTCGGGGACTACGGCGGGCGGTACGTGCCCGAGTCGCTCATCGGGGTCTGCCGCGAAATCGAAGAGGCCTTTCGCGAGGCGTGGGGCGATCCCGCGTTCCGGGTGCAACTCGACCGGCTGCTCGCCACCTATGCGGGGCGGCCCACGCCGCTCACGCCGGCGTTGCGGCTGTCGGCCGAGCTGGGCGTCACCCTGCTGCTCAAGCGCGAGGACCTGACGCATACCGGGTCGCACAAGATCAATAACGTGCTGGGGCAGGCGCTGCTGGCCAAGCGCATGGGGCGGACGCGGCTCATTGCGGAGACCGGGGCGGGGCAGCACGGGGTTGCCACCGCCACCGCGGCGGCGCTGTTCGGGCTGCGGGCCACCGTGTTCATGGGTGAGCGGGACATCGAGCGGCAAGAGCTCAACGTCTTCCGGATGCGGATGCTCGGGGCCGAGGTCGTGCCCGTGCGCTCGGGGTCGCGGACGCTCAAGGATGCGACCAGTGAGGCCATGCGGCACTGGGTCGGGGTCGTGGACGAAGCGCACTACTGCATGGGGTCGGTGCTCGGGCCCGCGCCGTACCCGTGGATGGTCCGCGAGTTCCAGCGCGTCATCGGCGACGAGGCGCGGCGGCAGTGCGCCACCGAACTGCCGGCCGCCGTGCCGGACTACGTCGTGGCGTGCGTTGGCGGGGGGTCCAACGCGGCGGGGACGTTCGCCGGGTTCGTCGGCACGCCGGCACGGCTCATCGGGGTCGAGGCCGACGGGGGCGCGGGCGCGAGCCGCGGGCGGCTCGGGGTGCTGCACGGAGTGCGCTCGATGTTCCTGCAGGACGACGACGGGCAGGTCGTCGAGGCGCACTCCATCGCGGCGGGGCTGGACTACCCGGGGATCGGGCCGGAGCACGTCCAGCTGCGCGATCTCGGGCGGGCGCGGTACGTCACGGTCCGCGACGACGAAGTGGTCAAGGCGGCGGTGCGCCTCGCGCGCACCGAAGGGATCATCGCGGCGCTCGAGTCGGCGCATGCGCTCGCCTGGGTGATGCGCGGGGACCTGCCGGCGGGCTCGACCGTTCTCGTCACGCTGTCGGGGCGCGGCGACAAGGACCTGGCGACGCTGCGGGAGGCGCTGTGAAGCTGCTCATGCCGTACATCACGGCCGGCGTCACCGCGGACTGGACCGACTATGTGCGTGCCTTCGCCGCCGCGGGGGCGGACATGATCGAGGTTGGGCTGCCGTTCTCCGATCCCACACTCGACGGGGCAACGATTCAGGAGGCGACGTCGGTCGCGCTCTCGCGCGGAACGACCCTGGATGGGATCTTGCGCGAAGTCGCCGATATCTCGGACATCGCGACGCCGCTCATGCTCAGCACCTACGCCAACCTCGTGATCCGGGAAGGTGCGGAGAAATTCGGCCAGAAGGCCAGACGCGCCGGCGCGCTCGGGGTCATCGTGCCCGACCTGCCGCTCGAGGAGTGCGCCGAAGTGGAGCCACACGTCGATCTCGCGCTGCTCGCCTCCCCCTCGACGCCGGACGCCAGGCTGGCCGAGATCGGGCGGCGGAGCAAGCACTTCGTGTACGCGGTGACGGTCATGGGAACGACCGGCGAGCGGGACGAGCTGGCCGCCTCCGCCGCCGGGCTCGCCGCCCGGCTCAAGGCGCGGACCGAACTGCCGGTCTTGTTAGGATTCGGCATCTCCACGCCCGCGCAGGCGGCCGAGGCGGCGAGCCTCGCCGACGGCGTCGTGGTCGGCGCCGCCGTCATGCGGCGCGTGCTCGACGGGGCCGGGCCGGCCGAGGCCGGCGCGTACGTGCGCGAGCTGAAGGCGGCGATGTCAGGAGGGTGACCTTGGTCCGCGACGGCGAGCCCCGCTACCGCGCCATCGCCGCCGACCTGGCCGCGAAGATCCACGCGGGTGACTACCCGGCCGGCTCGGCGCTGCCGGCGCAGCGGGAGCTCAGCGGCGCATACGGCGTGACGCTCATGACCCTCCGCCAGGCGCTGCGCCAGCTCAGCGACGAGGGGCTGATCGTGCAGCAGGCGGGGCGAGGGACGTTCGTGTCGCCGCCGCACCTGGCGTACCGGCTGGGATCCCTGCGAAGCCTCGCCGATGACCTGCGCGAACAGGGGCACGCCGTCCGGACCGTCGTGGTGTCGGCCGGGCTCGCCGCGTCGCCGAGGTTTGGCGCCGGCTCGCTTCGGCTCGAGCGCGTGCGGGAGTTTGCGGGGCGTCCCTCGGTACACCAGACGTCGTGGGTTCCCGCCCCGCACGCCGAGCGCCTCCTCGGCGTCGACTTCGCCGCGGTCGCCCTCTACGCCGCGCTCGCGGACATCGGCGTGGCGGTGGCGCGCGCCGCCGAGACCATCCGGCCCGCTTTGCTCGAGGCGTCTTCCAAGGTGCACCTGCACGAGCCCGCCGGAACGCCCGTGTTCGTGAGCGAGCGGACGACCTTCGCGCTGGACGGCGCCGCGGTGGTCGACGACCGCGCGGTGATCCTCGGCGATGCCATGGAGATCCGGGCCGAGCGGGCCGCTACCGGCCTGTCGATGACCTGGTCGGGCACTCAGACGTGACCGCGCAATGACTCGTCGTAGGTGACGGCCGGGTCGCCGCCGAGGACGCCCTTCGCACCGCGCTGGAACGCCGTGGCCGCGCTCGGGCGGCGAAGCTGGACGGCGAGCTCGCCGCAGGGCGCGTTCTCGAGCTTCGCTACGGCGCCCGCCGGCAGCAGCGCGACCGCATCGGGCTGCCCGGACGGCCGGGCGACGACCCCGACCACCGTGGCGGCCAGCCCGCTCGGCCCGCGGGTCAAGGTGACCCGCTCGCCGAGGCGCAGGCCGCGCCCGTCGACGGCGAGCAGCTCCCCGTCGCCGCCCGGGTCGCGCCCCTGCACGAGCGCCGCGCGCTGCAGCCCCGGGCTGCGCAGCGCGGTCAGGACCGTCGACTGGCTCAGCGACATTCGCAGGGTGGTGATCTCGACGTCGTACAGCGTGTCGTCGCACTCCACCGCGGCCGCCTCCGGCAGCGCGGCGAGCTTTTCGATCTGCGGCGGCGTGAAGTGCCCGACCAGTCGCACGTCGGCGCCGCCGGGCAGATCGGCGAAGCGCTCACTGCCCCCGAAGTGATCCAGCGCCACAAACGCCCCGACCGCGGCCACCGCGCAGCCGACAACGCTCGCAAACCCCCGTCTGCTCACATTTGGTGACGCTAAGCCACACCGACGGCCGCGCTCGCGCACGCCGCCGGTGTGTCACCGCGCTTTTTCGCGCCCGTCGCTCAGGCGGTCCACTCGGGGTTGCGGCCGAGGTACCGCAGCAGCGCCGCCACGTCGCCGTCCCCGTCCTCGCCCGGCACGATCGCCGCGTAGGCGCCCCACTGGCGCAGCGGCTCCACCAGCTCGCGGGCCACGGTCAGCAGGTCCCGCGAGAGCGGCGGCGTGAGCGGCGAGGGCTGCCCGGTCGCGACCGCGATGTCCCAGGCGTGCACGGCGGCGTCGAGCGCGCACGCGCCGGCGCCGAGCCACCCGGCCATGCGCCCCTGCGGCAGCGGCGTGGGCGCGTCGGTGGCGTCCCGCGGGATCGTCGCCCAGGCCGCGGCGGAGGCGCGCATGGTCGCCTCGGCGAACTCGGCCGGGCCCTGCCCGCCGAGGTGCCCGTCGGGCGCGAACGGGTCGTACGCCGGCCACCCGGCCCCGGTGATCGACGCGGCGAACCCGAGCTGGTCGCCGGCCGCGTGCTGGAGCACCTGGGTCACGTTCCACTGCGCGCACGGGGTGGGCCGCTCCCAGTCGCCGTCCCCGACGCCCGCGACGACGGTCCGCAGGGCGTGGTGCGCCTCGTCCAGGATCGCCCAGGTGCTCGTCAGCTGCTCGTTCATGACTCTCGACTCCCTAGCTCGCCGTGCCCTTGTGCCTCCACTCTATCAGAACGGAATGCTCTGTTCCAATAGGCTGACACGAACGATTCCCGAACTCGGAGGCGCGCGGCCCCGGAACTCGCAGGCGCGCGGCCCCGGAATCGATAAGTCAGGCGCTTCGCGCCACGACTTATCGGACATATCAGCATTTAGCAGGGCCGACGCCAGCACACGCAATAACATGAAATATCGGATATATCCGGACGCGCCAGCGTCTGGATATATCCGACCGAAAAGCTAGACCGCCCCTTCGGCGCGCAAGTGCCGGCGCTGGAGCTGGCGGCGCTCGCGCAGTACCGCGAGCAACCCGTCCGGGGGCAACGGCGGGTAGAACAGGAAGCCCTGCGCCGCCGTGCACCCCAGCTCGGCCAGGCGCGCCCGCTGCTCCGGGTTCTCCACGCCCTCGGCGACCACGCGCAGGCCCAGGCGGCGGGCCAGGTCGACGGTGGCCTGGACGATCGCGCCGGGCTTCGGGGCGTCCAGCATCTGCGCCACGAACTCGCGGTCGATCTTCACCTCCTGGACCGGCACGCGGGTCAGGACGGTGAAGGCCGAGTAGCCGGTGCCGAAGTCGTCGACGGCGAGCTGCACGCCAAGGCGGCGCACGCGGGCGAGCACTTCGTCGACGACCGGGGAGCTGGAGAGCATGACGGTCTCGGTGATCTCCAGGACCAGCATCTCCGCCGGGAAGCGGTGGCGGGTGAGCAGGTCGCCGATCGTCTCCGGGAGCTGGCGCTCGGCCAGGCTGCGCGCGGAGATGTTGACGGCGACCGGCACGGCCAGGCCCGCGCGGCGCCAGCCGGAGGCCAAGGCGATCGCGCGCTCGAGGACCCAGTGTGTCAGCGGGGCGATGAGCTCGCTGCCCTCGACCGCCGGCAGGAACTGGGCCGGCGAGAGCTTGCCGCGGCGCGGATGCTGCCAGCGGATCAGGGCCTCGACGCCGGTGATCTGGCCCCCGGAATTGGACGCGCCGGCCGGGCCGGTGAGCGCGACCGCGGGCTGCAGTTCGAGGGTGAGCTGGTCCTCGCCCGGCTGGGCGGCGAGGGCCTCGCGCAGCTCGGCGAGCAGCGCCAGGCGGTCGGTGCTGGCGTCGTCGCGGGACGGGTCGTACCAGGCCACCGGCTGGCCGCCGTCCTTGGCCTGGTACATCGCGATGTCCGCCCGCCGCAGCAGCTCGGTCAGGTCGGCCGAGCCGGCCTCGGCGACCGCGACGCCGATGGACGGCTCCTTGGACAGCGCCACGCCGTCGATGCGCATCGGGGCGGCGATCTGCGCGCCGAGCTTGCGTGCCCGCTCGACGGCCGCGGCGAGGGCCAGGTCGGCGCCGCCGACGGCGAGGTCGGTGACGAGGATCGCGAACTCGTCGCCGCCGAGGCGGGCGTGCAGGTCGCCGTCGTTGCCCGCGTCCTGGACGCGGCGGGCGATGACCTTGAGGACCTCGTCGCCGGCGGTGTGGCCGAGGGCGTTGTTGACCTCTTTGAAGTCGTTCACGTCGAGCAGCAGCAGAGCCACCGGCTCGCCGGGCGGGCGCGCGGCGAGGCGCACGTTGCCGCGGCCGAGCAGGGCGGCGCGGTTGTACAGGCCGGTCAGCGGGTCGCGCACCGCGTCGTACGTGGTCCGCTCGCTCATCGTGCGCAGCTCGTGGTGGGTGACGGCGTCGTGCAGGGCGGCGGCGAGGGCGTCGCCGAAGGTGGCGAGCATCAGCCGGTCGCGGTCGCGGTGCGGCTCGGAGCCGGCCAGCTGCAGCTCCCCCACCGAGACCGCGCCGACGGCCAGCGGGCGGGCGGTCATCGGGCCGTCGGGCAGGTCGCCGTAGGTGCGCCCGCCGGCGAGCACGACCCGGGCGGCGGAAACGCCGAAGAGCCGCATCGCGCCGGCGATGCCGGCCTGCGCGGCGTCGCGCTCGTCGAGGCGGTTGAGCTCGCGGGCGACCTCGGCGAACTCGGCCCAGGTGCGCCGCTCCTCGTCCTCGCCGAGGCGGTTGGCGTAGAACTGGTGCATCAGCCAGAGCACCGGCGGTACCAACAGGAGCAGGAACCCGCTGGTGGAGCACGCCCAGACGATGACGAGGCCGGCCGCGACGTTGCCGACGAGCATCAGCAGGCTGCCGCCCAGGATCGGGCCGGCGATCCCGCGCACGGTGCCGCCGCCGGCCGCGACGAGGCGCGCGACCAGGAACGCGACCGTGGCCAGGTAGTAGACGACGGCCGCGGCACACAGCGCCCCGACCTGCCGCGGCGCGAGGCCTTCGCGGACCTCGCCGCCCCACGCGGCGGCGACGACCAGCGCGGCGAGGGCGGCGGAGATCGTGAGCGCGGCGACGCCATAGATGCTCTCGCGCACGGGCCGGGCGCGGGCGTGGCGCGAGTCGAGGACGTGCAGGGCGGCGTGCGCGGCGCCGAAGCCCACCAGCGAAATCGGCGGGACGACCGCGGGCGGCAGGCTCGCGCACAGCAGCACGACCGCCGCCTCGCCCCAGGCGAGCCGGGCCAGGCCGCCGCCGACCCGCACCCGCAGCCGGGCCAGCTGCGAGATCATCGCCACGACGGCGCCGGCGAACAGGGCGGCCGGCACGGCGGGGACGTCAAAGATGCTGAACCGATTCAACGCTGCGTCGACGGAGCCCTCCGGCAGCCGGAAGGCGGCGACCAGCGCGGCCACGACCGAGAGGAGGGCGGCGAGGGCAACGGCGCCGACCAGGCGCGAGGACAGCGGTCTCATGGGACGGCCGAATCGATCGGCGACAAAGCCGCTGCGCGCGCCGAGCGGCCGGCGGCCTGATGGGCGCGCGTCGGGGCGCTCACCATTTGCCCCCTTCCCTGGCCCACAGGGGTGCGCGACCGGAGAAATGGAACGCGCACCTCGTGAAGGCTAAGGCACGAAGGAAAGGGACAACAGTGGTCAGCGATGCGTTTCTAGCTCAGGTCATCGGCTGACGTCGCTCAAGCGGGCGTCGATTTGTCCAGGTGATCGGGGTCGGAACCGGACCGTTCCACCGACTGCGCCTCGGCGGCCTTGCGCTCGGCGTCGGGATCGGGGAATTCGGCCGGAAGGCGACGAATCCGCGCGGTCATGTTGCGGATCAGGAAAACGGTCACAATGCCCAGGAGCACGATAATCAGCAGGCCCATGGGGCCGGCCAGGCCACCGGACCGGGTGTCGCCGAAGTTGTTCTCGGCCAGAACATCCAACGCGCCCATACCGTTCACCTTACGCCCGCGAAGAGATCGTCCTCCGGCGCGCTCGACTCGACGAACGACTTGGCCAGCTCGAAGTCCTCGGTGGGCCAGATCTTCTGCTGGAGGTTGAGCGGCACGGCGAACCAGAACCCGTCGGGGTCGACCTGGGTGGC
Source organism: Dactylosporangium darangshiense (assembly GCF_039537565.1). Classification (NCBI taxonomy): domain Bacteria; kingdom Bacillati; phylum Actinomycetota; class Actinomycetes; order Micromonosporales; family Micromonosporaceae; genus Dactylosporangium; species Dactylosporangium darangshiense. The sequence goes on from NZ_BAABAT010000006.1 coordinate 25,766, forward strand.
GTGCGCGCGCAGGGCGTCGTCGCGGGTCTCGAAGAACTCGCCGCAGGGCACCCGGGTCGTGACGCGCTCGGACGGGTCGGGACGGTCCTGGTCGTCCCAGTTCTTCATCCACTCCGTGTAGGGCGACTCGCCGGTGGTCTCCAGCATCGCCTCGTGCAGCAGCTGGATGCGGGCGCGCGACCAGCCCATGTTGTAGTAGAGCTTCAGCGGCTGCCACGGCTCGCCCGCCTCGGGGAAGCGGCTCCCGTCGCCGGCCGCCTCGAAGGCCACCATGCTGATCTTGTGCGTCATGACGTGGTCGGGGTGCGGGTAGCCGCCGTTCTCGTCATACGTGGTGATCACGTGCGGGCGGAACTTGCGGATCAGCGCGACCAGCGGCTCAGCGGCCACCTCGGGGTCGACCAGGCCGAAGCAGCCCTCGGGCAGCGGCGGCAGCGGGTCGCCCTCGGGGAAGCCGGAGTCGACGTAGCCGAGCCACTCCTGGCGCACGCCGAGGATCTCGCGCGCCCGGTCCATCTCGGCGCGGCGGATCTCGGCGATGTTCTCCCAGATCTCCGGGCGGTCGAGCTTCGGGTTGAGCACACTGCCGCGCTCGCCGCCCGTGCAGGTGACGACGAGGACGTCGACCCCTTCGGCGACGTATTTGGCCATGGCCGCCGCGCCCTTGCTCGACTCGTCGTCGGGATGTGCGTGCACCGCCATCAACCGCAGCTGCTCGCTCACGAGCTCTCCTCAAGTGTGTCCTGGCCCCGTCGGGCCGCCCCGCGCCGGGGGCGCCCCGGGTAACGACCCTATTGTGGTCCGTACCTCCGACAAAACGACGAGGACGCAGGCCCGTGACCGACCCGAACGAGACGCACGCCACATCGACCAAATACCCACCGGGCCGCTACGGCCGCCGGCGCGAGCCGCAGCCGGGCCGGCGGTGGATGACGCTCGCCCTTGCCGGCATCGTCGCGATCGCCGGGCTGGCGATCGCGTGGCAGCTGTACACGCAGTACGGGCCGCAGGAGTACGAACCGCAGGTCCAGCGCTTCTACAACGTGACCGACGACGGCATCACGGTGGACTTCGTGGTGCGCAAGGAGCCGGACAAGAGGGCCACGTGCAGCGTGCGGGCCCGCTCCGCCAGCGGTCAGGAGGTCGGCCTCGCACAGGTCGACGTGCCGACCGGCGCAGAGGCGTTCGTCACATATCGCCTCGCAACGAGTGACCGGCCCGTCACAGTGGAGGTACCCGCCTGCGGGCCACTCCAGTCAAGGTGAAGTTGACCCGCTGGTAACGCCTCGGCAAATTCAAGTGGCCGCGGTGATGCGAGTCACTGGTACCTTTGTGGTTTGACCGAGCGTGCCCGTAAGGAGATCTTCAGTGTCGACTACCGACGGCGGACAGGCCACCACCTGGCTGTCGCAGGACGCCCATGACCGGTTGCAGGCCGAGCTCGACGAGCTCATCGCCAACCGTCCGGCGATAGCCGCAGAGATCAACGCACGCCGCGAAGAGGGCGATCTGCGCGAGAACGGGGGCTACCACGCCGCCCGCGAGGAGCAGAGCAAGGCCGAAGGCCGCATCCTGTACTTGAAGGAGTTCCTGCGCAAGGCGGTCGTCGGCGACGCGCCCACGTCGGACGCAGTAGCGCCCGGCACCGTCGTGACCATCCAGTTCGACGACGACGAGGACGACACCGAGAAGTTCCTGCTGGGCTCGCGTGAGATCGCCGCGACCACCGACCTGAAGGTGTACAGCCCCGAGTCGGCCCTGGGCAAGGCGATCCTCGGCGCCAACCGCGGGGACACCGTCACCTACACCGCGCCGAGCGGCGCGGCGATCAAGGTGACCATCATCGAGTTCGAGCCGTTCGCCGGCTGAGCCGTTCACACGCCTGATCGGCGCGGCACCCGGAAGGGCGCCGCGCCGATTGCTTTCAGATGCCGAAGGTGACCGTGTAGCCGGCCGAGCGGAGGGCGTTGATCAGGCGGTCGGAGTGCTCGGAGCCGCGCGTCTCGACGGACAGGCCGAGCTCGACCTCGCCGAGCTGCAGGCGCGGGTCCTGGCGGCGGTGCGCGACGTCGACGACGTTGGCGCCCTGCTCGGCGATGTACGTGAGCAGCTTCGCGAGGTGGCCGGGGCGATCGCCGCAGCGCACGGTGAAGGTGAGGTAGCGACCCGCCGCGGCCAGGCCGTGCTCGATGACCCGGACCATGAGCATCGGGTCGATGTTGCCGCCCGAGAGCACCGCGACGGCGGGCGTCTCGACCTGCACGGCGCCGGCGAGCAGAGCGGCCACGCCGACGCTGCCGGCCGGCTCGACGACCATCTTGCCGCGCTCGAGCAGCATCAGCAGCGCCCGCGAGATGTCCTCCTCGGTCACCGTGACGATCTCGTCGACGAGCTTGCCGACGTGCGCGAACGTGAGGTCGCCAGGACGGCCGACCGCGATGCCGTCGGCGATGGTGCCGAACGTGCCCAGCCGCACCGGGCGGCCCTCGCGCAGCGACGGCGGGAACGCGGCCGCTTCGCGGGCCTGCACGCCGATGACCCGCACGTCGGGGCGCACCGCCTTGATCGCGACGGCCAGGCCCGAGATGAGCCCGCCGCCACCGACGCCGGCCAGCACGGTCTTGACCTCGGGCACCTGCTCGAGCAGCTCGAGGCCGACGGTGCCCTGCCCGGCGATGACGTCGGGGTGGTCGAACGGGTGGATGAGCACTGCGCCGGTGCGCTCGGCGAACTCGTGCGCGGCGACGAGCGCCTCGTCGACGGTGGAGCCGGCGAACTCGACGGCGGCGCCGTAGCCCTTCGTCGCGGCGATCTTGGGCAGCGGTGCGCCGATCGGCATGAAGACGGTGCTGGCGATGCCGAGCAGGTTGGCGGCGAGGGCGACACCCTGCGCGTGGTTGCCGGCGCTGGCGGCCACCACACCGCGGCGGCGCTCGGCTTCGCCGAGGCGGGCCAGCCGCACGTAGGCGCCGCGGACCTTGAACGAACCGGCGCGCTGCAGGTTCTCACACTTCAGCCAGGTCGGCCCGCCGAGTTTGGCGGTCAGTGGCCGGCAGGGCTCCACCGGGGTCAGGCGGGTCACGCCTGCCAGCAGTCGCCTTGCCGCTTCGACATCGGCGAGCGTCACGAGCTCCGATGGGACGGCGACGGTCATGCCCTGATCGTGCCACCATCCCCGGCGGGCGCGACGCGCAGCCGGGCAACCCGGCCGTACTGCGCGCTGGTCACGGCGGCGATCAGCCCGACGGCGGCCGCGGCGGCGATCACGAACAGCGCGGCGCCGGGCAGACCGAACACCAGCTGGCGGCCGAACAGGTCGGCGGCGAGCGCGTGGTCGACCGGGCGGCCGGACGCGGCCAGGTCGCGCACGGAGCCGATCTCGGCCCGGTTGTCCAGGCCGGCGAGCACGCCGAGCAGCGTCGCCGCGGCACCGGCGAACAGGGTGCTCCACAGCAGCCAGACCAGCACGGTCATCCGCCGGCGCAGGTGCGGCGAGCGCCCGACGCTGCCGTGCGCGAGGCGGCGCGACCGGACGCCGAACGCGGCCAGGTTGGAGCGGGCGCGGACGGCCCAGCCGGCGGCCGCGACCGCGCTGACCGCGGCGACGGCGGCCAGCAGGCTCCAGCCGCCGATGCGCAGCGTGGTGGCGAACGCGGACCGGTCGGGGCCCGGGTGGCGGGCCGCCCACAGGTCGACGAGGGGCAGCAGGGCGATCGCGAGGTACACCAGCGCGGTGCCGGCGACGGCGGCCATCGCGACCGTCGCCCACCGCGAGAGCCCCCTGATCATCGGCGCTGTGCCGCCATGCGCGGCCAGCCCGGCGCGTGGCGGCGCCACGGCGCGGCCTGCTCGATCTGCCCGGCAAGGCCCAGCAGCAGCAGCTCGGCGCCGGGCGGTCCGACGAGCTGCACGGCCGCCGGCAGCCCGTCGCCGCGCACCCCGACCGGGATCACCAGGCCGGGGAAGCCGGCGAAGTTCCAGGGCGCCTCGTACGGCGCGTAGCGGGTGTTGACCAGCATGTTCGCCGCCCACGAGCGGGCCGACCAGTGCTGCGCGGCCGGGGGCGCGGTGGCCAGCGCCGGGGTGATCAGCACGTCGAAGCCGCCGTCGTTGAACCAGTTGCGGCAGCGCTCGCGCCAGGCCGCGCGGTCGGCGTCGCGCACCAGGCCGCGCCGCAGGGCCTCCTCGCCGAGCGCGACGTGCCGGCGGGTGCGCGGCTGCAACGCCGCCCGGTCGAGGTCGGCCGCGTCGAGGCTCGTCGCGCCGAACCAGGTGGCGAGCACCCGGGCGGCCAGCGCCGGCGGGTAGACCGGGTCGGCCCGCACCGCGCCGTGCCCGTGCGCCAGCAGCAGCCGGACGGCGTCGCTGAGACCCTTGCGCGCGTCGGCGTCGGGGAACACGCCGGTGACGGGGCTGCGCAGGGAGACGGCCACGCGCAGCGTTCCCGGTGGTGTCAGGGCTTGTGGGGTACGACCGGAAAGCACCGAAAATCCGAGATGCGCATCGGCGACCGTGGTGGCCAGGATGCCGTTCTCGGTGAGGCCGTACCAGTCGTTGGCGCCGATGTCGGCCGGCACCACGCCGCGGCCCGGCTTGAGCCCGACGATCCCGCAGCAGGCAGCGGGGATCCGGATCGAGCCGAGCCCGTCGTTGCCGTGCGCGATCGGCACGAGACCCGACGCGACGGCGGCGGCCGACCCGCCCGACGACCCGCCGGGCGTGCGGTCGGTGCGCCACGGGTTGCGCGTGATCGCGCCGTCGTCGTCGGTGGTGGCCCAGATGCCGAGCTCCGGCATCCGGGTCACGCCCACCACGACGGCGCCCGCGCCGCGCAGCCGCCGCACCACCTCGTGGTCGTGCTCGGCGACCGGCGAGCGCGCCGCGGCCGAGCCGTTCCAGGTCGCAAGGCCCGTGACCGGGGTGTTCTCCTTGACCGCGACGGGCACCCCGGCCAGGGTCAGGTTGCCCAGCCCCGGCTGCTCGTCGACCATCTCCGCCTCGGCGATCGCCTCGGCGGCGCGCACCTCGCGGAACGCGCCGACGATGCGGTCGTAGGCCCGGATCGAGTCCAGGTGGTCGGCCACGACCGCGGTCGCCGATGTGTCGCCGCGGCGCACCGCGCGCGCGATCTCCCTGGCCGTGGCGCCTACCCAGGTGGTGGAGCGGTGCAGCATGCCGAACACCTTTCCGTACCCGTCTGCGGTGCGGTCAAGTGTGTCAACGAGCGAGCGCGTACTCCAGATCGGCCAGAAGATCGTCGATCGTCTCGATTCCGACAGACAACCGGACGAGGTCCCCCGGCACCTCCAGCGGGCTGCCCGCGGCGCTCGCGTGCGTCATCCGGCCGGGGTGCTCGATCAGCGACTCGACGCCGCCGAGCGACTCGCCGAGCACGAACAGGCGGGCGCGGTTGCAGATCTCGACCGCGTGCTCCTCGCTGTGCGCGCGGAAGCTGACCATGCCGCCGAAGCGGCGCATCTGCTTGGCCGCCGTCTCGTGGCCCGGGTGGTCGGGCAGGCCCGGATACAGCACCTGGGCCACCGCCTTGCTGCGCGTGAGGAACTCGACGACCTTCTCGGCGTTGTCGCAGTGCCGGTCCATGCGCACGCCGAGGGTCTTGATGCCGCGCAGCGTCAGCCAGGCGTCGAACGGCCCGTTGATCGCGCCCATCGCGTTCTGGTGGTAGGCGAGCTCGCCGAGCAGCTGCTCGTCCGTGCCGATCAGGGCGCCGCCCACGACGTCGGAGTGGCCGCCGAGGTACTTCGTCGTCGAGTGCACGACGAGGTCAGCGCCCAGGTGCAGCGGCTGCTGCAGGTACGGCGAGGCGAACGTGTTGTCGACCACGAGCAGCGCGCCGCGGTCGTGCGCGACCTGTGCCAGCGCGGCGATGTCGGCGATGCCCAGCAGCGGGTTGGTCGGCGTCTCGACCCAGACGATCCGGGTGCGCTCGGTCATCGCGGCGCGCACCGCGTCGACGCTGTGGATGGAGGCGGCGGTCCAGTTCAGGCCCCACCGCTCGGCGACCTTGGAGAAGAGGCGGAACGTGCCGCCATAGGCGTCGTCCGGGATGACGACGTGGTCGCCGGGCCGGCAGACGGTGCGCAACAGCGTGTCCTCGGCGGCGAGGCCGGAGGCGAAGGCGAGCGCGCGGCGGCCGCCCTCGATCGCGGCCAGGCACTCCTGCAGCGCGTCGCGGGTCGGGTTGGCGGTCCGGCTGTATTCATAGCCCTGGCGCGGCCGCCCGACGGCGTCCTGCGCATAGGTGCTCGTCTGGAAGATCGGCGGCACGACCGCGCCGGTGGCCGGGTCCGGCTCCTGGCCGGCGTGGATGGCGAGCGTCTCGAAGCCGTGGGTCATGGCCTCGACCCTAACGGCGGCTAGGCTGGCGGGCGTGTCGGACTGCCTGTTCTGCTCCATCGCGTCGGGCGCCGCGCCCGGATTCATGGTGGCGACCACGCCAACCGCCGCCGCGTTCCTGGACGTCCGCCCGGTGTTCAAGGGCCACGTGCTCGTCGTGCCCAAGACGCACGTCGTCACGCTCGGCGACCTCGATCCGGCCGAGATCCCCGAGTACTTCGGGTTTGTCCAGCGCATCGCGCGCGCGGTCGAGACCGGCCTGTCGGCGGGCGGGACGTTCGTGGCGATCAACAACCGGGTCTCGCAGAGCGTGCCCCACCTGCACACCCACGTCGTGCCCCGCACCAAGGGCGACGGGCTCAAGGGCTTCTTCTGGCCGCGCACGAAATACGAGTCGGACGAGGAAGCGTTGTCCTTCGCAGAGAAGATCTCGACCGTAATGAGCTCATAAGGCCTCACGGCGGATCGCGCGGCAAACTTGAGTCCAAGCACCTCAAGTTTTTAAGGAGCGGATCGTGTTTCTGCGGTACACCAAGCAGCTTGACCTGCCGACGGCCGAGTCGGCTATTCCCGGGCGCGACGTCGAGATGCCCGTCGCCGCGAAGCACACCGTCCTGGGCACCCCGCTGCGCGGCCCCTGGCCGGCCGGGCTCGAGGTCGCCCACTTCGGCATGGGCTGCTTCTGGGGCGCGGAGAAGATCTTCTGGCAGATCCCCGGCGTGTACTCCACCGCCGTCGGATACCAGGGCGGCTTCACCAAGAACCCGACGTACGACGAGACCTGCTCGGGGCTGACCGGCCACACCGAGGCGGTCCAGGTCGTCTACGACCCGGCGAAGGTGTCCTACGAGGCGCTGCTGAAGGCGTTCTGGGAGAACCACGACCCGACGCAGGGCATGCGCCAGGGCAACGACGTCGGCACGCAGTACCGCTCGGCGATCTACACCACGACCCCGGAGCAGGCCGCCGTCGCCGCCTCCTCGCGCGAGCTGTTCGCGCCGGTGGTGCGGGCCGCGGGCCGCGGCGAGATCACGACCGAGATCGCGCCCGCCGGGGCGTTCTACTACGCCGAGGACTACCACCAGCAGTACCTGTCGGACTCGAAGAACCCCTATGGGTACTGCAACCACGGCCCCAACGGCATGACCTGCCCCATCGGCGTGGCCAAGGTCCCCGACGCCCGGTAGTTCGCCGGCTCCGGGCCTAGTCGAGACGCGACACCTGGTAGTGGTCGATGAGCCAGGTGTCGGCGACGTGCCGCGCGAGAATGCTCAGGTAGACGGTGATCGCCGGCCGGTCGGTGAAGGAGAACTCGACGCTCAGGTATCCGAGAACCAGGTCGGACGCGAGGCGCCGCGCCTCCCGGATGGTGTACTCGGCCGTCATGCCCAGCGGCTGCGACGCGTAGTACTCGGCGACGCCACGGCGTCCCACGCTGTACGGGTGCAGGCCCTGAAAGATGGCCTGCTCGGTGAAGACGGCCGCGACAGCCTCCGGCTCGTGCGCGTCGACGGCGGCCTTCCACGGGTCGAGAACGGCGCGCAGCGCCGCCCTCTCGTCGGGCGTGGCGGTAGTCATGGCAACCTCCGACCGCCTAGGAGTTTCTGAGGGCCGGGTCGTTGGGGTGCGGCGACAGCGGCGTAACCGTGTCGTGGCGCCACGCCCGCAGCGGCATCGTCGCGAGCACCTGTTCCAGCTGGTCGGCGTCGTCGGCCCGGAAGAGGCCCCAGGTGCGCCACTCGCCGGGCGCCAAGGGCGGACGCCACAGGCGGAGCAGGTGTCCTCGATCGGCAAGCTTCGCAGAGTTGGCCGCCTCCCGGGCGCGGATGTCGTCGACCTCCGCCTCGCTGGTTCCCGCTGGCACGGTGGTCACCATGTCGACCAGAAACTCCACGATCGCCTCCTGCCCGCGGACGTCTTCCGCTCCGGCCAAGGCTAAGCGTGCTGCACGCAGCGGCGCCCGGCGCTTGCGCGAAACGGCCCAGGCTCCCATCCGGGGGTGAATACCGCGCAAAGAGGTACATATGCAGGGGTTTGGCAGGCGAGGGCACCTATCGCGATGTATGCGGGGAACCACGACGTGTGCCCTCGCCTGCCGGTGGACCCGCCCGATCCCTGGGGAGGACGCCTGGCCGGAGGCGTTCGGAGCCGGCGGAGGCATGCCGGCAACCGCGTACGGGCGGGTCTTTGTCGTTGCGGGATTGCGACCATGAGGCTTCCTGAGCACCTCCGGACGAAACGTTAGACAGTCCGGGGGCAGGCCCGAGCGGACAACGAGTGCGACATCCAGCCGACCACACGAAAGAGATCGGCGTGGCGCCCGCGATAATGGCTGCCATGGAGAGCCCCCTCTTACAGCGGATTCGCGCGGCCGTCATCGGCGACGACCAGGTGATGTGGGGGCCGTTCGGCGCTCGCCGGGTCACCTACGCCGACTACACCGCCTCAGGCCGCGCGCTGGACTTCATCGAGCGGTTCGTGCGGGACGAGGTGCTCCCGCGGTACGCCAACACGCACACGGAGTCGTCCGGCACCGGCCTGCAGACCACGCGCCTGCGCGAGGACGCGCGCCAGATCGTCAACGACGCCGTCGGCGGCAACGCGGAGACGGTCGTGATCTTCACCGGCTCCGGCTCCACCGCGGCGATCGACAAGATGGTCCACATCCTCGGCCTGCGGGTGCCGGCGGCGCTGGAGGACCGCTACGCCCTCTCGGCACACATCCCGCCGGCCGATCGCCCGGTGGTGTTCATCGGCCCGTTCGAGCATCACTCCAACGAGTTGCCGTGGCGCGAGTCCATCGCGGACGTGGTCGTGATCCCCGAGGATCACAACGGCCACATCGACCTGGACCGGCTGCGCGCGGAGCTCGCGCGCCACGCCGACCGGCCGCTGAAGATCGGATCGTTCTCGGCGGCGTCCAACGTGACCGGGATCGTCAGCGACACGCACGCGATCTCGGCGCTGCTGCACGAGCACGGGGCGCTGTCGTTCTGGGACTTCGCGGCCGCCGCGCCGTACGTCGACGTCGCGATGTACGGGCCGGGGCCCGGCGAGTACAAGGACGCGGTGTTCATCTCGCCGCACAAGTTCGTCGGCGGCCCGGGCACCCCGGGCGTGCTGGTGGTGCGCCGGGAGGTCCTGTCCAACCGGGTGCCGACCGTGCCCGGCGGCGGGACGGTGGACTACGTCAACCCGACGGACCACCACTACATCGCCGACCCCGCGCACCGCGAGGAGGGCGGCACGCCGGCGATCGTCGAGTCGATCCGCGCCGGCCTGGTGTTCCAGCTCAAGCAGGCGGTCGGCACGGACACCATCCGTGCCCTGGAGGAGGGCTTCCTGCGCGAGGCCATCGCGTCGTGGAAGACCAACCCCAACATCGAGATCCTCGGCAACCTCGACGCCTCGCGCCTGTCGATCGTCTCGTTCGTCATCAAGAGACCCGGCGGACGGTACCTCCACCACAACTTCGTCGTCTCGATGCTGAACGACCTGTTCGGCATCCAGTCGCGGGGCGGCTGCTCGTGCGCCGGCCCCTACGGCCACCGGCTGCTGGGCATCGACATCGAGCGCTCGCACCGCTTCGAGCAGGAGATCATCGCCGGCTGCGAGGGCATCAAGCCCGGCTGGGTCCGGGTGAGCTTCAACTACTTCATCTCCGAGACCGTCTTCCAATACATCGTCGAGGCCGTCCACCTCGTGGCCACGCACGGGTGGGCGCTGCTGCCGCAGTACCGCTTCGATCCGTACACCGGCCTGTGGAAGCACCGCGACGGGGTCGTGGAGCCGCCGCTGCGGCTGTCGGAGCTGCGGTACGACGCCGCCGGCGAGCTGACGTGGCCCTCGCGGCACGAGCGGGCGCCCGAATCGGACCTGTCGGGGTATCTGCGGTACGCCCGCGAGCTGTTCGAGTCGCTCCCGTCGAGCCCGGAGCCGGAGGGCGTCGTTTCGCCCAACTTCGAGGCATTGCGCTGGTTCGACCTGCCGGCGGTATCGCTGTCGGCGTAACGCGGCGGGCATGGCGCGCGCTCGGGCGGCGTTGGCTTGGGCATGGACCCAGAAATCGACGCGCTTGATGCGTACAGCCGGGTCGTCTCCAGCGTGGCGGCCTCCCTGCTGCCGAGCGTGGCCAGCCTGACCGTGCGCAGCCGCCGCGGCGAGGGCGCCGGCTCGGCCGTCGTTTACACCGCGGACGGCTTCGTGCTGACCTCGGCTCACGTGGTGGCCGGCGCCGAGGGCGGCGTCGCCGAGTTCACCGACGGCACACAGACCCGCTTCGACGTCGTCGGCGCCGACCCGCTCGCCGACCTGGCCGTGCTGCGCATCCGCGAGCCCGGCGTGCCGCCCGCGACCCTGGGCAACGCCGACGAGCTGCGCATCGGCCAGCTGGTCGTCGCCGTCGGCAACCCGCTCGGCCTCGCCGGCTCCGTCACCGCCGGCGTGGTCAGCGCGCTGGGCCGCTCCCTGCCGGTCCGCGACGGCCGGCACACCCGCCTGATCGACGACGTCATCCAGACCGACGCCGCGCTCAACCCCGGCAACTCCGGCGGCGCCCTGGCCGACTCGGCGGCGCGCGTCGTCGGCATCAACACCGCGGTCGCCGGCATCGGCCTGGGCCTCGCGGTCCCGATCAACAGCACGACCCGGCTTATCATGTCCGAGCTCATGTCGACGGGCCGGGTCCGCCGCGCCTGGCTCGGCGTCGCCGGCGCCACGGTGTCGCTGCCGCCGGCACTGGCGCAGCGCCTGGGCCAGTCGAAGGGCCTGCGCCTGGCCGAGGTGGTCCCCGGCAGCCCGGCGGGCCTGGCCGGCCTCTACGTCGGCGACGTGATGCTGGCGGCGGGCGGCCGGCCCATCACGGGCGTGCAGGACGTGCTGCGCCTGATGCTCGGCCCGGCGATCGGAGCGCGCCTGCCGATCACGGTGCTGCGCAAGGACGCCCTGGTCGACGTGGTCGCAGTCCCGGCACCGCTGGAGTAACCGGCCGGCTCGCTCGACATGTCGGGCGCTGCGCGCCACGACATGTCGGATTCATACCCTGACGGGCGGCGAATGGCGCAACCCGGAAAAGGGCGCAGCGCGGGGGCAGCCGCTCGGCATCCCCCCGCGCCGCGGGTCTCGCATCCGGTGGGTCAGGACAGGCGCTCGAGCACCATCGCCATGCCCTGGCCGCCACCGACGCACATCGTCTCGAGGCCGATCGACTTGTCGTGCCAGTTCAACGAGTTGATCAGCGTGCCGGTGATGCGGGCGCCGGTCATGCCGAACGGGTGGCCGACCGCGATCGCGCCCCCGTTGACGTTGAGCTTCTCCAGCGGGATGCCGAGGTGGCGGTACGACGGGATGACCTGCGCCGCGAAGGCCTCGTTGATCTCCACGAGGTCGACGTCGTCGATGGTCATGCCGGCGCGCTTGAGGGCACTGCGCGAGGCCTCCACCGGGCCGATGCCCATGATCTCCGGCGACATGGCGGTCACGCCGGTGGAGACGATCCGGGCCAGCGGCGTGATGCCGAGCTCGCGGGCGCGGATGTCGCTCATGATGACGACCGCGGCGGCGCCGTCGTTGAGCGGGCAGCAGTTGCCGGCGGTCACCCGGCCGTCGGGGCGGAACACCGGCTTGAGCCCGGCGACGCCCTCGTACGTCACGCCCGCCCGCGGCCCGTCGTCCGCCGACACCGTCTCGCCGGACGGCGTCGTGACCGGCGTGATCTCGCGGGCCCAGAAGCCCTTCTTGATGGCCTCTTCGGCCAGGTTCTGCGACCGCACGCCGAACTCGTCCATGTCGTGGCGGGTCACGCCCTCGATCTCCGCGAGGTTCTCGGCGGTCTGGCCCATGGCGATGTAGATGTCGGGCAGCTCGCCGTCCTCGCGCGGGTCGTGCCAGGCGTCGGCGCCGCCCTCGGCCCGCTTGGTCGTGCGCGCGTAGGCGCCGGCGAACGCCGGGTTCTGCCACGGGCCGCCGACCGCCGCCTGCGCGTCGGGCGGGAGGGCGTCGGAGTTGCCGCGGGCGTACCGCGAGACGCACTCCACGCCGGCCGAGATGAACACGTCGCCCTCGCCGGCCTTGATCGCGTGGAAGGCCATGCGGGTGGTCTGCAGCGAGGAGGCGCAGTACCGCGTGGTGGTGGCGCCCGGCAGGTGGTCGAACCCGAGCAGGGTGCTCACCACGCGGGCCATGTTGAAGCCCTGTTCGCCGCCGGGGAGGCCGCAGCCCAGGTAGAGGTCCTCGATCTCCCGGGGGTCGAGCTGCGGCACCTTGTCCAGCGCGGCGCGGACGATGGTGGCGGCAAGATCGTCGGGGCGGAGGTCGCGCAGCGATCCCTTGGCGGCACGGCCGATCGGGGACCGGGCGGTGGCAACAATGACAGCTTCCGGCATGCCCTGATGCTACCTTCGGGTAATCCGCCCGGACCTGCGGTGCGACAGCAGAATTGTCACACCACGTGCATCTAGCAGGCCGCACGCAACGGCATGATCAGACGCCGCGGCGCAGCGCCGCGGCCTCCTCGACCGCGGGGAGCAGGGCGTGTGCCCAGACCCGGTAGCCGTCCGCGGACGGGTGGAAGCCGTCGTGGCACAGCGTGCCCTCGTCCGCCCGGAACACCGCTCCGGTCCGGGCCCCCAGATCGACCACGACCGCGCCCGCGGCGCCGGCCGCGCTCGCCTGCAGGCGGGCCATCCCGCGGCTGCGCAGGCCGAGCAGCTGGCGCAGCGGCGGTGCGAACGCGCGCAGCGCGCCGAAGTCGGGGCAGGTCCCCACGACCACCGGGATGCCCGCGTCGCGCAGGCGGCGGCAGGCCGCGCCCAGGTGCTCGGCGGCGTCGGCGGCCCGGCCGAGGTGGGTGACGTCGTTGGTGCCGACGAGCACGACCGCCACGTCCGGCGCCGGGCCGACCAGGGCCCGGGCCACCTGCGTGGCGAGGTCGGACGAGCGGGAGCCGGCGACGGCGACGCTGGACAGCTCGACGCGACGGCCGGCGGTGCCCTCCGCGAGCAGCGCGGCGAGCTGTCCGCCGACGGTGTCCGCGACGCGCTCGACGCCAACGCCGAGCGCGGTGGCGTCGCCGAGCAGGACCAGGCGCATCGACGGCTTGCCGACGGCGCCGACGGACGAGCGCATGGCCAGGCGCATGTCGGGCTTGGCGTAGTTGCGGGTGCGGGCGGCGACGGCCTGCGCGGCAAGGACGGCCGCACCGCCGACGGTGCCGGCGACCAGGGTCACGGTCGCGAGCCTGGCGAGGCGCTTGACGACGCTCACGGCCGTCACCTCCGTTCCGGGTAAATCAGGGGTATATCCGGACGCATCACGAGCCTAACCGGCGAACCCGCGTGCGGCGCCCGCCGCTGTAACCCAGCTCACCCCGAACAGGTCATGCGGGCTCCGCGGCGCGGTCCGGGGTGCGTGCGGCCTGCTGGGGCAGGCGGTGCCAGACGCGGTGGCGCAGCTGGGCCCAGCGGCCCGCCGGGCCCCGGTCGCGGCCGGCGACCTGGGCGCCGCTGACCTCGGTGCCCGGGCGCTGCGCAGCCTCCAGAGCGGCCTGCGGCAGGGACCGCACGCCCTCGCCGGCGCTCAGCGGCACGCCGGCCTCGGCGGGCTCCGCCAGCGCCGCCACGACCGTGGGCAGGACGGCCTGGGCCGCGGCGAGGTAGCCGGCGCCGGAGGGGTGGAAGCGGTCGAGGCTGAACATGCGGTCCGGCTCGGCGTAGAACAGCTCGCCCAGCAGGTCGCCGAGCGACACCGTGCGGCCGCCGGCCTCGACGACGGCGATCGTCTGCGCGGTGGCCATCTGGCGGCTCCAGCGCCGGGCCAGCCAGCGCAGCGGGGGCTGGATGGGGCGGATCGTGCCCAGGTCGGGGCAGGTGCCGACGACGACCTCGACGCCGGCCGCGCGCAGGCGGCGCACCGCGTCGACGAGGTGCTGCACGGCGGTCTGCACGCGGACGCGGTGGGTGACGTCGTTGCCGCCGACGCAGATGACGGCGATGTCGGGCTTCTGGCGCAGGGCCACGTCCACCTGGGGCGGCAGGCCCTTGGACTCCGCGCCGACGACGGCCAGGCAGCGCATGCGCACCGGGCGCTGCTGCTGCTCCGCCAGACCGGCGGCGACCGCGGCGGCGAAGGTCTCGCTCGGGTGCTCGGCGCCGTAGCCGGCGGCCGAGGAGTCGCCCAGGACGACGAGGCGGATCGGCTCGCCCTCGAACTGGGTCCCGAAGATCCCGTCGGCACGCGGCGGCGGGCTCACCACCTGCGGGATCGTCTTGCGCGCCATCAGCGCCTGGCCGAGTACCACGCCATAGAACAAGACGCTCGCGCCCGCTACGCCCCCGCCGCCGACCACCGCCGCCGTGGCAATCCGCCGAGCCCGCTCCGACTGCAAGTTCACCGCCCCCGCCTTTCCCGCCCTGGGCCTCACGCGAACCCGAGGCTAACCCCCGCCCTCCAAGTATTCGCCGCTATTCGTCCTGATCCCGATCGTCCTCATCCCGACCGATCGGGGCCCGCGCGGTGCAGGGTGACGCGGATCAGGACCCGCTCATCCCGCAGCATCGCCGCCCGGTAGTCGTCCCAGTCGGGGTGATCCCCGCCGGTTGCCCGGCGGTAGTAGTCGACCAGACCCTCGACGCTGTCCGGTGGCAGCACGATGTCGGCCTCGCCCTCGACCTGGACCCAGCGGCCGTAGAAGCCGTCGGGCAGCACGCACAGGGCCGCCCACGGGTCGCGGCGCAGGTTGCGCACCTTGTACGCCGGGACGCGGCTGCTGATGACCACGCGGCCCTCGTCGTCGACCACCGCGAGCACCGGCGACATCTGCACCCCTCCGTCGGAGCGCCGAGTCGCCAGAACCGCCTGGTGCTGCTCGCTGATGACTGCCCGCGCGGCATCGAGATCCATGTCGTCATTTGTACCGCGCGCAAGGTGACGGGCACCGCTACATTCGTAGGCCAAGGGAGAGAGGGCGGTCACGATGGCGAACGGCGCGCTTCGACGGCGGATGGCCTGGACTGCACTGCTGCGCGTGTTCCGGTCGGACACGCCCGGCGTCGGCAAGCGGCTGGCGGCGCTACCGCGGATGATCAAGGCGACGCTCAAGCGGGAGTACGACGGCGGCTCCCGGCTGCTGATGCTCGCCGCCGCCGGCGTCTACATCGTCTCCCCGATCGACGCCGTGCCCGAGGCCTTCCTGCTCGTCTTCGGCCTGGTCGACGACCTCGCCGTCGCCGGGTACTTCGCCGGCGCCCTCATGGACGAGCTCGAGCGCTTCCTGGAGTGGGAGCGGCTGCGCGACAGCGTCATCCCCGGGCACGTGGTCGGGTAGGCCGCGTCTGCTGATCGGGACGCCCGATAGGCTGGCGACGTGCGTTACTACGACAACGTCGTCGAGTTGGTGGGCAACACGCCCCTGGTCCGGCTCCGCAACGTCACCGCCGGCATCTCTGCCACCGTCCTGGCCAAGGTCGAATACCTGAACCCGGGCGGCAGCGTGAAGGACCGCATCGCGCTGAAGATGGTCGAGGAGGCCGAGAAGGCCGGCCTCCTGCAGCCGGGCGGCACGATCGTCGAGCCGACCTCCGGCAACACCGGGGTGGGCCTGGCGCTGGTGGCCCAGCTGCGCGGGTACCGGTGCGTCTTCGTGTGCCCCGACAAGGTCAGCGAGGACAAGCAGAACGTGCTGCGCGCCTACGGCGCCGAGGTCGTGGTCTGCCCGACCGCGGTCGCGCCGGAGGACCCGCGCTCGTACTACAACGTCTCCGACCGCCTGGCCCGGGAGATCCCCGGCGCGTGGAAGCCCGACCAGTACGCCAACCCGGCCAACCCGCGCTCGCACTACGAGACGACCGGGCCGGAGCTCTGGGAGCAGACCGACGGCCGGATCACCCACTTCGTGGCGGGCGTCGGCACCGGCGGGACGATCTCGGGCGCCGGGAAGTACCTCAAGGAGGTCTCCGAGGGCCGCGTGCGCGTCGTCGGCGCCGACCCGGAGGGCTCGGTGTACTCCGGCGGGACCGGCCGGCCGTACCTCGTGGAGGGCGTCGGCGAGGACTTCTGGCCGACCACCTACGACCGGACCATCTGCGACGAGATCGTGGAGGTCTCCGACAAGGAGTCCTTCGAGCTCACCCGCCGCCTGGCGCGCGAGGAAGGGCTACTCGTCGGCGGCTCCTGCGGCATGGCCGTGGCCGCCGCGCTGAAGGTCGCCCGCGCGGCCGGCCCCGACGACGTCGTGGTCGTCCTGCTGCCCGACGGCGGCCGCGGGTACCTCTCCAAGATCTTCAACGACGACTGGATGGCCCGCTACGGCTTCCTGCGCACCGCCGACCAGACGCCGACCGTGGCCGACCTGCTCATCGGCAAGGACGGCAGCGTGCCGGGCATGGTGCACATCCACCCGAACGAGACGGTCCGCGACGCGATCGACTACATGCGCGAGTACGGCGTCTCCCAACTGCCCGTGCTCAAGGCCGAGCCGCCGGTTGTCACCGGCGAGGTCGCGGGCTCGATCGCGGAGCGCGACCTGCTCGACGCGCTCTTCTCCGGCCAGGCGCACCTGCACGACATGGTGGAACGGCACATGGCCGCACCGCTGCCGATGATCGGCGGCGGGCAGCCGGTGAGCGAGGCCGTGGCGCTGCTGGAGAAGGCCGACGCCGCCGTGGTGCTCATCGACGGCAAGCCGGCCGGGGTCATCACGCGCCAGGACCTCCTGGCGCACCTGACGTAACGCGGCTCAGGCGAAGGCGCCGCGGACCGCGTTGATGCGCTCCGCGGCGTCGGCCCGGTCGCGCTCGGAGCCGAACCGGGCCAGGTCGGCGGCGACCACCGTGAGCTGGTCGGGCAATGCGAGGTCGTTGTCGAGCCGCGGCACGGCCAGCGGCGGGCGCCCCTCGGCCTCGGCACAGCGGTCGGCCATCCACTGCACGAGGTCGTGCATGAGCTCGGCGCGGGTCCTTCCAGACGCACTGGACGCCGCCCATCGGGGCGGCGTCCAGTGTGCGACCTGGCCGACCAGCTTGCGCACGGCGGCGCCGAACTGATCTTCCTCGGTCATCAACGTCGCAGGTAGCTCAGCAGGCGCAGGATCTCGTAGTACAGGAAGATCAGGCCGACCAGGATGCCGAACGCGCAGTACCACGCGTAGCGCTCCGGCAGGCCGTAGCGCTGACCCTGCTCGATCGCGTCGAAGTCGAGGATGAAGGTCAGCGCGCCGACGCCGATGATCACGAGGCTGAAGACGATCGGCAGCCAGCCCACGTGGCCGTTCGTGCTGTACTCCCGCAGGCCCAGGTTGAGCCCGAACATGTAGAACAGCCAGTTGGCGAAGCTCAGCACCACGACGCCGATGAGGGCGCCGATGACGAACTTCGTGAACTTCGGCGTCGCCCGCAGCACCTTGAACTTGTAGAGGGCGGCCATGACGGCGAAGATGCCGAACGTCGCGACGACCGCCTGGATGACGATGCCGGAATACCAGCTCTCGAAGGCGCGGCTGATGACGCCGAGCGCGACGCCCTGCAAGGCCGCGTAGGGGATGATCACGGCCGGGCTGGTGACCCGGCGGAACGAGATGACGAGGCCGAGGACCAGGCCGGCGATGCTGGCCATGAACGCGGCGAAGAAGGTCACAGCGCTGCTGGGCGGCAGGAGCACCCAGGCACCGGCGCCGACGACGCCCGTGATCGCGAGCAGCGCGACGGTGCGGACGACGACGTCGTCCATGGTCATGGTGCGGGAAACGGCACCCGGATAGCCGGGTCCATACCCGGTCTCATACCGGGAAGCCCGCGCCGCCTCACCAAGGCGGGTGAGCACCGGGTTGGAACTCTGCACGATCGGCCTCCATGGGCGTCTCATTCACGTGTACGACCAGGGTACCGCGAAAGGGCGCAACGGAAACCGTCACCGTACAGCGCGACGTGACGGTTAGCTCAATATCGACGAACTGAAGACGGTGCCCGGGGCGGGGTTCGAACCCGCACGCCTCGCGGCAGCCGCTTTTAAGGCGGCCGTGTCTGCCGTTCCACCACCCGGGCGTAGAAACGCGTCTCACGGTAGCCCGTCCGACGAACCATCAACACCGACAAGGGGATGGCCGTTACTGTCATCCGGGTGACCAGCGCCCCGCATACCGACGAGGCCGAGACTGCGCCGGTCGAGCAGCGAACACCGGCCGGTCCGCCGATGTGCTTTCGGCGTCCATGGATTAAGGACGCCGCGGCGTGCCTCCTCCTGGTGCTGGCCGGCGCCCTCGTGACGCGCGGGCTCTGGCCGGATCCGGCGGGCCGCGCACTCGGGCTCAACCCGGACGACCAGGCGCTCGACGAGTGGTTCCTCGCCTACGCAACCCGAGCGTATCGCGGTGACTTCGCCTTCGTGACCGGCGCGCTGAACGCACCCGAGGGAGTGAACATCCTCGGCAACGCCTCGCTGATCGGGCTCGGGCTGCTGTTCGCTCCGCTGACCCTCGCGTTCGGCGCGCCGGTGACCTTCGCCGTGGTGACCGGGTTCAACCTCGCCGCCAACGGCGCCGGGTGGTACCTCCTCTTCGCCCGCACCGCCGGCCTGCACCGGATCGCGGCGCTCGTCGGCGGCGCCTTCTGCGGCTTCGCGCCCGGCATGGTGAGCCAGTCCAACGGGCACCTGCACATGACCGCCGCCTGGCTGGCGCCGCCGATCGTCTGGTGCGTGGTCATGCTGGCCCGCGAGCAGCGCCGTGCCGTGCGCCGCGGGCTGCTGCTGGGCGGCCTCGCCGCCGCGCAGTTCTTCCTGGGCGAGGAGGTGCTGTTCCTCACCGTCATCACGCTCGGGCTGTTCTGCCTCGCGTTCGCCGCGACCGCCCGGCCGGCGCTGCGGACCGTGCTCCCCACGCTCGGCACCGGGCTCGGCGTGGCGCTCGCGGTCGTCGTCGCGCTGCTGGCGTACCCGCTGTGGGTGCAGTTCCGCGGGCCGCAGAGCGCATCGGGCGGGGTGTTCGGCCCGGCCTTCTTCTCCGCCGACCTCAAGAGCTTCACGGCCATCTCGCCGCTGTCGCTGGCGGGCGGCGAGAGCGCGGCCCAGCTGGCGAGCGGGCCGGCGGAGTACACCTCCTTCTTCGGCGCCCCCGTGCTCGTCGTCGTGCTCGGCGCGACGGTGTGGATGTGGCGGCGCCCGTCCGTCGTGGCCTGCACGGTCGTGTCGATCGTGCTGTTCGCCCTCTCGCTCGGCCCGCATATCGTGGTCGGGCACCACCGCACCGACCAGCGGGGGCCCTACGCGCTGCTCGACGGGCTGCCGGTGTTCGAGTGGGCGCTGCCGGCCCGCTTCGCGCTCGCCGCGATCCCGCTGCTCGCGTTCGTCGTGGCACAGGTCGTGCACGCGGCGCTGACGCAGACCGAGACGCTGAAGCTGCTCGTGCCGGTCGCCGTGACGGCCTCGCTCGTGCCGCTGGCTCCGCTGCCGCTGCCGACCGTGCCGCGCGCGCCCGTGCCGAAGTTCTTCACGGAGGGGTACTGGCGCGGCTGTGCGCCGCGCGACGGCACGATCGTGCCCGTGCCGCTGCCGGACTCGCAGGACCCGCAGGCGATGCGCTGGGCGGCGGCGACCGGCGTGGCGTTCGCCACGCCGCAGGGCTGGTTCATCGGCCCCTACGGCGACGGCGGGCACGCGGCCGTCGGGATCTTCCCCCGGCCGACCTCGCGGCTGCTGCAGCGGGCGGCGGTCAACGGCACCGCACCGGCGCTCACCGACGCCGACCGCGTGGCGCTGCGCCGGGATATCGCCTACTGGCACGCCTCGTGCTTCGTGCTCGCCGACGGGCAGAAGGGCGCCGGGGCGCTCAAGAGCACCCTCGACGCCCTGCTCGGACCCGGCGAGCGCGTCGCCGATGTCTGGATCTGGCGCGCCCCGCGCTAGGCGGCGCGCTTCTCCGCGGTCGCGTTGCGCCCGACCGGCAGCGGGATCGGCACCGCGACCTCGGTGAACGCCTCGCGCGGCTCGTGCAGCGAGCCGAGCGCGACGACCTCGCGGCGCAGCACCAGCTGCAGGGTCCAGTCGACGAGCACCCGGATCTTGCGGTTCAGCGTCGGGATGCGGCTCAGGTGGTACGTCCGGTGCATGAACCACGCCGGAAGCCCTCGGACCTTGATGCCGTACACGCGCGCGGCGCCCTTGTAGAGCCCGAGCCCGGCCACCGAGCCGACGTGCTTGTGCCGGTAGTCGACGGGCTGCCGGCCGCGCACGACCGCGGCGATGTTGTCGGCCAGCCGGGAGGCCTGGCGCACGGCGTGCTGCGCACTCGGCGAGCACAGCGCGGCCGGGTCGGACGAGGTGAGGTCCGGCACCGCGGCGCAGTCGCCGGCGCTCCATGCGCCCTCGACCACGTTGCCCTCGGCGTCGACGACCTGCAGCGTCGGCTTGCAGGTGATCGCGCCGCGCTGGTTGCGCGGCAGGTCGGTGTCCTCGAGCATCGGGTGCGGCTTCACGCCCGCGGTCCACACGATGGTGTCGGCCTCGAAGGCGTCGCCGTCGGAGAGCTTGACCAGGCCATCGACGCACGACTCGAGCCGCGTGCCGAGCCGGATGTCGATGCCGCGGCGGGTCAGCTGCACCGCCGTGTAGGCGCCCATCTCCGCGCCAACCTCGGGCAGGATGCGGTTGGCCGCCTCCACGAGCATGAACCGGACGTCGTCCTTCGGAATCTCCGGGTAGTAGCGCAGCGCGCTGCGGACCATGTCCTCCATCTCGGCGAGCGCCTCGACGCCGGCGTAGCCGCCGCCGACGAACACGAAGGCCAGCGCGCGCCGGCGGGTGGCCTCATCCGTGGTGGTCGCCGCGACGTCGAGCCGGTCGAGCACGCTGTTGCGCAGGAAGACGGCCTCGCCGATGGTCTTGAAGCCGACCGCCTGCTCGCGCAGGCCGGGGATCGGCAGGGTGCGCGAGACGGAGCCCGGCGCCACGACGATGTGGTCGTAGGGCACCTCGCGGGCCGGCCCGATGATGGGCTGGACGATCGCCACCTTCCGCGCGTGCTCGATGCTCGTCACGGTGCCGGACAGCACGTGGCACCGCTCGAGCTCGCGGCGCAGCGGCACGACGGCGTGCCGGGGCGAGATGTTGCCGGCCGCCGACTCCGGCAGGAACGGCTGGTAGGTCATGTGGGGCTGTGGGTCGACGACGGTTACCTCAGCCTCGTGCAGGTTGAGCTTCTTGGACAGGCGCAGGGCGGCATAGAGCCCGACGTGCCCGGCGCCGACGATCAGGATTCGCTTCGCAGCCACGCATCAACGCTAGCCACGAAGGCACCCGCAGTTCAGTCAGGCCATCTACATGTAACCAGCATTACGCAGGCTGTAACGGCCGCCACAGCGACCGAAGCCGATCGATAGCAGGGGCCAAACAAATCACGCCCGGCGAGCGATGACGTAGGCCAGCCCGCCCGCCGCGAGGACGCCGACGAGCGATGCGACGAGGAACACGGGCCCGACGGTCAGCTTGACCACGAGCATCAGCGCCACGCTGACGATCGCGCTCACCGCGACCACGGCGCCGGCCCGCAGCAGCCAGCCGCTCAGCACGCCCGGGGAGAGCACGGCGTCGTACGGCAGGACCGCGGCGAGGGCGGCGAGGGAGTGCATGAGGTACATCGCCGTGGACAGCCCGATCAGCCCGACGACAGAGGACTTCTCGCCGTACAGGAAGGTGGCCAGCAGCCAGCCGAAGACGCACAGGAAGATCGTCAGGCCCACCAGCCGGGTGCGCGGGAAGACCCCCGGCAGCAGGGCGAAGAACCCGGCGAGCCCGATCGCGACGACGTTGTGCAGCAGCTCGGCCGGGAACGCGAGCGCCAGGCTCAGCGCGGCGAAGACGACGACGAAGAGGCGCACGAGCAGCGGCCCGGCGGCGGCGCGGTCCGCCGTGTCGCGGACGCGGTTGATCCGGCCGAAGAAGTACTCCTGCAGCTCCTCGATCACGACGCCGTCACCGTCCGCCCGACCGCCACGCGCGCCACGCCCTGCAGCACCTCGTCGAGGCTGCCGGCGCCGCCCCAGGCGACGACCGGCACGCCGTGCTCGCGCAGCTGGCCGATGATCGCCTCGCGTTCGAGGCGCCACATGCGCTGCGCGACGTCGCCCCAGCGGCCGGTCGCGCGCAGCCGCAGTACCGGATCGGCCAAGGTGTCCACGGCGACCACGAACCGCCCGGCGCGGGCCAGGTTCGCCAGCATCGCCGCCGACCGCACGTCCAGCAGCGGCGTGAGCACCATCACCAGCGCGTTGGCCTGGACCATGTGCGGCCCGAACGACGACGGCGGCGGCTCGTCGTCCTGCTCGCCCGCCTCGACGTCGAGCAGGAACTCCAGCGCCGTCATGTAGTGCCGCCGGCCGCTGGCCGCGCGCAGGTGCCGCACGGTGCCGCCGTACTGCAGCAGCGCCACCCGGTCGCCGCGGTGCAGGTAGTGCTCGGCGATGCCGGCCGCGGCGCGCACCGTGATGTCGAGCACGGAGGCCCTGCCGTCGATGCCGCCGGAGCGCCCGGCCTCGTGCAGTGCGTCGAGCAGGACGACGACCTCGGCGTCGCGGTCGGACAGCGTGCTCACCACGTGGATCTCGCGCGTGCGCAGCGAGACCCGCCAGTCGATGCGCCGCAGCCGGTCGCCCGGTCCGAAGCGGCGCACGCCGGCGAGCTCGCCGCCCTCGCCGGGGCGCCGGGAGCGGTGTCCGCCGACGTGGCCGGCCGCGCGGGGCATCGCCTCGGCGGCGTCGAAATGCTCCGTCGCCGGGTACGCCTTCAGCGGCAGCTCCGGCGTGCGCACCGCGCGGCTGACCAGCAGCCCGTCGGAGGCGACGGCGTGCGCGGTCACCGGGCCGAGCGGGTGGCGGCCCCAGCGGAGGATCCGCCCCTCCAGCTCGACGCCGGCGAGGGTGCCGGCCTCGACGTTCACCGCGTACGGGCGGTCGCTGTGGCGCAGGCGGACCCAGCGCGGTACCACGGAACGGACCACGACCAGGTCGAACCCGGACGGGTTGGGGTTGCCGATGTTGATCGAGACGCCGAGGTCGTTGCCCTCGACGAGGAACGGCTCGGCCGCGGTGACCTCGACCACGGGGACGCGCTGCGGGCGGCGCACCAGCGAGATCGCGGTGCCGATGGCGAACGGGACGGCCAGGACCACGAGCTCGTACTGCCCGATGAGCACGGCGGCGAGCACGAGCGCGCCGGCGACGAGCACGGCCCGGCCAAGTGCCCGGGTCGGCTCGAACGCCCGCGCGTGCGATCGTGGTGCGCCCTGCTCAGTCACGCCGCTCAGCCACGCCTTCCGCCGTAGGTCGGCATCGCGCCGCTGGCCGGCGCCGGGGTCTGCGCGAGCACCTCGCCGACGACCGAGCGCGGGTCGATGCGCTTGAGCCACATCTCCGGGCGCAGCGAGATGCGGTGCGACAGCGCCGGGACGGCGACCGCCTTCACATCCTCGGGTACCACGTAGTCGCGCCCGCTGAGTGCCGCGGAGGCGCGCGAGAGCAGCAGCAGAGCGAGCGAGCCGCGGGGCGAGGCGCCGACGAGCACGTGCGGGTGGACGCGGGTGGCGGCGGTCAGGGCGACGATGTAGCGCCCGATGGAGTCCTCCACCATGACGTCCTCGAGCGCCCCCTGCATCGCCAGCAGGGTCTCGCTGTCGACGACGGCCTCGAGGTTGGCCTCCTCCTGCCGGCGCGACATGCGACGGCGCAGCACGTCCCACTCCTCCTCGGCCTCCGGGTAGCCGAACGACACCCGCAGGAGGAACCGGTCGAGCTGCGCCTCGGGCAGCGGGTAGGTGCCCTCGTACTCGATCGGGTTGGCGGTGGCGAGCACGTGGAACGGCGCATCGAGGCGGTAGGTGGCGCCCTCGACCGAGACCTGCCGCTCCTGCATCGCCTCCAGCAGCGCCGACTGCGTCTTCGGCGGCGTGCGATTGATCTCGTCGGCGAGCAGCAGGTTGGTGAACACCGGGCCGGCGCGGAAGGTGAACTCGTGGTTTCGCTGGTCGTACAGGAACGAGCCGGTGACGTCGGCGGGCAGCAGGTCGGGCGTGAACTGCAGCCGCCGGAAGCCGATGCCGAGCGCCTGCGCGAACGAGCGCGCGGTCAGCGTCTTGCCCAGGCCCGGCAGGTCCTCCAGCAGCACGTGGCCGCCGGCCAGGATGCCGGCCAGGACCAGCTCCAGCGAGTCGCGCTTGCCGACGACCACCGTGCCGACCTGGTCCAGGACCACCTTGGCGATCCGGCCCACCTCGGCCGGTGCGAGCGTCTTCATAGCGCCTCCACCTTTGCGACGATCGATGCTATGTCCTGCGGGCTGGGCACGCGGGACGGCGTGTAGTGCAGCAATTGCCAGAGCTCCTCGCCGACCAGGGCGCGGGCCTGTTCGGGCGCGCCGGCCAGGGTGATGCCGTGCCGCTGGCGCAGCCGGGCGTCGACGAGGTCGGTGAAGCGCGGCACCACCACGGCGGCGAAGCGCCCCGGGTCGCGCTCGCCCCAGACGAAGCGGTCGTCCCACTTGGCCACGGCCAGCAGGATGCCGTCGCCGGACGGGACGGCGTCGCGCAGCTCGCGCCGGCCGGTACCTCCGGTACGGGAGGTTCGCTCGGTCCGGGGCGGTGGTTCGAGGCGGGCCGGGGCCAGCCCGGCGCCGGTCACCGCGGCGGGCAGTTCGTCGGCGCGGACCTGCACGAGCATCTCGCGCATCACCTGGATCGCCACGATCGACAGCAGCACCAGCGGGAACGACACCTCGTAGCCGACGATGTAGAGCAGCCCCCAGCCGACGACGGTCAGCGCGACGGCGACGAAGAGCCGGCGGATCCACCAGCGGGAGTCGAAGGGCCGCGACGGGCGGCGGGGCGGGCGCCCCTCGGGCCGCGGCGCCGCCCGGCCGACCTCGAAGAGTTCGTCGAGGCCGACGACCTGCTCGTGCTCACGAGGCACCGGGGCCACCTCCGCTCGCCGCGCGCGCGACGCCGGACAGCTCGGCGCGGATCTGCTGCAGTGCCGTGATCGCGTCGTGGCGGTCCCGCTCGCCGACGGTGTGCGTGGCGTAGCGGGCCTCGCGGTACACCTCGGCGAACCCCTCCAGCGTCGGGCGGCTCACCTGGTGCGCCGACAGCAGCCGGGTGACCAGCTCGGTCGGGCTGTCGCCGACCAGGCGCGGGGTGCCGGCCGCGGCGGCGGCGCGCTCCAGGCGCACCCAGCAGGCGATCACCGCCCGGCGCGGGTCGGCGTCGGTGTCGCTGAGCTCGACCAGGCCGGCCTCGACCGCGGCCATCACCTCGTCGCCGGTGG
The DNA here is from genome assembly GCF_039537565.1 of Dactylosporangium darangshiense. NCBI lineage: Bacteria > Bacillati > Actinomycetota > Actinomycetes > Micromonosporales > Micromonosporaceae > Dactylosporangium > Dactylosporangium darangshiense. The sequence goes on from NZ_BAABAT010000006.1 coordinate 51,421, forward strand.
CGGCGGTCGTCATCGGGCGGGGCGCTTCGGGCTCGACGAACAGTCGCGGCTTGTGCTTCGGGCTCCGGCTCCTCAGCAGGTACCACACCAGGGTCCCGACGAGCACGATGACCGCCACCGCGCAGAACCCGGCCGCGATGTAGAGCAGCCAGTCGGCCGAGCCGTTGCCGCTGCCCGAGTTCGGGGTGGGCTGCTCGGAGTACAGCTGGATCTCGGTCGTCTGCACCGGCGGTGTGGGACGTTCGGTGGCCGGCGTCGGCACCGGCACGTTGGTGATCTCCGGCGAGGACATCGACGCCGCCACGGCCCCGACGGCGAGCACGGCGACGACGCCCAGCACCGGCAACCAGCGGTTGAAGGTGCGGTCCATGGCATCCCGTCGCTCTATGGAAGCCCGGCGATCTGTTTGGCCCGGGCGAGAACCTCGTCAAGCATTCCTGGCGTGAGGCGACCTGTGAAGGTGTTCTGTTGAGATACGTGGTAACAGCCGAGCAACGCAGGAGCCCCGTCGGCCCGCCACAGGACGCCGTGACCGAACGGCACCTTCCGCGCCGGTGCTACACCGTAGACGGCGCGCACCGCGGGCCAGAAGGCGGCCCACGCGAATGCGCCCAGAGCGATGACGACCCGCAGGTCAGGCGCGATCTCGCGCAGCTCGCGATGCAGGAACGGCGCGCAAGTGTCGCGCTCGAGCGGGGTCGGCTTGTTGTCCGGCGGCGCGCAGCGCACGGCCGAGAAGATCCGCGTCGAGCTCAGCGTCAGCCCGTCGTCACGAGAAGTGCTGGTGGCCTGGTTGGCCAGGCCCGCGCGGTGCAGGGCGGCGAACAGCACGTCGCCGGAGCGGTCGCCGGTGAAGATCCGGCCGGTGCGGTTGCCGCCGTGCGCGGCCGGTGCGAGCCCGAGGATGGCGATGGGCGCCCGGTGCGGGCCGAAGCCGGGCACCGGGCGCCCCCAGTACTCCTCGTCGCGAAACGCCGCCCGGCGGGTCGCCGCGACCTCTTCCCGCCAGGCGACCAGGCGGGGGCAGCGGCGACACTCGCTGATCTCGGCGTCGAGGCGATCGAGTGCGTCTTCCACTCGGCGAACGTTAGCGGGACGGCGACGCCGACGGCGAAACGGACGCCGACGCCGACGCTGACGGTGACGGTGACGGTGACGGTGACCCGGACGGTTTGGCGCCGGCGCTCGGCTCCAGCTTGTTGGTCTGCAGGCACATCGGGTAGGTGGGGATTTCGGGCGGCTGCTGGTCGATGGTGGCGCAGCGCCAGGGGTTGCCGATCGTGATCGGGTTGCCGTTCTGGTCGTACAGCGCGACACCGTCCAGCGGATGGCCGTTGCGGTCGACCGGGTACACGTCGGTGATGTATCCGTAGGGATTGTTGATGCCGGAGTCGTTCGTGTACGTGTACGAGTTGAAACGGTCGGCGTTCGCGGCGACGGTCAGCACCCCGATCACGGCGACGGCCGTGACGCCGTAGCCGGCCCAGCGCGGGATCCGCGGGCGACCGGTCGCCCCGATGCGCACCGAGACCACCACGGCCGCGGCGACGAGCACCCAGCCGATGGGGTCGTCGAAGCGGTCGCGCGGGATGATGTCGAGCGCGAAGACGACCGCCACGAGACCGACCGCGCGCACGATCCACCACGCCGGGCGCAGGAGCCGCGCGAAGTCGCTGAACCGCTCGTAGCCGATCGCGACGCCGGCCCGGGCGTCGAGCACGCCGAGCCAGCGCCGGGCCTGCGCGATGCGCGCCTCCAGGCGGGGCAAGCCCGGCACCCGCCCGGCCGGCACGCTCTGCAGGCCGGCCGCGGCCCGCAGCTCGGCGGCGTAGTCCGCCGGCGGGCCGAGCCGCTCGACCAGCGACCCGCCCTGCTCCTCGAGCACCTCGGCGAAGTGCGCCGGCAGGTCCTCCATGAGGTCGTCGCGCACGTCGGCCGGCAGGTCGGCCAGCGCCGCGCCGACCCGCTCGAGGTAGAAGTCGATCTCGAGGCTGCTGTCGCTCGGCGCGGTCATGCGCCCTCCTCGCTACGCTCGTCGGTTGCATGACCGTAAATGGACCGAGTTCCCTGATGACCGGCCCCTCCGCTTCGCTCCGGACCGGTCATGCGCCCTCCTCGCTACGCTCGTCGGTTGCATGACCGTAGATGGACTGAGTTCCCTGATGACCGGCCCCTCCGCTTCGCTCCGGACCGGTCATGCTGTCTCCCCGATGAGCTGGTCCATCGTGTGGGCGAAGCCGCGCCACACCTTGCCGGACTCGGCGAGCTGGGCACGGCCGGCGGCGTTGAGCGCGTAGTACTTGCGGTGCGGCCCGGACTCGCTCGGGACGACGTAGGTGGTCAGCGTCCCGGCCTGGAAGAGCCGGCGCAGGGTGCCGTACACGGAGGCGTCCCCTACGTCGTCGAGGCCCGCCGAGCGCAGGCGGCGCAGGATGTCGTACCCGTATCCGTCCTCGTCGCGCAGCACGGCGAGGACGGCCAGGTCGAGCACCCCCTTGAGCAGCTGGGTGGTGTCCACGGAAGGCAGAGTAGTACGCAATGCACAGTAGTATCAAGCACGGAACACCGGGGCACGAAGAAGGGCGGCCCGCCCGGAGCAGGACCGCCCTTCTTGCGCTGACTTTGCTTGCTTATTTGGCGTCGTCGAGGCAGAGGGCGTCGCCGGTGGTGCCGGAGCCCTGCCACAGGACGTACTTCGCGTCGGTGTAGGCGTCGCAGACGGTGGTCTCGTCCTTGAGCGCCTCGGTGCGGGTCACGCCTCCCTTGATCCCGATGACCTTGTACTTCGCGTCGGCCGCGTCGCACTTGACGATCTTCACGCTGACGTCGTTGGCCGTGTTGTCGGAGATCGAGTCGCCGGCCAGGCAGTCGCCGACCTTGGCGTTGGCGCTGCTGCTCGCGAAGATGTCGGAGATCTTCTTCCAGCCGAAGATGCCGCAGACGGCGCAGAGCAGGACCACGACGAGGGCGATGATGCCGATGATCTTGCCGACGTTGCTCTTCTTCGGCGGCGGCGGGGCGCCGAACGGCGGCATGCCGGGCGCGCCGGGCGCGCCGTACGCGGGGGGCTGCTGCTCGTACGGGTTGCCCGCCGGCGGCTGGCCGTACGCGGGCGGCTGCTGACCGTACGAGCCGCCCGAGGACGGCTGCTGGCCGTAGGCCGGAGGCTGCTGGTCGTACGGGCTACCCGAGGCCGGCGGCTGGCCGTACGCCGGAGGCTGCTGCTCGTACGGGTTGCCCGCCGGCGGGCCGTAGGGCGCACCGGACGAGGGCGGACCATACTGGGGCTGGTCACCGCCGGGAGGCTGGTAACCCCCGCCACCGGGTGGCGGGTAGCTGCCGGGCGGCGGGTACTGATCAGACATGCGATTCCTTCCGGGGTATGTCGCAAAGATCACCCTAACGGGCGATATGACCGTTGAGCTGGGAAACCACCCATCGGCCCGATGGAACCGGCCCACGATAACGGGCTCGGGCCAGCGTGCGCACCACCGAGCGCGCACGTATTACGGTGTGCGCCGTGACCGATCTCTTGAAACGCCTCGCCGCAGCCCCCGGCGTGTATCGCGGCCGCGGCGACGGGCTGGAGTCCGGCCCCTTCGTGGCCCGCATCAAGGTGACCTCCGTGGTGCGCGGCAACGCCATCACGCTGGACTACGAGGCGGTCAGCGACAGCAAGGGACTGCAGCACGTCGAGCACACGATCCTCACCGCAAGCGAGGCCGGTCGGCTGGAACTGCACGTCACGTGCCTCGAGCTGCCCGGCGTGACCCGGTTCGTGCAGAGCGAGCCGGGTGTGTTCAACGCCTACGAGGGCGCACTGCTCGCCAAGATCATTATCACGATGCCCAGCGACGGCGTGCTCACCTACGGCTGGTGGTGGTCCCGCGACGACGCGGAGCCGCGCGAGCAGTCGCGCGCCGAGGTGCGTCGCACGGGGTGATCGTCTCCAGGTGATCGCCCTTATGTCAGCGACAGTGCGATGCCGTCGAGGATGTCCGACTCGGAGGCGATCACCGAACCGGCGCCCGAGCGCTCGACGATGACCCGCAGGATCAGCGCCCCCGCGCCGATGACGTCGGCACGGCCGGGGTGCATGACGGCGCTGGCGAGCCGCTGCTCGGCGCTCTTCGCGAGCAGGTCGGCGGTGACCTTGGCCACGTCCTCCGCGGAGATCCGGGCGCGGTGGATGCGCTGCGGGTCGTACTCCGGCAGCCCCAGCGCCAGCGCGGCCACGGTCGTCACCGAGCCGGCCAGCCCGACCAGCGTGCGCGCCCGGCCACCGTCGACGGCGGCGAGCGCGCGCTCGACGGACGCGGCGATGTCGGCCTCGGCCGCGGCCACCTGCTCCGGCGTCGGCGGGTCGGCGCGCAGGTGCCGCTCGGTCATCCGCACGCACCCGATGTCCACGCTCAGCGCGGCGTCGACGTCGTTGGTTGTCGAGGGCGAGCCGACCACGAACTCGGTCGAGCCGCCGCCGATGTCCACCACCAGGAACGGCGCCTCGGCGTCCAGGCCGCGCACGGCGCCGGCGAAGGACAGCCGGGCCTCCTCGTCGCCGGTGATCACCTCGGGCGCGAACCCGAGCGTGTCGAACACCATGGCCTGGAAGTCGGCCGCGTTCTCGGCGTCGCGCGACGCACTGGTGGCGACCATGCGGGCCGCGTCGACGCCCGCCCGGGCGATGTCGCCGGCGTAGTCGGCCAGCGCGACCCGGGTGCGCTCGATGGCCGCCGGTGACAGCCGCCCGGTCCGGTCGACGCCCTCGCCGAGCCGGACGATGCGCATCTGCCGGGTGACGTCCACGACCCCCGCGGACTCGGACACGTCGGCGATGAGCAGCCGGACGGAGTTGGTGCCGCAGTCGATGGCCGCCACACGTTTCGCGGGATGTTCGCGGTTCACGGTGTGGAGCCTACAAATGCAGCAGCATGCGGTGGTTGCCGAGGGTGTTGGGCTTGACCCGCTCGAGGTCGAGGAACTCCGCGACGCCCTCGTCGTAGGAGCGCAGCAGCTCCTCGTACACCTGATGGGTGACCGGCGTGCCGTCGATGGGCACGAAGCCGAAGGAGCCGAAGAACTTCGTCTCGAACGTGAGCACGAAGACCCGGCGCACGCCGATCTGCCGCGCCGCGTCGAGCAGCTCGGCGACGATCCGGTGGCCGATCTTGTGCCCGCGCAGCAGCGGGTCGACGGCGACCGTGCGCACCTCGGCGAGGTCCTCCCACATCACGTGCAGGGCGCCGCAGCCCACGATCGTGCGGTCGCTGTCGCGCTCGGCCACCCAGAACTCCTGGACCGCCTCGTACAGCGCCACGGTCGGCTTGGACAGCAGCCGGCGGTCCGCGACGTACATCGCGACGAGCCGCCGGATACCCCGCACGTCGGCGGTTCGCGCCCGCCGAACGGTTACCTCCATGGGCGTAAGGGTAGTGGCGCGCGGATGTGGCATCTGACACGCGACCGGGTGCTGATGATCACCGCAGCGGTGATGACGGTGGTGGCCGGCACGATGACCGTTCTCTACGTGACCAAGGGTGACGACTCCAGCCGGCCGATGACGACGATGGCCGGGACGAGTGGGCCGCCCGCGTCGCCGCGGGGAGGGCCGAGCGCGAAGGGTACCGCACCGCCGGGCACGGTGAAGGCGGCCTACGCGGTGCGCAGCAAGTGGAAGGACGGCTTCAACGCCGAGGTGACGCTCACCAACCTGGGCAGCCAGCCGTTGACGGGCTGGATGGTCCAGCTCGAGCTGCCCAAGGGCGTCGACGTCACCTCGACGTGGGGCGCGAAGGCCGAGTCGCAGCCGGGCAGGCTCGTCCTGCGGTCCCAGGCGTACAACACCTATCTCGAGGCCGGTGGTGCGATACGGATGGGGTTCGAGGCCAAGGGCGACGCGGCCCAGCCGACGAGTTGCTCGGTGAACGGGTCGCCCTGCTGACAGATCGTTGCCGTGGCCGGCGGGCGGCCCCACATTGTGTCGCATGTCTCGAACCGCATCCCGGCTGCTCGCCACGGCCACCGCTCTCGTGCTCGGCGCCGGCGCGCTGGGCTGCGGCCTCATCGGCCAGGTCAAGCAGGCCGCCGACAACGTCGCCGCGATCAGCAACCTGGCCGACCGTCTGGGCAAGTCCGGCCAGCTCACGTTCACCGCCGACTACAAGGACGTCTCCGGTTCCAAGGACGACGGCAAGACCACCACGGTCGTACAGCAGCCGCCCAAGGCCGCCTACCTCGGCACTGACGGGCGGTTCATCCTCACCGAGGACACGCTCTACCAGTGCACTGGCAAGGCCGGCGCCAAGGTCGTGTGCCACAAGAGCCCGGTGCAGACCGGGCAGCTGTCGCAGGCGGACCAGTCGGCGTACGTGTCGGCGGTCGCCGGCGGCGGGTTCATCAGCGCGGAGATGGCGCTCGCGCTCATGACCGCCGCCGCCGTGGTACCCGGCGTGAAAATCGCCGAGAGCACCGCGACGATCGCGGGTCAGAAAAGCGACTGTCTCGACGTGACCGGCATCCCTCGCGACCAGGACCCCAACGCGGTCACCGCGAAGGAGTTCCACGTCTGCGTCTCCGAGAACGGCCTGCTCACGCGCTTCAAGGGGGTCGGGACGGACGACAAGGCGCTCGGCGTGGAGCTCACGAAGTACAGCGAGAAGGTCGACCCGCAGGCGTTCGTGCCGCCGAAGGGTGCCCAGATCATCGAGGACGCCGCCCCGCCGACTCCGGGCAACTGACGTACCTTGTCGGGGTGCTGACGCCACCCGCCGGGCTGCCCGAGGAGACCCTCGAGCAGGTTCTCGCGCGGGAGTGGGGCATTCCGGTCAAGTCACTCACCTACCGGCCGGTCGGCTTCGGCAGTCACCACTGGGAGCTCGTGGACACCGCGGGCTCCCGGTGGTTCGTCACCGTCGACGAGCCGGCCGACGCGGGGAAGCTGGACGCCTCGCTCCGCGTCGCGGCCGACCTCTACGCCACCGGCCACACCTTCGTCGTCGCACCGGTGCCGTCGCTGTCCACCGGGACCACGGTGCGCAGCGGGCCGTTCACGATCGCCGTCTATCCGTTCGTCGACGGCACGAGCTTCGAGTGGAACGCGTTCGCCGGGCCGGTCCATCGCCAGGCCACGCTCGACATGATCATCCGGCTGCACACCGCGCCGCCGATCGCCCGCCGGCATGCCCGGGTCGACGACTTCGCGGTGCCGCACCGCGACGAGGTCGAGGCGGCGCTGCGCCGGCCGGGCGAGCAGTGCGGGCCTTATGCCGTACCGGCGGCGGATCTCCTCGCCGAACACCGGCGCCCGCTGCAACGGGTCCTCGCCCGCTACGACGAGCTGGTGCTGCAGAGCCGCGGCGAGCCGGTGCGGGCGGTGCTCACACACGGCGAGCCGCACTCCGGCAACACCATGCGCACCCCGACCGGGTGGCGGCTCATCGACTGGGACACGGTGCTCGTCTCGCCGCCGGAGCGGGACCTGTGGCTGATCGAGCCCGGCGACGGGTCGATCTTCGCCGCCTACGCCGAGGCGACCGGCGTGCTGGTGCGCCCGTCGACGATCATGCTGTTCCAGCTGCGGTGGGCGCTGTCGGACATCGCCGTGGAGGTGCGCCGCTTCCGCCGCCCGCACACCGGCACCCAGGACGACGCCGACGGCTGGGAGATCCTACGGTCGGTCGTCACCAGCATCGAGTGAGACGCACGGCCCGCCGGCCCACCACTCGCCGGCCTTCTGCAGCGTCTCGTCGCCGAACGGGTTGACGCCCGGCCCGACCGCCAGTGCGTGGCCGAGGTGCACGTGCAGGCACTTCACGCGGGTCGGCATGCCGCCGGCCGACACCCCGTCGATCTCCTCGACGTGCCCGACCCGCTCGCGGCGCTCGAGGTAGTCCTCGTGCGCCCGCAGGTAGGCGGCGGCGAGCTCGGGGTCCTCGGCCAGCCGGGCGCCCATCTCGCGCATGAGGCCCGACGACTCGAGCCGGCTGCACTCGTGCACCGCGCGCGGGCAGGTGAGGTAGAACAGCGTCGGGAACGGTGTGCCGTCGGGCAGCCGCGGCGTGGTCTCCACGACGTCGGGCAGGCCGCAGGGGCAGCGGTGCGCTACCGCGCGGGTGCCCCGGGGCGTGCGGCCGAGCTGCGCCGCGACCACCGCGAGATCCTCGTCGGTGGCCTTCTGGAATTCGGTCACTGCTTGTCAGCCGCCTCGACGCTCGACCAGAGCTTGCCGTACCAGGGCCGCGGCGGCTTGGGCGCGCCCGGTACCTCGGTGGGGTCGGTCTCCTCGCGATTGGCCGGGTCGACCACCACGACCGGCTTCTCGCCCGGCAGCACCATGTGCAGCCGCTGGCGGGCCTGCGAGATCACATACTCCGGGTCGTCCCACTTCTTGGCCCGCGCCTGCATCTCGGCCACCTTCTCGGCCTGCCGCTGCTGGCTGGCCTCCATCGCCTCGATCTCCGCCTGTTGCGCGAGGTAGACCCGCACCGGGTAGGCGTAGGCGAGCAGGAGCACCAGCAGCACGAGGCTGAGCAGGATCGCCCGGCTGGTGAACCGGCGCGGCTGCGGCGCGCGGGTGCGCATCGCGGCCCCGCCGGGCGAGACCGCCCGGCGGGCCACAGTGGGACGGGAGGGGGCGCGGCCGGCCCCGGCGCGCTGGCCTCGCGGCGAAGAGCCGCGGCCTGCACCGGCGCGCCCGCCTGGGCGCGTGCGTGGCTGCATTGCCCCCTCCCCCCGCTATGAAATCGATTAACGGTACCGCGGGAAGGCGCCGCGCCCGGCGTAGCGCGCCGCGTCGTCGAGCTCGTCCTCGATGCGCAGCAGCTGGTTGTACTTCGCGACCCGCTCGGAGCGGGCCGGCGCACCGGTCTTGATCTGGCCGCTGCCCACGGCGACGGCGAGGTCGGCGATCGTGGTGTCCTCGGTCTCGCCCGAGCGGTGGCTCATCATCGTGCGGAACCCGGCGCGGTGGGCCAGGTCGACGGCGTCGAGCGTCTCGGTGAGCGAGCCGATCTGGTTCACCTTGACCAGCACCGCGTTCGCGGTCTGGGTGGCGATGCCCCGGGCGATGCGCTGCGGGTTGGTGACGAACAGGTCGTCGCCGACGATCTGGATGCGGCTGCCGAGCGCGTCGGTCATCGCCTTCCAGCCGTCCCAGTCCTCCTCGGACAGCGGGTCCTCGATCGACACGATCGGGTAGGCGTCCACGAGCTGCGTGTAGTACGCGATCATCTCGTCGGACGACTTGGCGGCGCCCTCGAAGCCGTAGGCGCCGTCCTTGAAGAACTCGGTGGCGGCCACGTCGAGCGCGAGCACGACGTCGCTGCCGAGCGAGTAGCCGGCCTTCTCGACGGCCTCGGCGATCAGGTCGAGCGCCGCGGCGTTGGTGGGCAGGCTCGGGGCGAAGCCGCCCTCGTCGCCCAGGCCGGTGGCCAGGCCCTTCTTCTTCAGCACCGACTTGAGGGTGTGGTACACCTCGGCGCCGGTGCGCAGCGCCTCGCGGAACGTCGGGGCACCGATCGGGGCGACCATGAACTCCTGGATGTCCACGTTGGAGTCCGCGTGCGCGCCGCCGTTGAGGATGTTCATCATCGGCACCGGCAGGACGTGCGCGTTGGGGCCGCCCAGGTACTTGAACAGGCTCAGCCCGGCCGAGTCGGCGGCCGCCTTGGCCACGGCGAGCGAGACGCCGAGGATGGCGTTGGCGCCCAGCTCCGACTTCTCCGGGGTGCCGTCGAGGTCGAGCATCGCCTGGTCGACCAGGCGCTGCTCGGTGGCGTCGAAGCCGCGCACGGCCTCGGCGATGCGCTCGTTGACGTTCTCGACGGCCTTCTCGACGCCCTTGCCCAGGTAGCGCTTGCTGTCGCCGTCGCGCAGCTCGTTGGCCTCGAAGGCGCCGGTGGAGGCGCCCGAGGGCACCGCCGCCCGGGCCAGGGTGCCGTCGTCGAGAACGACCTCGACCTCAACCGTCGGGTTGCCCCGCGAGTCGAGGATCTCCCGCGCGCCGATTGCTTCGATAGTGGCCACTGTCGTGTCACTCCTTGCCGAAAAAGGTTGGTCGGCCGCCACGGTGCGGCACCCTGAGCCTATCGCTCGTGCGGATCTTGCTTGCGCTTCGGGTTAAAGATCCAGCAGCGTGCGCAGGTGGCGCGGGGGCGGCGAGCCGTGTGCGAGCATGCGGTCGTGCCAGTCGCGGAGCGTGATGTTCGCCGGGCGTTCATCCGCGATCTGCCGCACCTCGGTGTAGCCCACGAAGTAGGTCGACAGCTGCGTCGAGCTGAGCAGTGCGCGCCGCCACTTGCCGGCCGCCTCACCCTCCTCCTGGAAGCCGCGCTCCATCATGAGCGCCATCGCCTCCTCCTCGCTCATCCCGTCGCAGTGCACCCGCTGGTCGATGATCGCGTTGATGCTCATCCGCAGCTGCATCTTCAGCTGCTGTAGGCGCACCGGCAGGCCGCCGAAGCCGCGCCCGGCCATCAGCTCCTCGGCGTAGACGGCCCACCCTTCCACGAACGGCCCCGACCACCCGATCGCCCGGGCGCGCGTGCGGCCGCGGAAGCGCCGCGCGTGCGCCAGCTGCAGGAAGTGCCCCGGCGTCGCCTCGTGCACGGTGAGGTCGCGCAGCATGTGGCTGTTGTACTCGCGGTAGAACGAGGCCACCCGCTCGTCCGACCAGTCCGCCGGCGTGGGCGAGATGCAGAAGAACGTCGGCAGCTCGGCCGGCTCCAGCAGCCCCGGCGGGTCGCAGTATGCGACGGCGACACCGCGCGCGAACTCGGGCATCTCCATGATGACCAGCGGGTCGTCGATGAGGGTGACGAGGTCGTGCTCCCGCACGAACGCCGTCGCCTCGTCCAGCGACACCTTGGCCAGCTCGACGATCGTGTCGTTGTCCGGCACGTCCGCCGCGGCCCGCGCGAGCGCCTCCCGCACCGTCCCGTCTTTCGTGAGCTCGGCCGCGACGGCCTTCAGCTCCTCACCCACCCGCTCGAGGTTGGCCTCGGCCCGCTCCAGCACGGTCCGCGCGCCGAGCTCGGTGTCCAGGGTGTGCCAGAGCCGCGCCTCCCACAGCCGCCGCCCGAGCCGCGGGTCGCGCTCGGCCCCGTCGAGCCGCCCGCGCAGCCACTCGGCGAACGCGTCGAGCTCGGCCGCGGCCCGCTCCTGCACCGGCGCGACCAGCTCGGCCATGCCCGGCGCCTCCTTGAACAGCTCCCCCAGCTCGTCGCGCACCAGCCGCGAAGTGCCGCCGAACTGCCCGATCGCCGTCTCAATATGCACCCGCGGCGCGTCACCGAGCACCTCGCGCGCCGTGGCGAGAGCATCGGGAACCGCGGCCAGCCGCGCGGCGATCGACACGAGCCGCTCCTCGGCCGGCGCGAAGGGCCGCGAGATCAGCCCGTGCAGCAGCCCGCCGGGGTTGTGCACCAGCGGGTTCCACTCGTGCTCGCGGATCTCGGTGCGCTCGAACAGCATCCGCTCGACCCGCGCGAGCAGCACGGCATGGTCGACCTGGTCCTGGACGTCGAGCTCGTCGACGTCGACCTGGCTGAGCGCCGCGGAGGCGTCGCGCAGCATGTCGACGTCGGCCGCCACACCCTCCGCGGAGTAGTCGGGCAGCCGATCGTCGAACCGGTGATCGCCCGCACTGGCGGCGAGGCCGGGCGCACACTCGAGCAGCGCGTCGGCGATGTGCTCGGCAAGTGGCACGAAATCCTGCGACATGCCGTCGACGTTATCCCGTGCCCACGCCTCCCCTTCGCCGCACCACGACGAACACGGCCCCTTTCTTCGCACCCTTCGCCGCAGGAGGTGCCGTCAGATCAGCGTGGCCAGTTTGCGGACCGCCGTCGTGAGCTCGTGCGGGGTGTGTGCGGCGTAGCCCAGCACCAGGCCGCAGGAGCCGCCCTTTCGCATGCGCAGCGTCGACAGGGCCAAGGGGCCCAGACCCGCCGTTGCCGCGCGCTCCGCCACCGCCACGTCGTCCGTGCCCGGCGGGAGCTCGATCACCAGGTGCAGGCCGGCCGCGATGCCGCCGATCCGCGCCCTCGGCAGGTGACGGCGCAGGGCGGCGACCACGGCGTCGCGGCGCTCGCGGTGCAGGCGGCGAGCCCTGCGCAGGTGACGGTCGTAGCCGCCGCCGGCCAGGAACTCCGCGAACGCGAGCTGCTGCAGGGCGGGGCCGCCGTTGTCGGCGTCGTGCTTCGCGGCGCACAGGTCGGGGGTCCACTGCGTGGGTGCCGCCAGCCAGCCCAGGCGGAGGCCGGGGGCCAGGACCTTGCTGACCGAGCCGACCAGGGCGACGTGGTCGGGTGCCAGGCCCTGCAGGCAGGCCACGGGCTCACGGTCGTAGCGGTACTCCGCGTCGTAGTCGTCCTCGACCACCAGGCCGTCGACGCGGCGGGCCCAGGCAATCACCTCGGCCCGGCGGGCCGGCGCCAGGACCACGCCCGTCGGGAACTGGTGTGCGGGGGTGAGCACGACCGCGCGGGCGCGCGTGCGGGACAACGCGCCGACGTCCACCCCGTCGGCGTCGACCGGGACGGGGACCACGTCCAGGCCCAGGCGATGCAGGTGGTCGCGCAGGGCCGCGGGGCCAGGGTCCTCCAGGGCGATGCGGCGGGTGCCCCGGGCCAGGAGCACCCGGGCCAGCAGGGCCAGGGCCTGCGTCACGCCGGCGGTGACGATGAGGCCCTCGGGCGGGACGAGGGCGGCGCGGACGCGGCCCAGATAGCCGGCCAGCTCCGAGCGCAGCCTGGGCACGCCCGTGGCGTCGCCGTAGTCGAAGTCGGCGTCCAGGGCGCTGGTCAACGCGGTCTCGTAGGCACGGCGCCACGCGGTGCGCGGGAAGGCGCCCAGGTCGGGGACGCCGGGCCGCAACGGCGCCACGGCGGTCCGGCGCTCGACGAGGTCGCCCCGCTGGCGGGGCACCGCCGCGACGACCTCGGCGACCACGGTGCCGGAGCCGCGGCGCGACACCAGGCGGCCCTCGGCGGCGAGCTGCTCGTAGGCGCCGACCACCAGGCCGCGGGACACACCCAGGTCGGCGGCGAGGTCGCGGGTGGAGGGCAGGCGGGTGCCGGGAGCGAGGCGGCCGGCCGTGATCGCCTCGCGCAGCGCGCCGACGAGCTGGTCGCCCACCCGTGGGCGGGTCCGGTCAAGCTCGACCAACGCCTCCCAAACCGACAAAAGTGGCCCCCTAAAAGCAGCGTCCGGTGGCACTGTAGCGTGGACCACTGGCGCTCGTAAGTTCCTGAACATGAACCGCCGCTACGCGTTGTACTGCGTGCTGACCTGCGCGATCCTCGGCGCCTCCTTCACCGTGAGCCGTTCGATCGTCGACTACCCGGTCCTCACCGGGCAGGCCGTTCGCTACGCGCTCGCCGCGCTGGCGTTGTTCGCACTCGCAAGCCGTCAGCCGAAACTGCGGCCGACCCGGCGGGAGCTCGCGCGGCTGGCGCTCGTCGCCGCCACCGGGCTCGTGACGTTCAACGTCCTGCTGCTCTTCGCGCTGCGGCACGCCGAGCCCGCGGTCATCGGAACCATCGTCGGGGTGAGCCCGCTGCTGCTGGCGCTGCTGGGGCCGCTGCAGGAGCGGCGGCGTCCGGCGCCGCGGCTGCTCGCCGCCGCCGGCGTGGTCGTGGGCGGTGCGGCGCTGGTGGAAGGGTTCGGCGACGCGGACGGCGCGGGGCTGGCCGCGGCCGTCGGGGTGCTGTGCTGCGAGGCGGCGTTCTCGCTGCTGGCCGCGCCCCTGCTGCCGCGGCTCGGTCCGGTGCGCGTCTCGGCGTGGAGCACGGCTCTTGCGGTACCGATGCTGCTGCTGCTTTTGCCCCTCGGCACGGAACGTCCGCGGTTGCCCGACGCTGCCGAGGCGGCGGCGCTGGTCTTCCTCGGGCTGGTGCTCACCGTGGTCGCGTTCGTCTGCTGGTACACCGGGGTCGCCGGCCTCGGCGTGGACCGCGCCGGGCTCTTCGTCGCCCTTGTGCCCGTATTCGCCCTCGTCACCACCGCCGTCGTGGACCGGCAGGCGCCTGGACTGCCGAAGGTGGCCGGCGTGCTGCTCGTCGGCGCGGGACTGGCATTGGCGGCGGCGCGTGTTAAGCAGGATGCATGCAACGCTCCGCGCTCGTCCTCGGCGCCGGTGGCATCACCGGCGTCGCCTGGCAACTCGGCATCCTTGTCGGACTGCACGACCGGGGCGTCGACCTCGGCCGCGCCGACCTGATCCTCGGCACCTCGGCCGGCGCGATGACCGGCGCGCTCGTCGCCGCGTTCGGCGACCCGCGCGCCGCCGCCGCGATCGAGGCGCCGCTCGGGCCCGGCGACCCGCCCATCAACGCCGACTGGGACCGCGGCATGGTCGCGTTCGGCCTGTTGCAGGACGAGTCCCTGGACCCGGGCGAGATGCGCCGGCGCATCGGCGAGATCGCGCTCGTGGCCGAGGTCGGGCCGCCGGAGCCGTGGGTCGCGGCGTTCGGGCGCCGGCTGCCGATCGAGGGCTGGCCGGCGCGGCTGGTGGTCACCGCCGTGGACGCCGCTTCCGGCGAGCCGGTGGCCTGGGACGAGCATTCCGGTGTACCCCTGGTGCCCGCCGTCGCCGCCAGCTGCGCCGTCCCGTGCATCTTCCCGCCCGTGCCCGTCAACGGCTCGCGCTACATGGACGGCGGCGTGCGCTCGCGCACCAACGCCGACCTGGCCGCCGAGTACGACAAGGTGTACGTGCTGGCGCCGCGCATGCCGCTGCTGCAGCGCGACGCGCTCGACCAGCGGTTCGCGCTGATCGAGCCGGACGACGCGGCCATGGAGGCGATCGGGGGCAACGTGTTCGACGCCGGGCGCTGGGTCCCGGTGCTCGCCGCGGCCGAGCGTCAGGGCCGGGAGCTCGCCATGGCCTTATAGCGGGCCCGCGTCAGGGTATTGGGCGGGGATCCAGCCAGCCGTTGCTGCCGAGGTACCGCAACACCCTCGTCACGGCCTCGCCCTGCGACAGGTTGGTCGTGTCGATCGTCAGCTCCGCGTCCCGCGGCTCCTCGTAGGGGTCGTCGATGCCGGTCATGCCCCTGATGATCCCGGCGCGCGCCTTCGCGTAGAGCCCCTTGCGGTCGCGCCGCTCGCACTCGGCCAGCGGCGTGGAGACGTGCACCAGCACGAAGCCCGCACCCGCGTTGTGCGCGAACTGGCGTGCGGCGGCGCGGGAGTCGCGATAGGGGGCGATGGGGCAGCAGATCGCGACCCCGCCATGGCGGCCGACCTCGGCGGCGACCCAGCCGATGCGCCGGATGTTGGTGTCGCGGTCCTCGGCGGAGAAGCCGAGCCCCGCCGAGAGGTGCCGGCGCACGATGTCGCCGTCGAGCAGGGTCACGGTGCGCTCGCCGGTCTCCAGCAGCGAGTCGGCCAGGCCGGTCGCCATCGTGGACTTGCCGGAGCCGGACAGGCCGGTGAAGAAGACGACCAGGCCGCGCTGCCGGCGCGGCGGCCGGGAGCGGGTGAGCTCGCGGGCCACGGCCGGCGGCGTGTGCCACTCGGGCAGGATCGTGCCCCGGTCGAGGTGGTCCTGGATCTCCGCGACGGTCAGCGGGAGGCGCCGGTGCCGGGGCGGGATGTCGTCCAGCGACCGCCACTGGCCGTCGCGGCCGTCGTAGGCCAGCTCCCGCGGTACCAACACCCGCAGACCGCCGCCGGAGAGCATGGACTCGCTGGAGGCCAGCAGGTGCGTGACCCCGTAGGCGGCGGCGACCCGGGTCCGCAGCATCGCGTCGCGGATGTCGTCGCCCTCGTGGTTGGGCAGCGGCAGGGCCACGATCGTCGACTCCGGCATCCGGTCGCGGGCGGCCAGCACGCAGCGCACCAGCGCCTCGGGGGCCAGCCCGTCGGGCCCGGGCCCGTCGACCGGCACCAGGACCACGAGGTGTGCGGCGAGCGTGCGGGCGGCGCGGGCGATCTGGGCCAGCTGCGGTCGGTGCAGCGGCCGTTCGGCGATCACGCCGAGGATGCGACCGGACGGCAGCGACCCGCGCACCTCCGCCGGGGTGCGGCGCATGCGGCGGAACGCGCCGTGGCCGCCGTCGCCGAGCCGTCGGACCCGCCCGGCGGCGCCGAGCGTGGTCTTGCGGGCCGGGTAGAGCTCGGTCGCGTCCAGCGCCGCGACGGGCGCGCCCTCGAGGTCGGCGAGGATCAGCACCCGCCGCAGCGGGTTGGTCACATCCAGCTGCTCCGCGAGCGCGCGCGGTATCTCCAGCGTCACCGGCACCGGCCAGCCGGTGCCGTCGGCCAGCCGGCCGGTCCGGCGCAGCGCGATGAGATCGGCCGAGCCGAGGAAGCCGGTCAGGGGCGAATACGCCCCTGACAGCAGCAACTCCAGGTCCGCGAGCTCGGACGGTTTCGGCGTGTAAGTCGGCGCGTCTCGCAAGACATCGTCCGGCAGAACCCATCCATCCACTGACACGCCCGCAAGCCTGCCACAGCCCTCATCCGGTGTTGCGCATGCCCGCCGCGATGCCGTTGATCGTCGTCAGCAGCGCCCGCTCCAGCGCCGGGTCCGGCGAGGAGCGCCGGCCGCCGGGCCAGGCTCCGCTGTCGGCGGTCTTGCTGGCGCGGTACTGGTCCAGCAGCGTCACCTGCAGATGGTGCAGCGGCTGCAGGTAGCTGTCGCGGACCCCGAGGGTGCGCTGCAGCACCGGCTGGCGGTCCAGCAGATGCGCCTCGCCGGTGACGGCAAGCACCTCGGCCACGGTCCGCTCGTACTCTTCGCTGATCTCTTCGAAGATCGGGTGCAGCGGGGCCGGCACGAGCGTCTCGACGTAGCGCGACGCGATCTCCAGGTCGGTCTTGGCCAGCATCATCTCGACGTTGGACAGGAACGTGGCGAAGAAGTGCCACTTCTCGTGCATCTCGCGCAGCACGTCGCCGAGGCCGGCCTCGCGGGCCGCCTTCAGGCCGCTGCCGACGCCGAACCAGCCCGGCACGATCTGGCGCGACTGCGTCCAGCCGAACACCCACGGGATCGCCCGCAGCCCCGACAGGCCGGCGTCGGCGTTGGGCCGCTTCGCCGGGCGGGAGCCGATGTTGAGGGCGCCGAGCAGCTCGGTGGGCGTGGCCGCCCAGAAGTACGCCGGGAGGTCCGGGTTCTCCACCAGCGCCCGGTAGTTGGCGAACGCGGCGGAGGAGACGGTCTCCATGGCGGAGTCCCAGCGCGCCAGCGCATCGGCGGGCTGACGGGGCTCGGTGTGCAGCAGCGCGCTCTGCAGCACCGCGGCCAGCGTCAGCTCGAGGTTCTCCCGGGCCAGGGCCGGCAGCGTGTACTTGTCGGAGATGACCTCGCCCTGCTCGGTCACCTTGATCGCGCCGTCCAGCGTGCCCCACGGCTGGGCCAGGATCGCCTCGTGGGTGGGGCCGCCGCCGCGGCCGACGGTGCCGCCGCGGCCGTGGAAGAGCCGCAGGCGCACGCCGTGGCGGGCCGCGACGTCGCGCAGCTGCCGCTGCGCCTTGTGGATCATCCACTGGGAGGTGGTGATGCCGGCGTCCTTGTTGGAGTCGGAGTAGCCGAGCATGACCTCCTGCACGTCGTTGCGGGCGCGCACGATCGCGCGGTACACCGGGATCGACAGCAGGTCGTCCAGCAGCTCGCCGGCCATCTCCAGCTCGCGCGCCTGCTCCAGCAGCGGCGCGAAGCCGACCCGGGCGCGCGCCGACTCCATCGAGGCGCCGCCGAAGCCCGCGCCCGCGCTGACCTCGACCAGGCCCCACTCGCGGGCCAGCACGACCGCGGCCAGCACGTCGTCGATGCCCTGGGTCATGGAGATGATGTACGTCTCGACGACCTCGGGGCCGAAGCGCTCCTGCACCTCGCGGATCGCCGCGAACACCTCGAACGTCTTGCGGGCGCTGTCGCTCAGGCCGGTGTCGCGGGTGGCCAGCGGCCGGCGGCCGTTGAGCTCGTCGATGAGCAGCTGGCGGCGCGCGTCGCGGTCCAGCGACGGGTAGTCGACCTCGCCGACCCTGCGGTACAGCTGCGAAAGGACCTCGTGGTGCGCGTCGGCGTGCTCGCGCACGTCCAGCGTGGCCAGCTGCAGGCCGAAGGCGGACAGCGTGCGGATCGCCGAGGCGAGCTTGCCGGTGGCGGCGAGCTGGCCGCCGTTGCGGGCCAGCGACGCGCGCATCAGCTCGAGGTCGGCGATCAGCTCGCTGGTGCCGAGGTAGTCGCGGCCGGGCTTGTGCGGGGTGCCGGTCGCCAGGCGCGCCCGGGTGTGTCCCAGCTTGAGCCGGATGCAGCGCAGCTTGAGCCGGTAGGACTCCTCCAGGTTGACCCGACGGTACCGCGCGGGCAGCTCTGGCAGGTTGTCCAGGTCGGCGGCGAGGCTCGCGGAGAGGTCCAGCGACACGCCGCGCAGGCGCTTGGAGACCGAGATCTCGTCGATCAGGGTGTCGATCACGCCCTCGGCCATGCGGATGCCGTACTCGTGCTGGATGAGCAGCACGTCCCGGGTCACCGCCGGGGTGACGAACGGGTTGCCGTCGCGGTCGCCGCCGATCCACGAGCCGAAGCTGAGCGGCCGGGCGGTCGGCGGCAGCTGTACGCCGAGGTCGCGCAGCGTCTCGTAGAGGTCGTCGAGGACCTGCGGCGCGGCGCCCTCGGCCAGGTCGGCGAGGTAGTAGACGGCGTTGCGGGCCTCGTCGCTGGGCTCGGGCCGCTCCAGGCGCAGCTCGTCGGTCTGCCACAGCAGGTCGAGCAGCTCGGCCAGGCGGCGGTCGGTGCGCGCGGTGCGGGTCTTGTCCGGCTCGAGCGAGCCGTCCAGCGCGGTGGCGACGGCCTCGGCGTCGAGCTCGTCGCCGACGGCGCGCAGCTTGGTCAGGATCGAGCGGCGGGCCGCCTCGGTGGGGTGCGCGGTGAAGACCGGGCGCACGGCCAGCTTGGAGGCGACCGAGCCGATCTCGCGCACGCCGACGCCGCGGTCGGCGATCAGCTTCGCGGCGCGCTCCAGCCAGCCGCCCTCGCGCACACGGATGCGACGCAGCTCACGGGCGCGGTGGACCTGCTCGGTGATGTTGGCGAGGTGGAAGTACGTCGAGAACGCGCGCGCCAGCTGCGTGCCAGTGACCACGTCGAGGCCGTGCAGGCGCTCGGCGGCGGCCTCCGGGTCGGAGCGGACCAGCGCGCGGACCTCCTCGACGAGGTCCAGCAGCTGCTGGCCGTCCTGGCGCACCAGGCTCTGCCCGAGCAGCGAGCCGAGCCGGCGGATGTCGGCGCGCAGCGCGGCGTCAGCGGTTGACGCTTCGGTGGCTTCTGCAGACATTGTTCTAGTCCCCTCCGGACGTGTAATCGGCTCGGCTGGGGGACGGCGCTGTCCGTTTTCTGATCGTTGCTGGCATCGTATCGGCTCTCGCGACGGCCGGTGGCGCTGCGGTGAGTCATGTAACAGCAACTGCCCCCGTCTTTTTTGTCATACCCGCCGGATACGCTGGTAACGACTTCGACCACCCCGGCCCTGTCTGGGCGCGGGGCGCTTTGCCGTGCAGATTGGGTGCATTTCACCATGAAGCTCGCCGGTCTATCCGCCGCAGCCCTCGACGATCCCGCTCTCACCCGCGCGCGTGACCTTGCCCGCGCCGGGCACACCGACCAGGTCGACCTGACCGGGCCGCCCGCCCTGCGCGCCTTCGTCACCGCCGCCATCGCCGCCGAGCGGCCCGTCCTCGCCGTCACCGCCACCGGCCGCGAGGCCGAGGACCTGGCCGCGGCGCTGACCTGCCTGCTCGAGCCGGACTCGGTCGCCGTCTACCCGGCCTGGGAGACGCTGCCCCACGAGCGGCTCTCACCCCGCTCCGACACCGTCGGGCGGCGCCTGTCCGTCCTGCGCCGCCTCGCGCACCCGACCGCCGAGGCACCCCGCCCGCGGGTCGTCGTCGCACCGGTCCGCTCGGTGCTCCAGCCGCAGCTCAAGGGCCTCGGCGACCTCGAGCCGATCGAGCTGCGCCCCGGAGGCTCGGCCGACCTCGACGCGCTCACCGCGCGGCTGGCCGAGCTCGCCTACACCCGCGTCGACCTGGTCACCAAGCGCGGCGAGTTCGCGGTGCGCGGCGGCATCCTCGACGTGTTCCCGCCGACGGAGGAGCACCCCCTGCGGGTGGAGTTCTGGGGCGACGAGGTCGAGGAGATCCGCTCCTTCGCCGTCGCCGACCAGCGCACGATCGAGAAGGTCGACCGGCTGTGGGCGCCGCCGTGCCGGGAGCTGCTGCTCACCGACGAGGTGCGGGCCCGGGCCGCGGCCCTGTCCACCGACCACCCGCAGCTGGCGGAGCTGCTCGACAAGCTCGCCGGCGGCATCCCGGTGGAGGGCATGGAGTCCCTCGCCCCGGCGCTGCTGGGCGGCACCGACTCGCTGGAGCTGGTGCTGCACACCATGCCGCCCGGCACCCACGTGCTGCTGTGCGACCCCGAGCGCATCCGCACCCGCGCGCACGACCTGGTCCGCACCAGCGACGAGTTCCTGGAGGCCAGCTGGGCGGCGGCCGCAGTCGGCGGCAAGGCGCCCATCGACCTCGGCGCTGCGGCATTCCGCCACCTGGGCGACGTCCGGGCCGCGGCGGCGCAGCTCGGACAGCCGTGGTGGTCGCTCAGCCCGTTCGCCGCCGCTCTGGATTCCGTTGCTCCCGTCGAGCCTTGGCTGGTCGGCGAGGAACCGGCACCGGTCGTGGTCTCGGACGACGCCGTGACGATCACGCTTTCCGCGCAGGCGGTCCCGCTGTATCACGGGGAGACCGCCCGCGTCGTGGACGACCTCAAGCGGCTCACCGGCGACGGCTGGCGGGTCGCGCTGGTCTTCGAGGGCACCGGGCCGGCGCAGCGCGCCGCCGAGGTGCTGCGCGGCTCCGACCTCGGCGTCTCGCTGGTCGAGTCGATCGAGCGGGCGCCCGAGCCCGGCGTCGTCGTGGTCGCCACCGGCTCGCTCGAGCTCGGGTTCCTCGACGAGGACGCCCGGCTGGCCGTCATCACCGGGACCGACATCTCCGGCGGCCGGGGCGCGTCCACCAAGGACATGCGCAAGATGCCGAGCCGCCGGCGCAACCAGATCGACCCGCTGGAGCTGCGCACCGGCGACTACGTGGTGCACGAGCAGCACGGCATCGGCCGCTACGTGGAGATGGTGCAGCGCACCGTCAACGGCGCCGACCGCGAATACCTGGTGATCGAATACGCGGCCTCCAAGCGCGGCCAGCCCGGCGACCGGCTCTTCGTGCCGACCGACCAGCTCGACCAGCTCTCCCGCTACGTCGGCGGCGAGGCACCCACGCTGCACAAGATGGGCGGCTCGGACTGGCAGAAGGCGAAGTCGCGGGCGCGCAAGGCGGTCCGCGAGATCGCCGCGCAGCTCATCCAGCTCTACGCCGTCCGGCAGAACTCGCAGGGCCACGCCTTCGGCCCCGACACGCCCTGGCAGCGCGAGCTGGAGGACGCCTTCCCCTACCACGAGACCCCCGACCAGCTGGCCGCGATCGAGGAGGTCAAGGCCGACATGGAGAAGGCGGTCCCGATGGACCGGCTCATCTGCGGCGACGTCGGCTACGGCAAGACCGAGATCGCGGTGCGGGCGGCGTTCAAGGCGGTGCAGGACGGCAAGCAGGTCGCCGTGCTGGTGCCGACCACGCTGCTGGCCCAGCAGCATTTCAACACGTTCTCCGAGCGGGTCGCGCAGTTCCCGGTCGAGGTGCGGCAGCTGTCGCGCTTCCAGACCCCGACCGAGACGAAGGTGACCATGGAGAAGGTCACCGACGGCACCGTCGACATCGTCATCGGCACGCACCGGCTGCTGCAGACCGCGACCCGGTTCAAGCAGCTCGGCCTCGTGATCGTCGACGAGGAGCAGCGCTTCGGCGTCGAGCACAAGGAGTTCCTCAAGCAGCTGCGGGCCTCGGTCGACGTGCTGACCATGTCGGCCACCCCGATCCCCCGCACCCTGGAGATGGCGATCACCGGCATCCGCGAGATGTCGACCATCGCCACGCCGCCGGAGGAGCGCCACCCGGTGCTCACGTTCGTCGGCGCGCAGGACGACAAGCAGGTCGCCGCGGCCATCCACCGCGAGCTGCTGCGCGACGGCCAGGTCTTCTACCTGCACAACCGGGTCGAGTCGATCGAGCGCGCCGCGCGGCGGCTGCGCGAGCTGGTGCCCGAGGCCCGCATCGCGGTCGCACACGGCCAGATGGGCGAGGAGGCCCTCGAGAAGATCATGGTGGGCTTCTGGGAGAAGGAGTACGACGTCCTCGTCTGCACCACGATCGTGGAGAGCGGCATCGACATCCCCAACGCCAACACCCTGATCGTCGAGCGCGCCGACCTGCTCGGCCTGGCACAGCTGCACCAGATCCGCGGCCGGGTGGGCCGTGGCCGCGAGCGGGCCTACGCCTACTTCCTCTACCCGCCGGAGAAGCCGCTGACCGAGCACGCGCACGAGCGGCTGGCCACGATCGCCCAGCACACCGAGCTCGGCGCCGGCATGTATGTGGCGATGAAGGACCTGGAGATCCGCGGCGCCGGCAACCTGCTCGGCGGCGAGCAGTCCGGCCACATCGAGGGCGTCGGCTTCGACCTCTACGTGCGCATGGTCGGCGAGGCGGTCCAGCAGTTCAAGGGCGAGCGCCCCGAGGAGGAGGAGCCCGACGTCAAGATCGACCTGCCGGTCGACGCCCACCTCCCGCTGGAGTACATCTCGGCCGAGCGCCTCCGCCTGGAGATCTACCGCAAGATCGCCGGGGCCAAGGACAACGCCGCCCTCGACGAGATCGTCGCCGAGATGCGCGACCGCTACGGCGAGCCGCCCCTGCCGGTGGCCAACCTGCTCGCGGTCGCCCGCTTCCGCTTCCTGGCCCGCGCCTACGGCCTGACGGACGTGTCCCTGCAGGGCAAGCACGTCCGCTTCGGCCCGCTGCCGCTGCCCGACTCCAAGCAGATGCGCCTGAAGCGCCTCTACCCGGAGGCCGTGTACAAGGCCGCGGCCGACACGGTCTCCCTGCCGCGCCCGTCGACCCGCCGCGTCGGCGGCGAGCCGATGCGCGACACCCAGCTCCTCGACTGGGCCGCCGAGCTCCTCACCACGGTCCTCGGCGACCCCGTCCCCGCCAGCAAGTAGTGCCCGCACGTTTCTTCGTCTCTGGGAGGGCCGACGGTTTGGGCCGAGCGGTGCTACTCGTAACGTCGCCCCGGTTGCCGGCCGGGGTTCTGACCGCGCAGGCATGGGACCTGGTGCGCGCGCACCCGGTGCTCACCGCGGCCGAGTCCGACCAGACCGCCGCCCTGCGCGCCGCGGGCGCCTCGGTCGCGCTGCTGGACGTCCCGGCCGGCTCTACTGCCGTCGAGGCCCTGCTGGCCGCGATCGCCGAGCACGGCACCATTGTCTGGCTGGCCGCACCCGACGGCGACGAGGACCTGGCCCGCGAGCTCGGCCTGCGCCTGGCCCGCGAGCCCGGATTGGCCGAGCTCGAGCTGCTGTACGGCTCGTGGGACCCACCGGGCGCCCGCCTCCTCGACGTCGTGACGGTGATGGACCGCCTCATGCACCCCGAGGCCGGCGACCCGTGGAAGCGCGCGCAGACACACGAGACCTTGGCCCCCTTCCTGCTGGAGGAGGCCTACGAGCTCTACGACGCCATCCGCGACGACGACGCCGAGGCCGTCCGCGAGGAACTGGGCGACGTCCTCCTCCAGGTCGTCCTGCACGCCCGCCTGGGCGAGGAAACCGCCGCCTTCACCATCGACGACGTGGCTGGCGACCTGGTCGCCAAGCTCATCCGCCGCAACCCACACGTCTTCGCCGGCACCGCGGTCGGCGGCATCGACGAGATCATCGCCAACTGGGAACAGATCAAGAAAACCGAGAAGTCCCGCGCCTCAGCCGTCGACGGCGTCGCCTTGTCCCAGCCCGCCCTGTCCCTGGCCGCCAAGCTTCTGCAGCGCGTCGAGCGCGCCGGCCTGACCGCCCCTCTCCCCCCGCCGGACTCCCTGGGCGCCGAACTCCTCGCCACGGTGGCCCGCGCCCGCGAGTCCGGCACGGACGCCGAGGCCGCTCTGCGCGAGACCGCCCTCGCCTACATGGACGCGGTCCGCACCATCGAACGCACCACCGACCACTAACCCTCGCGCCGCTCCCCGGCACATTCTGTTACGTGCCATCACGTTAAGTGAATACCAAGATCAATAATTTGGCAGCGTGGGCTACGGTGGTCTAAACGGCCCGGCCACCGCCGAACTCCGCAACCAGGTCCTTCAACGTCATCACCCGTCCACAGGCATTCGCCGATCGCCGGCCACTTCCGACCTCGCCCCACAGCCACGCGCCCGCGGGCGCGCGAACTCCAGCGCGACGCTCCTCGGCCCGGCCCTGGGCTTCGGACCCCGCGGATGCTCTGCGCGGTGGGTCGCGTCCTGCGACGACGTCGCGGGCGCGTGTACGGGCAGCTCGGGTGCCGGTCGGCGGCGACGGGCAACCGCCGCGACGCGTAGCGGTGGACGAAGGCGGCGACGCGCTCGAACTGCCGCGAGCCGTGCGCCGCGATCGCGCCGGCCGCCATGACCGGCGCCGTCAAGGTCGAAAGCGTGCTCGGGGCACTGCACCGCAGGGGCCGCGGGATCTAGGCTCGTCTTCATGAGGCTTCACGTTCGCGTGCACGGGGACGGCCTCGCGGGGGTGCCGTTCCTGCTCGTGCACGGGCTGTCGTCCAACGCTCGCCTGTGGGACGGCGTGGCCGGCCACCTGACGGCGGCGGGCCACCCGGCGTACGCGGTCGACCTGCGCTCGCACGGCGAGTCGCCGAGCCCGCCGGACGGGTACGACACCGCGACCGCCGCCGACGATCTCGACGCGCTGCTGGCCGACCTCGCCCTGGCCCCGGCCGTCGTCGCCGGTCAGTCCTGGGGCGGCAATGTCGTGGTACAGCTGGCGGCTCGTCATCCCGAACGCGTGCGAGCCCTCGGGCTCGTCGACGGCGGCTGGATCAACCTCGCCGCGCAGTTCCCCGACTGGGAGTCCTGCGCCGCCCGGCTGCGCCCGCCGGACGTGAACGGCCTGACCGCCGCCAACCTGCGCGAGCGGCTGCGCGCCGGCCATCCGGACTGGGAGCCCTGGGCGATCGAGGCGACGATCTTCAACCTCGCCACCGGCCCCGGGGACACCCTCACCCGCCGGCTGCCGATCCCGCAGCACATGCAGATCGTGCGCAGCATGTGGGACGACCCGCCGCAGCGGTACTTCGGCCGGATCAACGTCCCGGTGCTCGCGATCCCCGCCGGGAACAAGACGCCCGACCTGGCCGGCCTGCGCGAGGTGAAGATCCGCCCGTACCCCGGCGGCGACCACGACCTGCACGCCCAGCATCCCGCGTCCGTCGCGGCCGACCTGCTGAGCCTCGCATGAGCGGGCTGCTCGTGATCATGGGCTCCGGCGAGACCGCGCCCACGATGGTCAAGCCGCACCGCGAGATCTTCGAGCGCTGCGGCGACCGCCCGGCCGTGCTGCTCGACACGCCGTACGGCTTCCAGGAGAACGCCGACGACATCTCCGCCAAGGCCGTCAAGTACTTCGCCGACAGCACGGGCCGCCGACTCTCCGTCGTGGGCTGGCGCAGCACGCCCGAGCCCGGCCTGCCGCGGGAGCGCGCGCTGGCCGCCCTGCGCGAGGCCGGCTGGCTGTTCGCCGGTCCGGGCAGCCCGACCTATGCCCTGCGCCAGTGGACGGACACAGAATTTCCGTCGGTACTCGCCGAGGCCCTCCAAACCGGAAAGGTCGTCTGTTTCGCCAGCGCCGCCGCCCTGACCCTCGGCTCGCACACGATCCCCGTCTACGAGATCTACAAGGCCGGCATCGATCCGCACTGGGTGCCCGGCCTCAACCTGTTCCACCAGGTCACCGGCCTGCCAGCGGTGCTCATCCCGCACTACGACAACGCCGAGGGCGGCCACCACGACACGCGGTTCTGCTACCTCGGCGAGCGGCGCCTGTCCATGCTGGAGCCCACGCTGCCGGCCGACGCCTTCATCATCGGCATCGACGAGCACACCGCGGCCCTGTTCGACCTGGCCACCCGCACGGTCCGCGTCATCGGCAACGGCGGCCTGACGCTGCGCCGCGCCGGCGTCTCGCAGTGGTGGCCGGCCGGCACCACGCTGCCGTTCGCCGCCTTCACCGACGGATCGTCCTTCGCGGAGAGCTCGTTGCCGCCCGCAGCGCCGGCCGAGGACCAGGCGGACGCCGACCCGCCCCCGCTCACGTCGCTGGCCGCCTCGACGCAGGAGACGACGGCGCGCTTCGACACCTGCTACGAGTCGCGCGACGCGGACGGCTGCGTGGCCGCCGCGCTCGACCTGGAGCAGGCCCTGCAGGACTGGATCGCCGACACGGACGTGTCGGACGAGCGCGAGCAGGCCCGCTCCGCGTTGCGCCAGATGTTGGTACGCCTCGGCTCCTTCGCCGGCCCGGACCGCTTCACGCCGTTGGTGTCCGCGCTGGTGGACCTGCGCACGTCGGCCCGCACGGCGAAGGACTGGGCCCTGAGCGACTCCCTCCGCGACGTCCTGTCCTCCTCCGGCGTCGAGATCCGCGACACTCCGGCGGGTCCTTCCTGGTCCAGCTGATCGGTTCTCGTTCCGTGTGTCGCGAAATATCCGTCCACTCCGTGGCCGAATATTTCGGACATTTCATGATTCTGTGTGATCGTCGGCACCGACGCTCCTTGCCAGGGGGTCCGGGCGGGCCGGCCGGAGGATGCAGTACGCTCGTACTGCTAAGCGATGCCGACGACTCTTCCGCGTCCGTCCGGTGGAGCGCGGCGAAGAGTGCTGGAATCAGCGAGGACTGCCCACGGCGGCGGCGGAGACCCCCGTCAGGCAGCGCGAGAGGAGCGCCCGGCCGATGGCGAAGATCAAGGTAAACAACCCTGTCGTCGAGCTCGACGGCGACGAGATGACCCGGATCATCTGGAAGCAGATCCGCGAGCAGCTGATCCTGCCCTACCTCGACGTCGATCTGAAGTACTACGACCTGTCGATCGAGTACCGCGACCAGACCGACGACCAGGTCACGGTCGACGCCGCGAACGCCATCAAGCAGTACGGCGTCGGGGTCAAGTGCGCGACGATCACGCCCGACGAGGCGCGCGTCGAGGAGTTCTCGCTCAAGAAGATGTGGCGCTCGCCGAACGGCACGATCCGCAACATCCTCGGCGGCGTGGTCTTCCGCGAGCCGATCATCATGTCGAACGTGCCGCGGCTCGTTCCCGGCTGGACCAAGCCGATCATCATCGGCCGCCACGCCCACGGCGACCAGTACAAGGCGACCGACTTCGTGGTGCCCGGCCCCGGCAAGGTCACGGTGACGTACACCCCGGCCGACGGCGGCGCCCCGATGGAGTTCGAGATCGCCAACTTCCCCGGCGGCGGCGTCGCGATGGGCATGTACAACTTCGACGACTCGATCCGCGACTTCGCTCGCGCGTCGTTCCGGTACGGCCTGGACCGCGGCTACCCGGTGTACCTGTCGACCAAGAACACGATCCTGAAGGCCTACGACGGCCGCTTCAAGGACCTGTTCGCCGAGGTCTTCGAGAACGAGTTCAAGAACGAGTTCGCGCAGGCCGGCCTGACCTACGAGCACCGCCTCATCGACGACATGGTCGCCGCCGCCCTGAAGTGGGAGGGCGGCTTCGTCTGGGCCGCGAAGAACTACGACGGCGACGTGCAGTCGGACACCGTGGCGCAGGGCTTCGGCTCGCTCGGCCTCATGACCAGCGTGCTGATGACCCCGGACGGCAAGACGGTCGAGGCCGAGGCCGCGCACGGCACTGTCACGCGTCACTACCGCCAGTGGCAGAAGGGCGAGAAGACGTCGACGAACCCGATCGCGTCGATCTTCGCCTGGACGCGCGGCCTCGCCCACCGCGGCAAGGTCGACGGCACCCCCGAGGTCACGAACTTCGCGAACACCCTCGAGCAGGTCTGCATCGACACCGTCGAGGCCGGCCAGATGACAAAGGACCTGGCCCTGCTCATCTCCCGCGACGCCCCGTGGCTGACGACGGACGAGTTCATGAACGCCCTGGACCAGAACCTGGCCAAGCGCCTCGGCGCCTGATCACCGCGACTCCCGGCCCCGCCCTCACCCGAGGACGGGGCCGAAGTCGTCTTAGCCAGTCAGTCGCCTTGACTTGGGCTTGGGCTTGGCCGCGAGCCGGGCACGCGCGCCGCCTACGCTTACGCCAGGCCGCCGCAGCTACACGCCTGACGCTGCCCTAGTGTGCCGCCGCCGGTCGCCCGCCGGCCGCGCGTCGCCCGCCGGTCGCCGGCTGGTCGCGACGGCGCCGCGGCAGCCCCGACCGGTCGCGGCAGTCCCGTCAGTCGCGGCACCGCCGTGGCGTCGTCACCGCCGCGTCCACGGCGCGGGGTCGGCCAACTCGTCAGGACTCCGACGCCAGGGCTCAGGGCGCTCGCCGTCCGGTCGCGGCAGCGCCGCGGCGTTGTCACCGCCGCGTCCACGGCGCGGGGTCGGTCAGCTCGTCAGGACTCCGATACCGAGGCTCAGGGCGCCCGCCGCCAGGCAGGCCGCGCCGATCCAGACCATGATGATCGCGCCGTTGGGGGTCGTCCGGTTCTTGCCGGCGGACGAGGCGAAGAAGCCGCCCGGCATCAGGATCGCGGCCGCCAGGATGCCGACCCTGGAGAGCCAGCCGACCGCGCCGTCGAGGCGGGCCAGGTCCGCGTAGAGGACGCCGACCAGGCCCAGCGTGACCAGGACGCCCGCGTGGGCGTGGCCGGCGCGGGCGAAGGCCTGCTGGAACGGGGTCATCGGGACTGCGCCACGCACGATCTTGGTCATGAAGTAGCCGCCGAACTCGATCGTGACGATCGACAGCAATGCGATCCCGGCCAGGATGCGGCCGGCGTCGGTGAACTCGAACTGCATTTTCGGACCTCCCCCGTCACTGCCTTGTTAGGCTATGGCAGTGACGATAGGCGCTGGGGGCATCACCGGTCAAGCCGAGATAGACAGTTACGTGTCGGCGTATGTCGAACTGTGCCTGACCCTCGTCAACGACCTCGCCATCGAGTCCAGACAGGGGCGGCGGACGTCCGGCGACGCGCGGCTCGGTGACGCCTTCGCCGACCTGGCCGCCAACGCGCTGATGCGCCATCACGAGCTGTCCTCGGCCGACGTCGACGATCTGATGTCGGTGGCGCGGCGCCTGCTGATCGCCGTGGACGCGTGCATCGCCGGCGACCTGCTCACCGCCTCGTTTGCGTTGAACACGGTGCTTGCGGAGTTTGGTGCGGTACCGAATCTGCACGCGGAACCCGGCGGACCGCCGCAACTGGCGTTTCACGCCGCCGAGGCGCCGATCGTCGACGCATGGGCCGCGGAGTCGGCGACGGCGCTGGCGTTCCTGGTCGGCACGCGGCAGACGCACCGGCTCGGCCAGTGTTCGGCGGACGCCTGCGACGCCTACTACCTCGACTCGACAAAGAACGCAAGCCGCCGCTTCTGCTCGCTCGCCTGTCAGAACAGAGCGAAGTCAGCCGCCTACCGTCAGAAGCGACGCCACCGGCCCGAATGAAAACCGTCGCACCCACCCGTCATCCTGTCCTCGTGAATCTCCTCGCACGCGCCGCAGGCTTCGTCGTCATCGGGCTCGGCATGGTCGCCACCATCGCCGGGCTGGCGCTGCCGTGGACCGTGGTCGGCGCCCGGCATCCGGACCTGGTCACGATCGCCGGGATCGCGTTCCTCGGGCCGCTGCTGAGCGCGCTGTGCATGGCGTATGCGCGCACGGAGCCGCGACGATCTCGACACATCGCCACGGTGGCGGGGGTGGCGGGCGCGGCCGCGGCGGTGATCGCGACGGCGCTCGCGCGGCTGGTCGAGCCGAGCGCCGGCATCGGGCTCGGCGGGCCGCTCACGGTCGTCGGGTCGGTCGCGCTCGTGCTGGGCTGGGCGGCGCTCGTGGTCACCGGCGCCGGCGCGCTGCCGGGCCGCGGTTGGCGGGCGTGGACCGCGGTCGCCGCAGTGGTGGTCGTGCTGATGCTCGCCGGCGGACTCGCCGTCGACTGGGCGCGGGAGGGGCGCTTCGTCGACGCGACGACGGCCGGGGCCGCGCCCGCGACGCAGGCCGTCGTCACGTCGATGCCGTTCACCGGCGTCGAGCTGGTCGGCGTGCGGGGCGATCTGGCGGTGCTCCGGGCGAGCGACGGGATTCGGGCGATTTGGCTCGGCAGCGGTGCCACGGCCTGGCAGTACCTGCGCTCCGACCTGCCCAGCCAGGCGGCCGGGCTGGTCGACGACGGCGTCGTGGTCGCATTCGCCACCGATGACGGGGTCCTGGTGACCGGGCTGGAGACGGCTACGGGGGCGCAGCGGTTCTCCCAGCGGTACCAGTCGGGGAAGATCGCCACCGTGCACGCCGCGGGGCGGACGGCGGTGCTGTCCGGGGTGGGCGCCGGCGCCGGAGATCTGCTCGGGATCGACGCGCGCAACGGCGCGCAGCGCTGGCGCTGGACGCCGGCCCGCGACGGCGCGGCGTGCGACGTGACCGACCTGGCCGGATCCGCCGAGACCGTCGCGGTCGCGCTGCGCTGCCGGGCACAGGGCGTCGACGACGTGGCCGTCGGGCTGGCCGCGGAGTCGGGGGTGGAGCGGTGGTCGTGGCACGCCATCCAGCGCGGGAACACGGAGCTTCGGGTGTACTTCACGGAGTCCGGCTTCGTCACGCTGACCGGCCCGGCGCCGCAGCGGGCGACGTACATGGACGCGGGCACGGGCTCGGTCGGCGCCCGCCACGATGCCGCCGGGGCGCTCGCTGTGCCCGCCGGCGCGAGCCTGATCTACGCCAGCTCCGACGGTGACCAGCCGCACCTGGCCGCGGTCGAGGCCCGGACGGGGGCCTCGAAGTGGAAGGTCGGACTGGCGGGCCTCGGCGGCTACCAGCCGATCGCGGGCGCCGCGGCGGACGGCCAGGCGTACGTGCTGTGGCGCAACCCGGGCGGCGCCCTGCGGCTGCTCACCGTCTCGGCGGCGGACGGCTCGACGAAGGAGGAGCGCGCGGTCGCCTGCGCCACGCGTTGCCCGCAGGCGTCGATCGCCGCCTCGGGCTCACACGCCGTCATCGCGACGAGGGAGGAGAAGGCCACGCAGCTGTACCTGAGCATCACCTGACGGCTCGTCCACGACCAGGTGCGCGGCGACCGCCCGGGCCTCGGCAAAAAAGACACCACAGGCATGCCGCCCCGGCCCCCATAGAGGCGACACGGCCGCTTTGCATCGCCCCGCGGTGGCGCAGGCCTGCAGCGTCGGACCTGGTGGGGTGGTCGGCCGTCGGGACGAGTCTGTGCGGGCGGACTGCAAATGCCGCGGCGGCGGGTTCGAGGTGAGCACCGCGTCACGCCTGCCCGGTCGGCCCGAGGACCCAGGTGCACCGGTTGCGGTCTGATCGAGACCGGCTTCGGGTCCGCGATGCGCAGGTCAGGTTGATCGTGCATGGGCGCTTGGACTTTCGACGTGCGCCGGCCACCGGATGAGCACAGAGCGCCTGCTCGTGTCCGGGCACGACGCCGTGGGTTTGAGGGGGTCCGGGTGGCGCGGCGCGGGCGCGGGCGCGGGATGACATCGGCCGACGGTACGAGCGTCCGGCACGATCGGCCGGGCAGGATGGGCTAGCGGGAGGACCCGCGTTCAGCTAGTTCCACGACGTTGGTCAGGAGCATTGCCCTGGTCATGGGGCCCACGCCGCCGGGCATGGGGGCCAGGTAGCCGGCGACCTCGGCCACGTCGGGGGCGACGTCGCCGACCAGGCGGGGCTTGCCCGACTCGTCGACGGCACGGCTGATGCCGACGTCGAGGACCGCGGCGCCCGGCTTCACCATGTCGCGGGTGAGTAGGCCGGGCGAGCCGGCGGCGACGATCACGATGTCGGCGTTGCGGGTGTGGGCGGGCAGGTCGCGGGTGCCGGTGTGGCAGAGGGTGACCGTCGCGTTCTCCGACTTGCGGGTGAAGATCAGGCCCAGTGGGCGGCCGGCCGTTGTGCCGCGGCCGATTGCCGTCAGTTCGGCGCCGTTGATGGGGATGTAGTAGCGGCGCAGGAGTTGGACGATGCCGTTCGGGGTGCACGGGAGAGGGGCCGGGATGTTCAGGACCAGGCGGCCCAGGTTCGTGGGGTGCAGGCCGTCGGCGTCCTTGTCGGGGTCGATCTGCTGCAGGATGCGCTGCTCGTCCAGGCCCTTCGGGAGGGGCAACTGCACGATGTAGCCCGTGCAGGCGGGGTCGGCGTTCAGCTCCGCCACGGCGGCCTCGACCTCGGACTGGGTGGCGGCGGCGGAGAGGTCGCGGCGGATGGAGGCGATGCCGACCTCGGCGCAGTCGCGGTGCTTGCCGGCGACGTAGGCGTGGCTGCCGGGGTCGTCGCCGACCAGAATGGTGCCCAGGCCGGGGACGACGCCGGCGTCGGTCAAGGCTTTCACGCGGGCCCGCAGTTCGTCCTTTATGGCGGTCGCGGTTGCCTTACCGTCGAGAATCGTTGCCGTCACGGCTTCCGATCCTGCCATTAGAGTGCAGGGCGTGCTGGTCCGGCGCTGCGTTGTCGCCCTCTTCACCCTGATCGCATTGTCTGGTTGTGGCCATGAGGCCCCTCAGGACACTCAGCAGCCTGTCGTGGCCGGGAGTCAGGGGCGGCAGGTTGAGGAGCAGCCGGGGGCCGTTGCCGGGCTCGGGAGTCGCGGTGCGTCGCCGGGGCCCAGTGCGAAGAATCAGAGTGCGCAGGCCACTGCGTTCGTGCAGAAGCTGTCGGGGACGTTCGGGATCATCGTGCGGGACCGGGTCACGGGGGCCGTGTGGAAGGCCGGGGACACCAAGGCCACCACCTGGACGGCGTCGACGATCAAGCTGGCCATCGCGACCGATCTGCTCGAACGCAACCAGGGTAAGCAGATCACGCTCGACGCCACCGACAAGGCGAACCTGGACAAGGCGCTGATCAACTCGGACAACGACGCGGCCACGGCGTTGTGGAACAAGTATGACGGGCCGGGGATGCTCGATCGGTTCCGGTCGAAGTTCGGGATGGGCAGTCTCGCGGTCATCGACGGGTACGAGACGTTCTGGCGCAACCTGCGGTGCAGCGCCGAGGATCTGCAGAATCTCATGACGTACGTGCTGGAGAAGACGGATGCGACCAGCCGGTCGTATCTGGTCAGCACGCTGCGGAAGGTCGCCAGCAACCAGCACTGGGGGGTCTGGGCGGCCGGGTCCGGGTTCAAGCCGGGGAACAAGGACGGGTGGGCGGAGAAGCCCGTCGACGGCAAGAACGTCTGGGTGACGCACACGGTCGGGTTCGCCGGCGACGGGGAGCGCTACGTGGTCTCGGCCATGTACGAGCAGCAGCCGGGCGGGACGCTCGAGAAGGGCGCGCACGCGGTCAGCGACGCGGTCGCGACGTACTTCGGGGCGAAGGTGCCCGCCCCGGTCACGTTGCCGTAGACCGGGGCGGTAACGCCCGGGGCTAGTGGAAGAAGTGGCGGGTGCCGGTGAAGTACATCGTGACGCCCGCCGCCCGCGCGGCCTCGATGGTCAGCTCGTCGCGGATCGAGCCGCCGGGCTGCACGATCGCCCGGATGCCGGCGTCGATCAGGGTCTGCGGGCCGTCCGGGAACGGGAAGTAGGCGTCGGAGGCGCACACCGAGCCGGCGGCGCGCTCGCCCGCGCGGGTGATCGCCAGGCGGACCGAGTCGACGCGGTTGACCTGGCCCATGCCCACGCCGACCGTCGCGCCGTCCGAGGCGAGCAGGATGGCGTTGGACTTCACGGCGCGCACGGCCCGCCAGGCGAACTCGAGGTCGCGCAGCGTGTCGGCGTCGGCGGGCTCTCCGGTGACGAGCTTCCAGTGCTTCGGCCCGTCGCCCTCGGCGTCGATGCGGTCGGGGGCCTGTACGAGCACCCCGCCGGAGATCTGGCGCCGCTCGATCGACTCCGGCTTCCACGCGGGCGCGCGCAGGACCCGCAGGTTTTTCTTCGCGGTGAGCAGCTCGAGGGCGTCGTCGGCGTAGGACGGCGCGACCACGACCTCGGTGAAGATCTCGGCGATCTGCGCGGCCAGCTCGGCGGTGACCGGGCCGTTGACGGCGATCACGCCGCCGAACGCGCTGACCGGGTCGCAGGCGTGCGCCTTGCGGTGCGCGTCGGCGACGTCGGCGCCGATCGCGATGCCGCAGGGGTTGGCGTGCTTGATGACCGCCACGCACGGGTCGGTGAAGTCGTGCACGGCGCGCCAGGCGGCGTCGGCGTCGACGTAGTTGTTGTAGGACATCTCCTTGCCGCCGAGCTGCTCGGCCTGCGCCAGGCCGGGCGCGGCGGCGGGGTCGACGTAGAGGGCGGCGGCCTGGTGCGGGTTCTCGCCGTAGCGCAGCGTCGCCGCCTGGCGCAGTGCCGTGCCGGCGAACTGCTGGTCGTCGCGGGCGAACCAGGCGGCGACGGCGACGTCGTACTCCGCGATGTGCGCGAACGCCTGGCCGGCCAGGGTGCGCCGCTCGTCCAGCGTGAAGCCGCCGTCGGCCATGGCCTGCAGTACCGAATCGTAGGAAGCGGGCGACGTGACCACCGCGACGCTCGGGAAGTTCTTGGCCGCGGCGCGGACCATGGCCGGGCCGCCGATGTCGATCTGCTCGACGCACTCGTCGTCGGAGGCGCCGGAGGCGACCGTCTCGGTGAACGGGTACAGGTTGGACACCAGCAGCTCGAACGGCTCGATGCCCAGCTCGGCCAGCTGCGCGACGTGCGACTCCAGCCGCAGGTCGGCGAGCAGGCCCGCGTGCACCCGCGGGTGGAGGGTCTTGACCCGCCCGTCCAGCGTCTCCGGGAAGCCGGTCAGCTGCTCGACCCGCGTCACGTTCAGCCCGAGCGCCTCGATGCGGCCCGCGGTGGTGCCGGTGGAGACCAGCTCGACGCCCGCGCCGGCCAGCGCCCGCGCCAGCTCCTCGAGCCCGGTCTTGTCGTACACGCTGATGAGCGCGCGCCTGATAGGACGGCGGTTAGCCACGGCCCAGCCTGACCTTTCGTTCGTTGACGGTCCAGCCTTCGCGCGCCATCCGCCCGACCGTGTCGACCAGCTGGCGGCGCTCGGCTACTTTGATCCGCTCCAGGAGCGAGTCCTCGGTGTCGTCGTCGAGGACCGGCACCGCGACCTGCGCGATGATCGCCCCGGTGTCGACGCCGCTGTCGACGAAGTGCAGCGTCGCACCGGCGAGCTTGACGCCGTAGGCGAGCGCGTCGCGCGGGCCGTGCATACCCGCAAACGCCGGGAGCAAAGCGTTGTGTGTGTTGATGTAGCGGCCTTCGTACCGCCCGAGGAAGCGCGGCCCGACGAGCTTCATGAACCCGGCCGACACCACCAGGTCCGGCTCGAACCGCGACACCTGCTCCAGCAGTGACTCGTCCCAGGCGTCGCGCGAGGCGAAGTCACCCACCCGGGCGACGAACGTCGGCACGCCGCGGCGCTCGGCACGTGCGAGGCCCTCGATGCCGGGGCGGTCGGCGCCGACCGCGACGACCTCGGCGCCGTACGCCGGGTCCTCGGCGGCATCGAGCAGAGCCTGCAGATTCGACCCGGATCCGGACACGAGCACGACAAGCCGAACTGTCACCACGAAACTGTATCGACCGGGTCGGCCCTGCTCAGCGGCGGGCCGACACCCAACAGCGGATGAACCCGGACAAATGCCAGGAGAATGCGGTCCAGTTATCGATACTCCACCCGTTAAGCAGTGCAGAGACTTGATCGGGGCAAGTAGGCTGCCGTGGTTCCGTATCCCCTCGGGACTACCCTGGTGCGAACCACCACGTAACCTGAGTCGTCCCCAGCCTTAGGAGCCATTGCCATGGGCTACCCACCACCGGGCCAGGATCCGTACGGGCAGCAGCCCGGCCAGGACCCCTACGGTCAGCCTCAGTACGGCCAGCCGCAGCAGCCGCAGTACGGTCAGCCGCAGCAGCCGCAGTACCAGGACCCCTACGCCCAGCCGCAGCAGCCGGCGTACCAGGACCCCTACGCCCAGCCGCAGCAGCCCGCCTACCAGGACCCGTACGCGCAGCCGCAGCAGCCGCCGGTCTCCGGCCAGCCGTACCCGACCTCGGGCGGGGGCTACCCCACGTCCGGCGGGGCATACCCGACCTCGGGCGGCGCCTACCCGGCCGCCGGCTACCCCCAGCAGGGCTACGCGGGCGCGCAGCCGCAGAACACGCTCGGCCTCGTCGGCATGATCCTGGGCATCGCGGCCATCCCGCTGCTGTGCTGCTTCTCGATCGGCCTGCCGCTGGGCATCGCCGCCGTGGTCGTGAGCTACCTGGGCCTCAACAAGGTCAAGCAGGGCGTCGCGAACAACCGCGGCCAGGCGATGGCCGGCATCATCTGCGGCGGCGTGGCCGTCGGCCTGTGGCTCATCATCCTGATCGCGTCGCTGGCCTTCAACCTGAGCGTCGGGTCGTACTCGTACCCGTGATCGGGGCCTGAGCCCGTCGACAAAGGGCGCGCGAGCTACTCGCGCGCCCTTTTCGCGCGCAGTGCGAGCTTGGTCGCGGTCGTGGACAGCAGCGCGCCGATCGAGATCATGAACATGGCGACGAACCCGACGGCGCCGGAGTGCGGCCCGATGTCGGCCAGGCCTCCGGCGCCGAGCGAGCCGCTGGCGGCGGCGCACACGAGCCCGAGCAGCACCCCGGCGACCGGCCCGGCCAGCACGGCGGCGCCGAGCAGCGGGAACCACGGGCGGTCGGGGTCGTTGCGCAGGGACCGCCGGGCCAGCAGCCAGCCGGCGACGAGGGCGGCGAGCAGGGGCAGCCCGAGCAGCAGCGGCGCATAGCCGGTCGCCGGAGTCGAAGGAAGACCGGCCAGCAGTGGTACGGCGGGCAGGGGCCCCACCGTCACGTGCGCGGCGCTGATGAACGTCTCCGACCCGATGGTGAAGCCGGGCCCGACGAGGTAGCTGGACGTCCACGCGGTGACGTCGGGCGCGAAGAACCCGCACACCACCACGAGGCCGACCTGCCCGGCGATGCCGGTGTGGTAGTCGTCGAGGATCTGGCTCGCGTCGCCGCCGCTGAACGCGACCGCCATGCCGGTCGTGGCCGCGCCCGCCCCGAGCACGAGCAGCGCGGCGACGGCGCCGGTGCGGGTCGCGTCGCGGATCACCCGGGGCGTACGCGCGGCCAGCCGGGCGATCCCGCGGGCCTCGGCGAAGGCGCCGAGCGAGCCGGCGACGAGGCCGAACGCGGCGAACGTGAACGCGGCGCGGACCGTGGAGACCTCGATGCCCTTGCGCCCGGCGATGAGGGCCGCGGCGGCGCCGAGCAGGGCGTAGACGACCCCGACGGCAAGCCCGGCGCGCGCGGCCGGCCACGGCGACCAGTGCGCGCCGCGCGGGCGGGCCCGGGCGCCGATGGCGCGCGCGGTGTGCACGCCGGCGCGGTACACCCGCCAGGCGGCGATCAGGGTGAGCCCCAGCGGGGCGAGGCTGACCGGGCCGATGCCGGTCAGCAGCGGCACCCAGTGCGCGAGCAGCCAGCCGGCCAGGCCGAGGCGCAGCACCTGCCCCACCGGGGTGCCGGAGCTGTCGAGGGCGAAGAGCAGCCAGGCCACGGCGAGGGTCGGCACCAGCGAGACGAGGGCCGCCCACAGCGAGTTGACCACGGCGGCGAGCGCCAGCGGTGCGCGCCGGGCGGGGCGGCGCGACGGGGCCTTGCCGCGGACCGAGCGCCGCTGCATGGGCAGGCGGACGGCCTCGCGGTCGGCGAGCCTGGTCTGCGCTCCCTCGTCCGGTTCGTCTGGGGTGGTCGGCATCGGCCTTTACTCTGCCAAAGTCCGGACGGCCGGTCACTAACCCCGGCCGTCCGGACTTGCACTCACAACGCGGTGACGATGTCCCGCATGAGGTTGGCGGTCTCGGTCGGCGTCTTGCCGACGGCGACGCCGGCCGCCTCCAGCGCGAGCTTCTTGGCGTCGGCGGTGCCCGCCGAGCCGGAGATGATCGCGCCGGCGTGGCCCATGGTCTTGCCGGGCGGTGCGGTGAAACCGGCGATGTAGCCGACCACCGGCTTGCGCACGTTGGCCTTGATGAACTCGGCGGCCCGC
The DNA here is from genome assembly GCF_039537565.1 of Dactylosporangium darangshiense. Taxonomy (NCBI): domain Bacteria; kingdom Bacillati; phylum Actinomycetota; class Actinomycetes; order Micromonosporales; family Micromonosporaceae; genus Dactylosporangium; species Dactylosporangium darangshiense. The sequence goes on from NZ_BAABAT010000006.1 coordinate 89,563, forward strand.
TCCTCGGCGTCGCCGCCGATCTCGCCGATCATGACGATCGCGGCGGTCTCCGGGTCGGCCTCGAACGCGGCGAGCGCGTCGATGTGCGTCGTGCCGATGACCGGGTCGCCGCCGATGCCGATGGCCGTCGAGAAGCCGATGTCACGCAGCTCGTACATCATCTGGTACGTCAGCGTGCCCGACTTGCTCACCAGGCCGATCTTGCCGGGGCCGGTGATGTCGGCGGGGATGATGCCGGCGTTGGACTTGCCGGGGCTCGCGATGCCCGGGCAGTTGGGGCCGATGATCCGCGTCTTGTTGCCGGTGGCCCGGGCGTGCGCCCAGAACGCGGCGGTGTCGTGCACCGGCACGCCCTCGGTGATGACCACGGCGAGCGGGATCTGCGCGTCGATCGCCTCCAGCGCGGCCGACTTGGTGCCGGCCGGCGGGACGAAGATGACGCTGGTGTCGGCGCCGGTCTGCTCCATCGCCTCCTGGACGCTGGCGAAGACGGGCAGCTTCGTGCCGTCGAAGTCGACCTGCTGGCCCGCCTTGCGCGGGTTGACGCCGCCGACGATGTCGGTGCCCGCGGCGAGCATGCGCCGGGTGTGCTTGGAGCCCTCGGCGCCGGTCATGCCCTGGACGATGACCTTGCTGGACTCGGTCAGCCATACCGCCATGGTCGTTACACCCCACTCGCTGCGAGCTCGGCGGCCCGGCGGGCCGCGCCGTCCATCGTGTCCACCCGCTCGATCAGCGGGTTGGCGGCCTCGTCGAGGATCCGGCGGCCCTCTTCGGCGTTGTTGCCGTCGAGGCGGACCACGAGCGGCTTGGTGACCGCCTCGCCGCGGTCCGACAGCAGCTGCAGCGCCTGCACGATGCCGTTGGCGACCGCGTCGCAGGCGGTGATGCCGCCGAAGACGTTGACGAAGACGCTCTTCACGTCGGGGTCGCCGAGCACGATCTCCAGGCCGTTGGCCATGACCTGCGCGCTGGCGCCGCCGCCGATGTCGAGGAAGTTGGCGGGCTTGCTGCCCAGCCCCTCGCCGGCGTAGGCGACCACGTCGAGGGTCGACATGACCAGGCCGGCGCCGTTGCCGATGATGCCGACGTTGCCGTCGAGCTTCACGTAGTTGAGGTTCTTCTCCTTGGCCGCCTGCTCGAGCGGGTCGGCCGCGGCCTTGTCCTCCAGCGCCTCGTGGTCGGGCTGGCGGAAGTCGGCGTTCGCGTCGAGGGTCACCTTGGCGTCGAGGCAGAGCACGGTGCCGTCGGTGGTCTTCGCGAGCGGGTTGACCTCGACGAGCGTGGCGTCCTCGGCGAGAAACGCCTGCCACAGCTGGACGGCGATCGCCACGACCTGGTCGGCGACGTCGGCCGGGAACTGGGCCTGCTCGACGATCCGGCGCGCGGTCGCCTCGTCGACGCCCTGCACGGCGTCGATGGCGACCTTGGCCACCTTCTCCGGCGCGTCGTGCGCGACGGTCTCGATCTCCATGCCGCCGGCGACGCTGGCGATGCACAGGAACGTGCGGTTCGCGCGGTCGAGCAGGTAGGAGAAGTAGTACTCCTCGGCGATGTCGGCCGTGGTGGTGACCATGACCTTGTGGACCGTGTGGCCCTTGATGTCCATGCCGAGGATGTTGGTCGCGTGCGCGGTCGCCTCGTCGGCGTTCTCCGCCAGCTTGACGCCGCCCGCCTTGCCGCGGCCGCCGACCTTCACCTGAGCTTTGATGACGACCCGGCCGCCGAGTTCTTCGGCGATCGCCCGGGCCTCTTCAGGGGTCTCGGCGACACCGCCGCCAAGCACGGGCAAGCCGTGCTTCGCGAAGAGGGCGCGCCCCTGGTACTCGTACAGGTCCACAGTTGGTCCCGTTCCGTCAACCGTGCCGCCTGCCCCATCGCGAGGACGGCTCAACGATCGCAGCCTAGCCGCGCCGGCACCGGCGAGCTTCGCGCGGGTTCGGCGATGTGCCCGATTCCACTCGCCCTCGAGTTCTCACTTCCGGGGGACAAGGCTGTGAGCGCGTAACCGCTTCGGCGGGGCGTCGTTGAAAGCAGTGTCGGCCCGCCCACGAGGAAAGCCCCGCGGGTAGGGCCGACCCCAAAACGGCCTTTGCCCTGTCGGCCGAGGGGTGGCGGCGGGGCATTGCGCGATAGAGGGGCCGGACGTGTGAGGGGTGCGTCCGGCCCCTACCCTTTGTATTTTCTGATGGCGGTCGCGATCGGCCGCTACCAATTAGTTTTTGAGGTTTTCCTGAGCCCATTCGACGATCGACTGCGTGGTGGCGCCCGGCGTGAAGATCCGGGCGACGCCGAGCCTCTGCAGCTCGGGCAGGTCCTCGTCGGGGATGATGCCGCCGCCGAAGACGGTCACGTCGGCGGCGCCGCGCTCGGCGAGCAGCTCGATGACCCGGCGGAACAGCGTCATGTGCGCTCCGGAGAGCACTGAGAGCCCCACCGCGTCCGCGTCCTCCTGGATCGCGGTCTCGACGATCTGCTCGGGCGTCTGGTGCAGCCCGGTGTAGATGACCTCCATGCCGGCGTCCCGCAGCGCGCGGGCGACGATCTTCACGCCTCGATCGTGTCCGTCGAGGCCAGGCTTGGCGATGACGACGCGGGTCCGCGCGCTCATCCTCACGTCCCTTCCCGGCCGTTCGTGGCGGCCATTGGGCTCGGACTCGCACCGTCGCGGGTCCGATCCGAAGGTACCGCAGCAAGGAACCACGACGACGTGACCACCCGTTCGGGGTTTGTCCTTGGCACCGCGGAGGTGGCAGGGAGATGCGCCAGCATCGACCGGTGTCTGGTGGGAACAACGGTCAGATAGTGACGCGGCCCGAGTCCCGCTTAGATCTTTTCTACCGCGGCATGGCGCAGGACGATCCACATCACCTGGTCGCCGAAGTCGATCTGGGCCTGTGCCCGAGGGCCGGCGCCCTCGACCGCCAGGACGCGGCCGAGGCCGTAGCGCTGGTGGTTGACGCGGTCGCCCACCGACAGCGACGGCACGTCGCGCTGCAGCTCGCTCGCCGTCGACAGCTTCGACGCGTCCAGGCCCAGCTTCGCGGCCAGCTGCGACGCCTTCGGCGTGCCGCCGACGAACGACGACGTGCGGGTCTGGGTGGCGCCGGAGCCGCGGCCGCCGACGCCCGCGCGGCCGGACCAGCTCGTGTACGCCGCGTCGGTGCGTTCCCACCGCACGAGCTCCGGCGGCAGCTCCTCCAGGAATCGCGACGGCGGGTTGTAGGACGGCTGGCCCCAGGCCGAGCGGGTCACCGCCCGGGAGATGTAGAGGCGCTGGCGGGCGCGGGTGATGCCGACATACGCCAGGCGGCGCTCCTCCTCGAGCTCCTTGCGGTCGCTCATGGCCCGCTGGTGCGGGAAGACGCTGTCCTCCAGGCCGGTGAGGAACACGACCGGGAACTCGAGGCCCTTCGCGGTGTGCAGGGTCATCAGCGTGACGACCCCGGTGTGGTCGGGGTCGTCGGAGGGGATCTGGTCGGCGTCGGCGACGAGCGAGACCTGCTCCAGGAAGCCGGCGACGCTCGGGCCGGGCACCGCGGTCGCGTCGCCCTGCTCGGCCGCGACGGCGACGTTGGCCTCGGTGCGTTCCGTGTACTCCCGGGCGACGCTCACGAGCTCCTGCAGGTTCTCGACGCGGCCCGCCTCCTGCGGGTCGGTGCTCTCCTCGATCTCGCCGAGGTAGCCGGAGCGCTCCAGCGCGGCCTCCAGCACCTCCTCGGGCATCGCCGTCTCGGCCATGGCCCGCAGCTCGTCGAGCAGGGACACGAAGTCGCCGATGGCGTTGACGGCGCGGGTGGAGATGCCGGGCGCCTCGCCGGCTCGGCGCAGCGCGGCGCCGAAGGAAATCTTCTCCCGGCCGGCGAGGGCCTCGATGCACGCCTCGGCGCGCTCGCCGATCCCGCGGCGCGGGGTGTTGAGCACGCGGCGGATGCTGACCGTGTCGTCCTCGTTGACCACCGAGCGCAGGTACGCGAGGGCGTCGCGGACCTCCTTGCGCTCGTAGAAGCGCACGCCGCCGACGACCTTGTAGGGCAGGCCGAAGCGGATGAACATCTCCTCGAACACGCGGGACTGCGCGTTGGTCCGGTAGAACACGGCCACGTCCGCGGGGCGCACGCCGTCGTTGTCGGAGAGCCGGTCGATCTCGCGGGCGACCCAGTCGGCCTCGGCGTGCTCGGTGTCGGCGACGTAGCCGACGATCTGCTCGCCGGCGCCCTGGTCGCTCCACAGCCGCTTGGGCTTGCGGTCGCTGTTGCGCCCGATGACGGCGTTGGCCGCGTTGAGGATCGTCTGCGTGGAGCGGTAGTTCTGCTCGAGCAGGATCGTGTGCGCGTTGGGGTAGTCGCGCTGGAACTCGAGGATGTTGCGGATCGTGGCGCCGCGGAACGCGTAGATCGACTGGTCGGCGTCGCCCACCACGCAGAGCTCGCCGGTGTCCCCGACCAGCTCCTTCACCAGCATGTACTGCGCGTGGTTGGTGTCCTGGTACTCGTCGACGAGGACGTGGCGGAACCGGCGGCGGTAGCTCTCGGCGACCTCGGGGTGGCTCTGCAGCAGGTGCACCACGCGCATGATCAGGTCGTCGAAGTCGAGCGCGTGCGCCTCGGTGAGCCGCTGCTGGTACAGCGTGTAGGCCTCCGCCAGCGCCCGCTCCGCCGGCCCTTTCGCGGTGCCGGCGAACGCCTCGGGGTCGATGAGCTCGTTCTTGAGGTTGGACACCTGGGTGGCGAGGCCGCGGGCCGGGTACTTCTTCGGGTCGAGGTCGAGCTCGCGCGCGACGAGCTGCATGAGCCGGCGCGAGTCGTCGGCGTCGTAGATCGAGAAGGTCGACTTGAGCCCGGCGTGGTCGTGCTCGGCGCGCAGGATCCGCACGCAGGCCGAGTGGAAGGTGGACACCCACATCAGCCGGGCGCGGTTGCCGACCAGGTTGGCGACCCGCTCCTTCATCTCGCCGGCGGCCTTGTTGGTGAACGTGATGGCGATGATCTCGCCCGGGTGCACGTTGCGCGCCGCCAGCAGGTAGGCGATGCGGCTCGTGAGCACCTTCGTTTTGCCGGATCCGGCGCCGGCCACGATGAGCAGGGGCTGCCCCTCGTGGGTCACCGCATCGCGCTGGGGGCCGTTGAGCCCGTCCAGCAGGTCGCGCTTGGGCGGACGGGGCTGCGCCGCCGGGGCCTCGGGCTGCGGCGGGCGGGACTGGGGTACCTCGAAGAGAGCATGCATCGCAGAGGCGAGTCTATGCCCGGTCGTACTGGTGGCCGAAAACCGACGCGTCCCAACTTCCGGAAGCTCTTTCCGCTCCGCGGGGGCGCGTGCCATACTCGGCTACGTGATCGAGCGGGTGCGCTACTACTTTTTTTACGGCTACCGGAGTCCGGCAGCCGTAGGTCGCGCCTGATCGCTGAACCTACCGACGCCCCGGGCTCCGAGCCCGGGGCGTTCGCGTTCCCGGGGGCCGGAGCCGACCCGACCGAAGAGGAACGAAGAGAGATGGCCGCCGTCACCATGGAACAGACCACGCCCGACGAGCACATCGCCGGTCTTCGCAACCGCATCGACGAGATCGACGCGGCAATCGTCGCGCTCTGGAAGGAGCGTGCGTCGATCTCGCAGGAGGTCGGCAAGACCCGTGTGGCCGCCGGCGGCACCCGCCTAGTGCTGTCGCGCGAGCGCGAGATCCTGGAGCGCTTCAGCTCGGAGCTCGGTGCGGACGGCACGCAGCTCGCGCTGCTGATCCTGCGCGCGGGTCGCGGCCCTCTGTAGGGTGCGCTCCCCGGCCGCATGCTTCTCGGCCGCCGACGGCCTGCGCCGATCGAAGGCACACGACTTACTGTGACTGTCGACTTACTTTCGGTGCTCGTGCCGCTACAGCCCCCGCGGCCACGGCGCCCAACGGGCGAGGGCCGGCGTGCTTTGGCGCGCCGGGCGGTACAAATAGGAACATGACCTTTCCTCCATCGGCCGCCCCGCTGACCGACGTCCAGCGCGTGCTCTGCGTGTTCGCGCACCCCGACGACGTCGACTTCGGCTCGGCCGGCACGGTCGCGACCTGGGTCGACGCCGGCCTCGAGGTCGCGTACACCCTCGTGACCAGGGGCGACGCCGGCGGCTTCGACGACACGCCCCGCGAGCAGATGCCCCTGCTGCGCGAGGCCGAGCAGCGCGCGGCCGCGGCCGCCGTGGGCGTGAAGCAGGTGGAGTTCCTGGAGGGGTACCGCGACGGCGTCCTGGAGCCGACGATCGCGCTGCGCCGCGACATCACCGCGGCGATCCGCCGTTTCCGCCCCGACCGGGTCCTGACCAGCTCGCCCCTGCGCCGCTGGGACCGCCTGGCCGGCCCGAGCCACCCGGACCACCTGGCCGCGGGCGAGGCCACCACCTGCGCCGTCTACCCCGACGCGCGCAACCCGTTCACGTTCACCGACATCGGGCTGGACGCGTGGACCGTCCGCGAGATCTGGTACAGCGGGGGCCCGAACCCCGACCACCTCGTCGACGTCACCGACGTCTTTGCCCGCAAGGTCGCGGCGCTGCGGGCGCACGAGTCGCAGACGTCGCACCTGGACGGCTTCGAGGAGATGCTCCGCGAGCGGCACGCGATGGTCGCGAGGGCCGGCGGGCTGCCGGATGGACGGCTCGCCGAGGGCTACTCGGTGTTCCGGACCGCCTGACGTCCCACGCCCGCACGGACGCGACCACTTGACCGCCGTATGCGCACGTCCGGATCGCCCGCTCCGAGCGAACACGGGTCGCGGTGTCGGTTGCCGGCCGATTACATCAACAACCTTACCATCCGGCAAAAAAGCGGATCTTGTAGCGATCACCCAGCGGAACCGGACCGTCACACCAAGCGGCGGTCCGCGGCCCAGCGGGAGAGCTCGTACCGGTTCGACATCTGGAGCTTGCGCAGGACGTTCGAGACGTGCGTTTCGACCGTTTTGATCGAGATGAACAGTTCCTTCGCGATCTCCTTGTACGCGTAGCCGCGGGCCAGCAGGCGCAGGACCTCGCGCTCGCGGTTCGTCAGCTGGTCCAGCTCCGGGTCGGCGACCGGGGCGTCCGGGCGGGCCGCGAAAGCGTCCAGGACGAAGCCGGCCAGGCGCGGGCTGAAGACGGCGTCGCCGTCGGCCACGCGACGGATCGCCTGGGCCAGCTCGTCCGGGGAGATCGTCTTGGTGACGTAGCCGCGGGCGCCGGCGCGGATCAGGCCGATCACGTCCTCGGCGGCGTCGGAGACCGACAGGGCGAGGAAGCGCACGTGCGGGTGGGAGCGGCGCATCGCCTCGAGGACGGCGCGGCCGCCGCCGTCGGGCATGTGGACGTCGAGGAGCACGACGTCGGGCTCCAGCGCGGAGATCTTCTGCACCGCCTCGGCCACCGCGCTCGCCTCACCGACGACGTCGACGTGCAGGCCTAGCTCGGCACGGACGCCGGCGCGGAACATCGCGTGGTCGTCGACCAGGAATACGCGCAGCCGCTGGGTCTCTTCGGTGCTCATCGCTCTCCGCTTTCACTCGCGCTCTTGCGCCGACGGGCCTCGGCGTCGATCGGCATGCTGAGGCGCACCTCGGTGCCCTCGCCGGTGGTACTGCGAATCTCGGCCTTACCACCGTGCCGCTGCATGCGCAGGATGATCGAGCCGCGCACGCCGTGGCGGTCGTCGTCCACCGCGGCGAGGTCGAAGCCGGCGCCGCGGTCGCGGACGAAGACGCTGACGCAGTCGGGTTCGACCTCGGCGTACAGCGAGATCGTCTGCACCTTCGCGTGCTTGGCCGCGTTGACCAGGGCCTCGCGGGCGGCGGCGACGATCGCGCCGACCTTCTCGTCGACGTCCACGTCGCCGACGACCACCGTCTCGACGGCGACCGCGAACGTGTCCTCGACCTCGGCCGACGCCTCCTCCAGCGCCGCGCTGAACTTCTCCATCGGCGAGGCGGTCGGCTTGTACAGCCAGTTACGCAGCGTCCGCTCCTGGCCGCGGGCCAGGCGCTGGACCTCCTTGACGTCGCCCGCGTTGCGCTGGATCAGCGCCAGTGTGTGCAGCACCTGGTCGTGGATCATGGCGGCCAGCTCGGCGCGCTCCTGTTCGCGCACCCGGGCCTCGCGCTCGGCGCTGAGCTGGGTGAACATGCGGTACAGCAGCGGCGCCAGCGCCAGGCCGACGCCGGCGAGGGCCACGGCGGCGAAGGCGAGGCCGTAGCCGATCGAGGAGAACGGCACGCCGCGCAGGGGCACGACGCCGACCACGAACACGCCGATGATCCCGGCGATGACCAGCAGGCCGCCGCCGACGAAGCGCACGAGGTACGACTTGCGGTTGTTGTCCATGACCGCGCCCAGCCACGGCATGCCGGGCACGATCGCGGAGCCCTGCGGACGGCGGCGCGGGTCGGCCTGGTGCCAGATGATGCCGGCGCCGAGCGCGATGAGCGCGGCGAGCCAGCCGACGACGGAGCTGACGCCGCCGTTCTTGTCGTCGGGCTCGAGCATCACGCGCAGGATCACGACGCCGACGGCGAGCGCGAGGAACGCGAAGAACTGGCTGACGTTGCGCCCGCCCGGGCGGCCGTGCGGCTGTGCGGGCAGGACCGCCCAGAAGGCGGCGTAGAGCAGCGCGCCGATCCCGTTGAACGCGATGAGCACCACGAACGCCACCCGCACCAGCAGCACCGACGCGCCCACGTGGGCGGCGATGCCGGCCGCGACGCCCCCGACGACCCGATCTGCGGGCTCGCGGTAGAGGCGGCGGGCGGGGACTGGGCTGCTCATTGGGCTCGTTTCTGCGAAAGTTCCGAATTCGGTACCTCAGATCGTCACACGAATGGCGACGGCTGGACCACTCCGAACGCCCCGGAGCCGCAGAATCAGGGTGGCGTCAGGGTCGATGCCGGAGGCGACTCGCGCGCGGGTCCGCGAGCATTGGAGGCATGACGAACCCGCCTGCCGCCGACGAGCCGGCCGCCGACGCCGCCGCGGCACGGTCCGGCGCCGGCGACGAAAGCCCCACGAAGAACGCGGACATTTCGCAAGACTCCGGCACCACGGCCGAACTCCCCGCCAAGGCCGAAAAGTCCGAACAACCCGAATCGGGCAGCGACGACGCTCCGCGCCTCGAGGCCGACTACACGACCGGCACGGCCAGCACGGACGACCTGTCCAACTGGCCGGCCGACGAGCCCGAGGCGCCGAAGACGGCCGAGGCACCCCCGACCGATCAGCCCCCGCCGCCCGGGGGCACGCCGCCGCCGGGAGCAATGCCCCCGCCGTACGGCAACCAGCCGCCCTTCGGCAACCCGCCGCCTTTCGGCAACCCGCCGCCCTTCCGGGCCGGGTTCAACCGGAACATGCTCGTCCGGCCGCAGCAGGGCCGCTATGTGGCGGGCGTCTGTGCGGCCATCGGCCGGGCCACCAACACCGACCCCACGCTCTGGCGCGTCATCTTCGCAGTCCTGACGCTGGCCGGCGGCGTGAGCATCGTCGCGTACCTGCTCGGCTGGCTCCTGCTGCCCGCCGAGGGCGACACCGGCTCCCCGCTGGAGGCGCTGCTCGGCCGCGGCCGTTCGACCACGTCCGCACCGCTGGCGATCGTCATCGGCGTCGGCGCGGTGCTCGCGTTCCTGCTGGTCATGTCGCAGAACTTCGGCGCCGCCGTGGTCGGGCTGCTGGTCGTGGTCGGCGTGGTCGCGCTCGTCGTGCGCGGGCAGGGCAACCAGCAGCAGCAACAGCCGCCGGCCGGGCCGTACGTGCCGCCCGCGGTGCCCAACCCGCCGCAGGCGGGGCCGTACGCGACCGCCGGCGCGCCGTACGGTGCCGCGCCCTTCGAGGCGCAGCAGACCGCGCCGCGCGCGTTCGGGCCGCCCTCGTTCGGGTCTCCGTCGTTCGGGCCGATGCAGTTCGGCACCCCGGCGGTGAGCGGCACGACCGCGGAGAACGCCCCCGCGGAGGCGACGTCGGCCCAGGCGTTCCCGGTGGCACCGCCCGAGCCGAAGGCGGCTCCCCTCCCGCCGGCAGCGCCGATCCCGCCGCTGCCGCCGATGCCGCCGATGCCGCCGATGCCCGGCGCCGGACCGGGCTACCGGCCGCCGTTCGCGCCGCACGGGCCCTACGTGAGCAACAGCCCCTACGCGGCGAGCCTCGGCATGCCCCCCGGTGTCCCGGTCTCGCCCTACCCGGGGCTCGCGCCGATGTCGCCGAAGCCGAAGCCGCCCAAGGAGCGCTCGAAGCTGGGCCGGATCACGTTGTCGCTGATCGTGATCTCGCTGGGGATCCTGGCCGCGCTCGAGGTCACCGTGGCCGACTTCAAGGCGAGCACCTATTTCGCCGTACCGCTGGCCATCACCGCCCTCGGCCTGATCACGGGCGCGTGGCTCGGCCGGGCGCGGGTGCTGATCCTGCTCGGCGCCCTGCTGAGCATCGCGCTGGCGATCGCGACCGCGGCGAGCGCGCCCGTGCCGCACCGCACCGATAACATCAACATCATTCCGACCTCGGTGAACTCCCTGGCCCCGCGCTACGACACCGACTTCGGCAACATCAACGCCGACCTGACGCAGATCGACTTCGTCGACCAGGAGGTGTCGGTGGCGTTCCGGGCCGGCGCCGGCAACATCGAGGTCACGGTGCCGGAGAAGGTGGACGTGACGGTCAACGTGCACATCCAGGGCGGCGACTGCAAGGTGTTCGGCAACGACTGCAGCGGTTTCCGCCAGACCAGCTCGTACACGGACTATGGCACCGACGGCCCGGGCGGCGGCAAGCTGCACCTGGACCTGGACCTGCAATGGGGCAATGTGAAGGTGACCCGATGAAGCCACACCGTCTGGACGGCGTCTCGCTGACGTTCGGCCTGATCTTTCTGGGAATCGTGGTGGTCTGGCTGTTCAACCAGGCCGTCTCGGTGCACCTCAACGCCGGCTGGATCGTGGCCGTCGGGCTGATCCTGTTCGGGGGGCTCGGCCTGCTCGGGGCCCTGCGCTCGGACAAGTCGTCCGAGCGCGGCAAGGCGGCGCAGGCGGCGAAGAACTCGGATCCCTACGACTACGACCTGGACGCCGACTGACCGATCGCGCCACGGAATATGCTGGCCGGCGGGGACCGTGTTCCCCGCCGGCCAGCGGCCTGTTTCCGTCTCTTTCCCGAGGAGCCCTTCGAAGATGACCCAGTTTCCCGTTGGCGGCCCGTCCGGCGCATCGCGGCGCCCGATCCAGATCGGTGACCGAGCCGCCCGGGTTCTCGCCTCCGAGCTCGCCCGGCACGGTGGCCCCAAGACCGGCCTGGTGATCGGCGCCTCCGCCGGCTCGGCCGCCCTGGCCGCGGCGATCGACGCGCTGCTGCCCGACGACCGGCTCACCGTGATCGGCGCCGGGCCCGGCGCCGCGGCCGCCCTGCGCGAGCACGTGGAGCGGCAGGGTCGCTGGGTCGCCGAGCGCACCCAGGTGCTCGAGTCGGTCGACGCCGCCGAACCGGCCGATGTGGTGATCCAGGCCGAGGCCCTCACCGGCAGCGCCGAGGACGCCCGCGAGGTCCTTGCCGGCCTCGCCAAGCTCGTCACCGCCGGCGGCGTGCTGACCGTGGTCGTGCCGGCCACCCGGATGCCCAGCGGCGCGGCCGACGAGGTCGAGCGGCAGGCCGCCCTCTACGGCGTCGGCAGCGACCTGGTCCTGCGCAACGTGCCGCCGGTGCGCATCCACCGGCTGCGCCACACCCCGGCCGACCACGGCACGGCGGCCAACCTGCTACCCGCCCTGCGGCCCTCCAGCGTCCCGCTGACCCGCGGCATGAACATCGACTCCAACGGCGTGGCCGCGGCCGGCATCGCGCTCGGCCTGGCGGCGCTGGCGAAGGCGGCCCGGCCGAAGTCGAAGCTGTGGCTCGTCCCGGCGCTGGCCGCCGCCCCGGTGGCGTTGTTCTTCCGCGACCCGCAGCGCGACGTGCCGGAGGACCCGCGGGCCGTGGTGGCCGCGAGCGACGGCAAGGTGCTCGGCGTGGAGCGGATGCACGACAAGCGCTTCGGCGACATGGAGTTCCTGCGCGTCGCGGTGTTCCTGTCGGTGCTCGACGTGCACGTCAACCGGGCCCCGGTGGCCGGCAAGGTCGTCGACTACTTCGTCGAGGACGGCGGGTATGCGGCCGCGATGAAGCCGGAGGCCGAGCACAACGTAGCGGCCTACACGCTGCTGGAGACCGCGCACGGCCCGGTCGCGGTCGTGCAGCGCACCGGGCTGATCGCCCGGCGGATCGTGCAGCGCGCCCCGATCGGCTCGCTGCTGGCCAAGGGCGAGCGGTTCGGGCTGATCCGGTTCGGCTCGCGCACCGACGTGTACCTGCCGGCCGACAAGGCCACGCCGGCCGTGGCGCCGGGGGACCGGGTCGTCGGCGGCCAGACGGTCATCGCCACCTGGAACTAGCCAGACCAAACCTTTCAAGATCCGAGCTACCGCGACGTCCGCCGTGGGCGCGGTCCGTGACTCCCGGGCCCGCGGCGTCCGCGTTCAGAGACACGAAAGGGCCCCCACCGCGTCGCGGTGGGGGCCCTTTGCCGTGCGAAGCGTCAGGCGTGCTTGTTGCGCTGGCGCAGCCAGATCAGCGGGCCGCTGACCAGGTAGGCCAGCACGACCACGACGAACGTGACCCGGAAGTCGACCAGCGCGCCGACCAGCGGCAGCACCAGCAGCCACGGCGGCAACTTCACCAGCCGGGCGAGCTTGGCGTAGGGGAAGCTCGAGACCATCGCGAGGCCGAGCAGCGCCACCCCGGCCACCCGCAGCACGGGCGGCATCTCCGGCGCGATCAGCGTGCCCAGGGCCAGCACCGCCGCGCACATCGTGGTCGGCACGCCGCAGAAGAAGCGGCCGTCCTTCGGCGAGACGTTGAACCGGGCGAGCCGGATCGCCGCGGCGGCGGCGACGAGGGCGCAGGCCGGCACGAGCAGGGCGGCCGGCGCCGAGCCGTTGAGCCAGGCGTACACCACGACCGGCGCGGCCAGGCCGAACGAGCACATGTCGGCGAGCGAGTCCATCTGGGCGCCGAACGGGCTGGCGACGCCCAGGCGGCGGGCCAGGAAGCCGTCGAGGCCGTCGAAGACGACGCAGGCGATCAGCAGGGAGGCCGCGAGCCGCACGTCGCCGTGGTTGACGGCGATGAAGATCGCCGACAGGCCCAGCATCAGGCTGCTCAGCGTGCAGGCGTTCACCAGCCCGAAGCGGATCCGGCGGGCGACGGTGCGCTCGCCGGGCAGCAGCGGGATGGCCAGCGGCGCCGGCTCCTCCTCGCGGACCCCTCCGGCGTGGCCGGCGACGGCCGGGCTGACCGGGGCGATCGACATGGCCTCGGCGGCCAGATCCCGTGACAGTCCGTCACGGCGGCGCATCCGCAGCCGCGGCAGCCGGACCTTGCCGGTGCGGGTGTCGGTCTCGGCGGGGGGCACCAGCAGCGAGGTCGCGCCGGCGACATTGCCGTCACCCCGGCGGCCGGCGCGTCCGGCGAAGAGCACCTGGCGGGCGAGCGAGCCGCTACGCCGCAGCCGTCCTGCCCATTGCCGGCCCCCTCCGGGGCGCGGGCTGTCCGTGGTGCGTCGTCGCTGCCAAGGTGTGCTCGGCACTGATCCTCCATGCAGGAACAAGGTTCCCACGGTCGCGTTTTCGGGGTCTTCTGACCCTTGGTGTCCGTTTCGCGAGACCGTCTCGCGATCTACACGATCCCATATCAGATCGCGGTTGGCGATGCCTCAGAAAGGAAACCGCCATCTAAGGCGAGCCACCGAACTACTCAGTGTAGTTTTTCGTTAACCTCTAGTCCATTTTAGCGAGGCCGGTCACTCCCCCGTCGCGGGCAGTGAGAGGGCCCATTGCACCACCTCGGTCGTGGCCATACCCGCCACGTCCGCGGGGTCGAACCAGGCCGCGCTGGCGGTCGACCCGCCGACGGCCTCCGTCACGCTGGGTGCCGACGGCTCGGGCACGAGCACCCGGTAGAGCGCCCGGACGGCGTGCCAGTTCATCGGGTACCCCTCCGGGCCCACGAGCCCGAGGCTGCGCCGATGTGTCACCCCGAGCAGCTCGACGATCTCGCCCCGCTGGCCGGTCTCCTCGTACAGCTCGCGCAGCAGCGCGTCGGCCGGCTGCTCGCCGACGTCCGTGCCGCCACCCGGCAGGTGCCAGCGCCCGGCGCCGGGGAAGCCGCGGGCGATCTCGGTCAGCAGCACCCGGCCGGCCGGGTCGGTGGCGAGCCCGTATGCGGCGAAGCGCTGCCCCTTCGGCAGCTGCGACTCCTCGGCCGCGCCCGCCGCGACGCCCGCCGCCGGCTCGGTGGCCGGCGACACCTTCCCGGCCGCGGGCACCACGTCGTAGACGACTCGGTCCTCGTGGAGGCTGGGGGCGATCAGGGCGCGCACTTCGCGTACCGACGAAACCGCCACCGGAAGCCCGGCGCCCTCCCGGAACAGCCGGACCACCGCGGAGGCGGGGTTTTCCCCGTGCCGGATCGGCCCGCCGATCTCGTCGGTCGCGCCGGGCAGCCGGCCGTAGACGGTGATCACCCGTGTCTGCGTCATGGCGATCAGCGTAGGCCGACGCCGCGCAGCGCCTCCTCGGTCACCTCGGTCAATGGCAGCTCGCCCAGCTCGTCCGGGTCGAACCAGCGCGCCTCGGCGGTCGAGCCGCCGACGTCGTGGATGGTCGGGCGGCTGGAGCGCGCCACGTGGACGCGGTAGAAGGCGCGCACGCCGTGCCAGTCGATCGGGTAGCCCTCGGGGCCGAGCTGGGCCGCGTCGCGGTGGCTGGCCACGCCGAGCAGCTCGACGATCCTGCCCTCCTGGCCGGTCTCCTCGACGAGCTCGCGGATGAGCGCCACGCCGGGCTGCTCGCCGAAGTCCGTGCCGCCGCCGGGCAGGTGCCAGCAGCCGCCGCCCGGATACCCGTCGGCGATGCGGGTGAGCAGCACCCGGCTGCGCCGGTCGGTGCACACGGCGTATGCGGCGAAGCGCTGCGCGCGGTGCAGCCCGTCGGGGCCGGGCACGGCATAGAAGGAAGGGACCTCGGGCACGCCGTCGGGGCGGACGTCGGCCGCGGCGTCGGGCAGGCCGAGCGCGTCGGCGGTGAACCGGCGCAGCGGCAGCGCCTGGGCCTCCTCGAGCGTGACCCAGCGGGCGAGGTCGGTGGGCTGGCCTACGCGGTCGCGCAATGCGCCGCCGCGCACGGAGACCTCGTAGATCAGCCGGTCGGTGTGGATGGTGAGCCCGCGCGCCGCCAGCGCCCGCATGTCGGCGAGCACGTCGCGCAGCTTCACCACGGCGACGGACAGGCCGGTCTCGGCCGCGGTCTCCCGCACGACGGTGTCGACCGGGTTCTCACCGTGGTCGACGGCGCCGCCGGGCAGCGACCAGACGCCGGGCGTCCCCGACTTCGTCGAGGCCCGGACCAGCAGGAAGGTGTCGCCGTCGGCGCACACGCAGTAGGCCGCGATGCGCCGCAGCGGCTGTAACGCAGGAGTCACGTCGATAAATTTTCCGGCTTTTCCGACCAGGTGCAAGGGAAGGGCGCACCTGAAAGGAGATTCACTCCCATTCAATAGTGCCCGGCGGCTTCGACGTAACGTCCACGACCACGCGGTTGATCTCGCGGACCTCGTTGGTTATCCGGGTCGAAATCTTCGCGATCAGCTCGTGCGGCAGCCGCGACCAGTCGGCGGTCATCGCGTCGTCGCTGGACACCGGCCGCAGCACGATCGGGTGACCGTAGGTGCGCCCGTCGCCCTGCACCCCGACGCTGCGCACGTCGGCGAGCAGCACCACCGGGAACTGCCAGACACTGCGGTCCAGCCCGGCCGCGGTGAGCTCCTCGCGGGCGATGAGGTCGGCGGCGCGCAGGATGGCCAGCCGCTCCTCGTCGACGGCGCCGATGATGCGGATCGACAGCCCCGGCCCCGGGAAGGGGTGGCGCATGACGATCTCCTCGGGCAGGCCGAGGGCGGCGCCGATCTGACGTACCTCGTCCTTGAACAGCGTCCGCAGCGGCTCGACCAACTCGAACTGCAGGTCGTCGGGGAGGCCGCCGACGTTGTGGTGCGACTTGATGTTGGCGGTGCCGGTGCCGCCGCCGGACTCGACGACGTCCGGGTAGAGGGTGCCCTGCACGAGGTATTCCACGTGCCCCTCGGCGTCGATCTCGCGCGCGGCGCGCTCGAAGACGCGGATGAACTCGCGCCCGACGATCTTGCGCTTCTGCTCCGGGTCGGTCACGCCGGCCAGCGCACCGAGGAACTGCTCGGAGGCGTCGACGACCTTGAGGTTGATGCCGGTCGCGGCGACGTAGTCCTTCTCGACCTGCTCGGCCTCGCCCGCGCGCAGCAGCCCGTGGTCGACGAAGACACAGGTCAGCTGGTCGCCGACGGCCCGGTGGACGAGCGCCGCGGCGACCGCGGAGTCCACGCCGCCGGACAGCGCGCAGAGCACCCGCTTGCTGCCGACGCGCGCGCGGACCGCCTCGACCTGCTCCTCGATGATGTTGTTCGAGGTCCAGGTCGGCTCGATGCCGGCGATGTCGTAGAGGAAGCGGCGCAGCACCTCCTGGCCGTGCGGCGTGTGCGCGACCTCGGGGTGGAACTGCACGCCGGCCAGGCGGCGTCCGGTGTCCTCGAAGGCGGCGACCGGCGCGCCCGGCGAGGCGGCGGTGACGACGAAGCCGGCGGGCGCCGCGGTGACGCAGTCGCCATGGCTCATCCACACCGACTGCTCGGCCGGCAGGTCGCGCAGCAGCACGCCACCGCCTGCGGCCACGGTGATCGGGGTGCCGCCGAACTCGCGCTGCCCGGTGTGGCTGGCCTCGCCGGCCAGGGCGACGGCCATCGCCTGGAAGCCGTAGCAGATGCCAAAGACCGGCACGCCGGCGCCGAACAGGCCCGGGTCGACCTGGGGCGCGCCGGCCTCGTAGACCGACGACGGCCCGCCGGAGAGGATGATCGCGGCAGGGCGTTTGGCCAGCATGTCGGAGACCGGCATCGAGCTGGGCACGATCTCGGAGTAGACGTGTGCCTCGCGCACGCGGCGGGCGATCAGCTGCGCATACTGCGCGCCGAAGTCGACGACGAGAACCGGCGGCGGCGTGGTCATGTCGAAAAGCCTAGTCGGAGCGCGGCCGGGGCCTCCGCCGGGACCGCCGGACGTGACGGAGCTATCGGCGCCACGGGGGCGTAGGGCGCGCCCAGGTCCGGGCGCGGATCGGCCTCGCCCTTGTTGGGCCACATCGACATCGCCCGCTCGGCCTGCGCGGTGATCGTCAGCGAGGGGTTGACACCCAGGTTGGCCGAGACGGCCGCGCCGTCGACCACGTGCAGCCCCGGGTGGCCGAAGACACGGTGGTACGCGTCGACGACCCCGTTCGCCGCGCTGTCCCCGATCGCGGCGCCGCCGAGGATGTGCGCGGTCACCGGGATGTTGAACACCTCCGACCAGCTGCCGCCGGGCAGCCCGCCGATCTCCTCGGCCAGCAGGCGGACCGCCTCGTTGCCGGCCGGGATCCACGCCGGGCTGGGCTCGCCGTGGCCCTGCCGCGTGGTCAGCCGGCGGCGGCCGGTCCATGAGCGGCGGTACTGCACGTCGAGCGAGTTGTCCAGCGACTGCATGACGAGCGCGATCACCGTCTTGTGCGACCAGCGGTGCACCGAGAGCACCCGCACGTGCTTGAGCGGATGGCGGAGGAACGCGCCGAGCCAACGCAGCGGCCGCCACGGCCCGCCGTCGGTCAGCACCGTCTGCAGCAGGCCCATCGCGTTGGAGCCCGGCCCGTAGCGGACCGGCTCGATGTGCGTGTTCGCGTCCGGGTGGAACGAGCTGGTGATCGCGACGCCGTCGGTGAAGTCGGTGCCCTTGCGCAGGGAGCGGGCCCCGACGATGGACTCCGAGTTGGTGCGGGTGAGGGTGCCCAGGCGCGGCGAGAGGCCGGGCAGGACGCCGTCGGCGCGCATGCGGTGCAGCAGCCGCTGAGTGCCCAGCGCACCGGCGGCGAAGACGACCTGGCCGGCCTCGAAGGTCCGACGGCGGCCGCGGCGGCCGGTCCCGCGGGTCTGTACGACGTAGCCGCCGCCCTCGGCCGGGCGCACCGCCGTGACCGTCGTGAGCGGGATGACCTCGGCGCCGAGGCGCTCGGCGAGGTACAGGTAGTTCTTGACCAGCGTGTTCTTGGCGCCGATGCGGCAGCCGGTCATGCAGGCGCCGCAGTGCTCGCAGGACCGGCGCGCCGGGCCGGCGCCGCCGAAGTAGGGGTCGACGCCGGACTCGCCGAAGTAGACGCCGACCGGCGTGGCGTGAAAGGTGTCGCCGACGCCCATCCGCTCCGCGACCGCCCGGAACGCGCGGTCGGCGCTGGTGGTGCGGGCGTAGGTGGCCACGCCCAGCATCCGCTCGGCCTGGTCGTAGAACGGCTCGAGCTCGGCCCGCCAGTCGGTGATGCCCCGCCACTGCGGGTCGTCGTAGAAGGGCTGCATCGGGCGGTACAGCGTGTTGGCGTACACCAGCGAACCGCCCCCGACGCCGGCCCCGGCCAGCACGAGCACGTTGCGCAGCATGGTGATGCGCTGGATGCCGTAGCAGCCCAGCGCCGGCGCCCACAGGAAGCGCCGCGCGTCCCAGGAGGTCTTCGGGAACTCGTCGTCGGCGAAGCGCCGACCGGCCTCGAGGACCGCGACCGAGTACCCCTTCTCGGCCAGGCGCAACGCGCTCACGCTGCCGCCGAAGCCGGAGCCGATCACCACAACGTCGTAGCGCACGCCCCATAGTGACTCACGAGTAACTTATGCGGAAGACCCTTCGGTTTCGCCCCGGTTCTTTCGCCTGGGTTCTTGCGGCAGACTGGTCAACTATGGCGAGACTTCCCGGCGGGCTGGCCGTCTGGCGTGGCCGCCGGCTGCTGGGCAGCCCGGCCGCGGCGTCGCCCCCCGCCCTTCCGAGCGTCGATGCCGGCCATCACGCGGCGCTGCATTCGCTGGTCCTCGACGCGCTGAAGTTCGCCGATGTCCCGCCGCCGCATTCGGTGCACCTGGGCGGCGCCGCCACGCTCCGCCTCGCCGGCGGCGCGCTCGTCGTCGGACTGCCCCTGGCCTGGGGCCTGTCCGCCGACCAGCTGCGGGTGCTGATCACCCACCAGCTCGCGCTGCCGCCCTCGCGCCACCCCGAGCTGGTCCGCGGCCTGCTCAACGCCCGGCTGCGCAAACCCGCCTCGGAGAAGGCCGCCACCCGCCACGCCCGGCTGCTGGCCGCCACCGACGGGCTGCTGGCCGAGGCCAAACAGGTCCGGGACGCCGCGGCCATCACCGCGGCCGGCGGCGGGCTCTCCGCGGTCGAGGACGCGGCCGGCGCCCTGCTGCGCGCCGCGGCGATCGAGCGGTCCTTCACCGCCTTCGCCGCCGCGCCGCTCGCCTCCGGCACGATGTCGGCGTTCGCGACCGGCTCGCTGCCCACCGCCGGGCCGATCCGGGCCGAGGACCTGCACGACGGCTGGCGGCTGCGGCTGGCCCGCTGGGGCGCGCCGGCGCACGACGTCACCGCCCTGCGCGAGGAGCTCGCCGCCGAGCATCCCGGCCTCGCCGAGGAGCTGCGCTCGCCGGCCTCCGGGCCGCTGGTCGCGCTCGACCCGGACGCCGTCGCCCTCGACGAGCTGGGGGCGGCCGCCTGGCGGGCACTGGCCGCCGAGGCGCTGCCGGCCGCGGTGCAGGGGCCGGACAAGCCCTGGGTGCGCCTGGCCGAGCTGCCGGTCGAGGCCTACCTGCCCGACGTCGAGCGGCGGGCCCGGCAGTACGTGGAGGCCGTCAACGCCGTGCTGGGCCGGGCGCCGGACGGGCGCGACGAGCTGGCCGGCACGCTGCTGCGCCGGCCCGTCGACGTGGAGCGGGCCCGGCGGGGGCTGCCGCCGGACGGTGACGAGGACGCCGAGGCGCCGCCCTGGATGGGAGCGGCGCTGCTGGCGGTCGTGGTGGAGTACGCGCTGCTGCGCCAGGGCTGGAAGCGCGAGCACCCGCTGCTGCCTCGGCGCCTGGCCGGCCCGGACGGCGTGATCGACCTCAACGAGCTCGTGCGCAGCGACCCGGCGGCGCTGCGGGCGCACCTGGGTTAGCTACGGCGCACCTGGGCTAGAGGCTCAGGCTCGAGTTCGTCGCGAGCTCCGCCGGCTGCACGATCAGGTACCCGTTCTGCGAGCGCTGCTCGACGACGCCCGCCGCGAGCTGGTTGACGCCGTTGCCGTCGAAGCGCACGCCGTTCCACGGCATGATCGTCTGCGTGACCGGCAGCGTCAGCGCCTGTACCGCGTTGCGCACCGACTGCTTGGAGTAGTCGGTCGACTGGTCCATCGCCATCGCCATGACGAGCGTGGCCATGAACGCGTCGGCCGCGACCTCGGTCAGCTTGGTGTGGAACGCCTGCTCGTACATCGCCCCGATGACCTGCGCGATCGGGTTGCGCGCGGCGAACTCGTTGGACCAGCCGGACACCCGCAGCGCGGTCGGGTTCTTCACCTGGTCCAGCGCCGTGACGGCCGGCCCGATCGCGATGACCGGTGCAGTGCCCTTGAGCCGGACCGCGAGGTCGTTGGCCGCGCTCGCCTCGGCGGCGCTGGTCACGATCGCGAGCACCGCGTCTTCCTTGCCGACCAGGTTGCCGGGCTCCCCCGCGTCGGCGCCCGACAGCGGCACGACGTGGTCCTTGCCGGCCACGGCGTAGCCGGCGGCCTGGCTGAGGTCCTCGATCGAGTTCTTGAGGCTCGTGGCCTCGTCGCCGAGCGGGCCGGACGGCGTGCCGGCGGCGGTGACGATCCGCCGGAACCGGTCGGTGTCGCGCTGCCGGTAGAGCATGTCGAGCGCCGCGCTGACCATCCGCCGGTCGCTCGGCTGGATCCGGAAGTGCCCGACGCGGTTGAGCTCGCCGAACGTGTCGGAGGTGCTCATAGCGTCGACCAGTGCGATGCCGAGGAAGTCGGTGACCCGGCCGGTCGTCAGCGCCACGTCGATCGTGTCGGCCACGATCAGGCCGGCCGCGCCGTCGTGGACGAGCCGGTTGGCCTCCTTGTCGACCTTCTCCGGCGCGCTCTCGGTGTTGCCGCTGATGAGCGTCAGCTTGGTGCCGTTGCGCAGGCCAGCGCCGGGGCCGAGCGGCAGGGGCAGCGGCTGGGCCGGCACGTCGCGGTTGACCAGCTCGATCGCGAGCCTCGCGCCCAGCGTGGCCTGCTGGCCGATCTGGGCGTTGGCGCCGCTCGTCGGCACCAGCAGCCCGATCGCCACGGTTGCCGGCGTGGTCGCGGCGGGCTTGTCGCCGCCGGTGCAGGCCGACATGAGCAACGCCGATGCCAGCACCAGAGCGGTGGCTGCGGGCCGGAAGCCCCGGTTGAGCACGGCGAATGACTCCTTGCGGCGCGCGGGAGGTCGGACGGCCGTATCCTTCCTCTCTGGTCTATGCGTAGCAACCCCAGTGTCCGGCTTCGAGTATTGTGACCTGCGCCACTATGACGCGGTTGGACAGCGCTCGCAACCCTGGTTTGATAAGGGCCGCACGCTGCTCAGGCAGCGCGATGACGCATGCGAAAGGTGTGAAGGGGTGCAGACCTTCGCTTCGCCGCCTTCCACGAGGGCTCCCGCCGTCGTGATGAAGGTGAACAGCCATCGCCGCAGGCGGCCGGGGGAGCCGCCGCGGCGCAGCGCATCGCTGTTCCGGGTGCGCGACTGGCGCGTGCCCACGAAGCTCGCGGCCGTGCTCGTGCTGCCCGCCGTGGCCTTCCTGGTCATCGCCGGCGTGCAGATCAACTTATCAGTACAGGACGCGACGAAGCTGGATCAGTTCGCCCAAGGGGTCAAGGTCGGCCGCCAACTGACCGATCTCATCTACCAGTTGCAGCTGGAAAGGGACCGAACGGCCGGAGTTCTCGCCAAGTCGAACACGGCCGCCGCGACGGCCGGCCCGAATTCGGCGGCCGAGGAGCTCGCCGCCAGCTACGCCGCGACCGACGCCGCCCTGCAGGCCTTCTCCACCCAGGCCCGCCCGCTGCTGAGCAACCCGGTGTTCAACCAGACCCAGAACCGCGTCACCGCCGACTTCCAGGACCTGGCCCTCGTGCGGGCCGGGGTGAAGTCGCGCTGGCTGCGCGAGGAGGCGGTCTTCGACCAGTACTCCGTGACGATCCAGCACCTGTTCGACCTGGTGCCGGACCGCCCGGACATCGGCGGCGACTCCCAGTCGGTCGCCGAGGTCTCCTCGCTCATGGACCTCGCGCAGGCCAAGGAGCTCAAGGACCAGCTGCGCGGGCGGATCTTCGCCGCGGCCAGCGCCGGCAAGTTCGCGCCCGACGACTTCGAGACGTTCTCGGAGATCCAGGCGCGGCAGGTCGCGGCCGTCGAGCGGTTCCGCGCCTCGGCGAGCCCGCGGCACATCGCGCTCTACGACCGCAACCTGCGCCAGTCGGCGGTCTCCACCGTCGCCCGCCTGCAGCAGGACATCATCTCGCGGGCCCGCGGCGCCGCCGTCAACCTCTCCGCCGAGGACTGGTGGCGCGCCAGCACCCAGGAGCTGGACTACCTGCGCAGCATCGAGAAGGAGATGCTGGAGGACGCCATCAAGGGCGCCGGCGACCGCAGCGCCACCCAGCGCACCAACGCGATCGTCGCCACCTCGGCGATCGTGCTGGTCATGCTGCTGGCCCTGCTGCTGTCCTGGCTGATCGGCCGGTCGATGGCCCGCTCGCTGCGCCAGCTGCGGGCGCAGGCGCTCGACGTGGCCCAGCACCGCCTGCCCGAGGCGATCCAGCGGCTGCGCACGCTGCCGCGCGGCGAGACCGTCACGGTCGACACGACGACGAGGGTCCGCTCCTCCGACGAGATCGGCGAGGTGGCGGACGCCTTCACCGCCGTGCACCGCAGCGCGGTCAGCCTGGCCGTCGAGCAGGCGGTCATGCGGCGCAACGTCAACTCGATGTTCGTCAACCTGGCCCGCCGCTCGCAGACGCTCGTCGAGCGCCAGTTGCAGCTGCTGGACCAGCTGGAGTCGGCCGAGACCGACCCGGACCAGCTGGCCAACCTGTTCCGGCTGGACCACCTGGCCACGCGCATGCGCCGCAACGACGAGAACCTGCTGGTCCTCGCCGGCAGCGAGGCCACGCGCCGGTGGGCGCAGCCGGTCTCGCTGTCCGCGGTGATGCTCGCGGCGATGGCCGAGATCGAGCAGTACGCCCGAATCCGCCACGACGTGTCCAACGACATCTACGTCGTGGGCCACGCCGTGTCCGACATCGTGCACCTGTTCGCCGAGCTGCTGGAGAACGCGACCACGTTCTCCCCGCCGGACACGGTGGTCACGGTCACGGGCTGGCCGGCACAGCAGGCCCGCGAGGCGACGATCGTCATCGAGGACAAGGGCATCGGCATGACCGAGTCCGGCCTCGTCGAGGCGAACGAGCGCGTCTCCAGCCCGATCGCCATCGACGTCGCCGCGTCCGAGCGGATGGGCCTCGTCGTGGTCGGTCACCTCGCCGACCGGCACGGCGTCTCCGTGCGGCTCACCGCGACCGACGACGGGGTCACCGCGTACGTGACGCTGCCGGCCCGGCTGCTGGCCGCCCCGCCGGAGGGCGTCGGCCTCTACGGCAACGCCGCCAGCCGCCTCGCCGGCACCGCCCGCCTGCCGATCCCGGTCGACGGCGGCAGCTCGCAGGCGCCCGCCGGCCCGGCGCCGGCCGACGCGCCGACCGCAGTGCTCCCGGCGCTGCCGGGCCGCCTCGCCGCCGAGGCCAACGGCAACGGCAACGGCGCGGCGCCGGACGTGGACGTGGCGCGGCCGGTCTCCGGCGTGCCCGCGGTCGCGGCGCCGCCGGTGCCGGGCGTCCCGTCCGCGACCACCACCTGGCCGGTGGCGTCCCGCGACGCCGAGGAGCAGCAGCCCGACGAGGCCGGGCCCGGCGAGGCGCCGGTTTCCGGGGCGCCCGTCTCCGCCGCCCCTATCTCGGCGCAGCCGGTATCCGGAGCACCCGTCTCGGCGGCGCCCGTCTCGGCGGCGCCGGTGTCCGCGGCGCCTGTCTCCGCGGCGCCCGTGTCGGCTCAGCCCGTGTCCGCGGCGCCCGTCTCGGCGCAGCCTGTCTCGGCGCAGCCGGTTTCGGCGGCGCCGGTCTCGGCCCAGCCCGTCTCGGCGGCGCCGGTGTCCGCGGCGCCCGTCTCGGCGGCGCCCGCGTCGGCTCAGCCCGTGTCCGCCGCGCCGGCCTCGACGCCGCCGGCGAACCGGGCGACGAACGGCGGCCCGGCCGCCGCGCGGCGCGGTCCGACCCGCTCCGAGGACATCCTGGGCGCAGCAGCGCGCGGCAACGGCGCGCCAGCGCCCGCGGCGAAGGGCACCCGCTGGTGGTCCCGCGGCGGTGGCGGCGACGCGCCCGCGCCGGCCCCGGCGATCCCGGTGCAGCGCCAGCCGGTCACGGCCGGCACCAGCAGCGCCGGGCTGCCAATCCGGGTCCCGCAGGCCCAGCTGCCGGGCGATCCGACGGGCCAGGTGCCCGCGACGCCCGAGCCGACGCAGCCGATCACGGTCACCCACGCGGAACCGGATCCGGCTAGCGTGGGCAGCATGCTCACCCGGTTCTACAGTGGCGTGCACCGAGCCGCGAACGAGGACGAGGTGCCCACGGTGCCGATCAACGAACATCGAGGGAGCACGGCGTGACCCTGAGCCAACAAGCACGGGACCTGAGCTGGCTGATCAACGCGTTCACCGAGCGGGTGCCCGGCATTGCCCATGCTGTGGTGGTCTCCTCCGACGGCCTGCTGGTGGCCGTCTCCGACCACCTGCCCCGCGACAGCGCCGATCAGCTCGCCGCGGTCACGTCCGGCCTGGTGAGCGTCACCAGCGGCGCCGCGCGGATCTTCGACGGCGACGAGGTCAAGCAGACCGTGGTCGAGATGGGACAGGGCTTCTTCCTGGTCATGTCGATCCGCGACGGGTCGATCCTGGCGACGCTGGCCGGCCGGGAGGCCGACATCGGCGTGGTCGGATACGAGATGGCCCGGCTGGCTAAGCAGGCGGGCGAGATGCTGACCCCCGCGCTGCGCGCCGAGCTGCAGCAGGCGCTCCCCCGCTGACACCACGGCCCGCCGGCCGACGCCGCCACCGGCCGACGCCGCCACCGGCCGACGCCGCCACCGGCCGACGCCGCCACCGGCCGACGCCGCCACCGGCCGACGCCGCCACCGGCCGACGCCGCCACCGGCTGGCGCCGTGCGCGCCGCTGACGTCGGACGCGGTCCGAGCGCGTCGCCCAGCGGCTGGCCGGCGTTGCGTCAAACCGCTGACGTCGGACGCGGGCGGAACGCGTCGCCCGGCGGCCGGCCGGCGTTTGCGTCAGGACGGTCGCCGATAGGCACGAAGAAGGCCCGGGCAGCGCGCCCGGGCCTTCTGATCGTGCACGTCCTAGCAAGTCATTCGCGTCCTAGCTTGTCGTTCGCGTCCTACTTGTCCAGGATCAGGCCGACCTTCTGGAACTCCTTCAGGTCGCGATACCCGCACTTGGCCATCGCCCGGCGCAGCCCGCCGAAGAGGTTGAGCGCGCCGTCGGGGTCCTCGGACGGGCCGTAGAGGACCTTCTCCAGGCTGCCCAGCGACGGCTCGGCCGCCCCGAAGGAGCCCCGGGGCAGCTTCGGGTGGCTCGCCGCCGAGTGCCACCAGGCGCCGCCGGCCGGCGCGGTCTCGCTGCGCGACAGCGGCTCGCCGACCATGACGGCGTCGGCGCCGCAGCCCAGCGCCTTCGCGATGTCGCCGGACGTCTGGATGTTGCCGTCGGCGATGATGTGGACATACCGCCCACCGGTCTCGTCCAGGTAGTCGCGGCGCGCGTCGGCGGCGTCGGCGATCGCGGTCGCCATCGGGACGCGAATGCCCAGGACGCGGTCGGTGGTCGACCACTCGTCGGCGCCGATGCCCACGATGACGCCGGCGGCGCCGGTGCGCATGAGGTGCAGCGCGGTCTGGTAGTTGGTGCAGCCGCCGACGATGACCGGCAGGTCGAGGTCGGCGATGAACTCCTTGAGGTTGAGCGGCTCGTCGGTCGTCGAGACGTGCTCGGCGGAGACGAGCGTGCCCTGGATGACCAGGAGGTCGACGCCCGCGTCGAGGATCACCGGGGCGAGCGCCAGCGTGTGCTGGGGCGAGACGCGCACCGCGACCGTGACGCCGCCGTCGCGGATCTCCTTGACCCGCTCGCCGATCAGCTCGGGCTTGATCGGCTCGGCGTAGACCTCCTGCAGGCGCTGGGTGGCGGGGGCCTCGTCATCGAGGCCGGCCAGCTCCTCCAGGATCTTGGTCGGGTCGGCGTACCGCGTCCAGAGGCCCTCGACGTTGAGCACGCCCAGGCCGCCGAGCTTGCCCAGCGCGACCGCGGTGGCCGGGCTCATGGTGGCGTCGGACGGGTGTGCGACGCACGGGATCTTGAACGGATAGGCGTCGAGCTGCCAGTTCGTCGAAACGTCGTCGACGTCGCGCGTGCGGCGCGTCGGGACGATCGCGATGTCGTCCAGGTGGTAGCCACGCCGGGCGCTCTTGCTGTGCCCGATCTCGACCACATCACGCATTGTCAGCTCCTGTTGCACTCGGGGTGGGCGCCACCGTCAGCGCGAATGGTAGTTGGGTGCCTCGACGGTCATCTGGATGTCGTGCGGGTGGCTCTCCTTGAGCCCCGCCGCGGTGATCCGGATGAGCCGGCCGCGCTCGTGCATGTCGGCGACGGTGCCGGCGCCGACGAAGCCCATACCGGAGCGCAGGCCGCCGATGAGCTGGTGCGCCACCGCGGAGAGAGGGCCGCGGTAGGGCACCTGGCCCTCGATGCCCTCGGGGACCAGCTTGTCGTCGGAGAGCACGTCGTCCTGGAAGTAGCGGTCCTTGGAGTAGGAGCGCGCCTGGCCGCGGGACTGCATCGCGCCGAGGGAGCCCATGCCGCGATACGCCTTGTACTGCTTGCCGTTGATGAAGATCAGGTCGCCGGGGCTCTCCTCGCACCCGGCCAGCAGGCTGCCCAGCATCACGGTGCTGGCGCCGGCCACGATGCCCTTGGCGATGTCGCCGGAATACTGCATGCCGCCGTCGGCGATGACCGGCACGCCGAGCGGGCGGCAGGCGCGGGCGGCCTCCATGATCGCGGTGATCTGCGGCACGCCGACGCCGGCGACGACGCGGGTGGTGCAGATCGAGCCCGGCCCGACGCCGACCTTGACCGCGTCGGCGCCCGCCTCGGCGAGGGCCTTGGCGCCCTCGTAGGTGGCCACGTTGCCGCCGACGACGTCGACCGACGTCTCGGCCTTCAGCCGCGTGACCATCTCGACCACCTGGCGATTGTGCCCGTGGGCGGTGTCCACCATCACGATGTCCAGGCCGGCGTCGATGAGCGTGCGGGCCCGCTTGTAGGCGTCGTCGCCGACGCCGACCGCGGCGGCCACGCGCAGGCGCCCCGCCTCGTCCTTGGTCGCGTGCGGGAACTTCTCGCTCTTGGAGAAGTCCTTCACGGTGATCAGGCCGCGCAGCTTGCCCGAGTCGTCGACGATCGGCAGCTTCTCCACCTTGTGCTTGCGCAGCAGGGCGAGCGCCTCGTCCTTGCTCACGCCGACCCGGGCGGTGATCAGCGGCGCGACGGTCATGATGTCGCGCACGCGGGTCATCGGGTCGGACACGAAGCGCATGTCGCGGTTGGTGACGATGCCCACGAGCTGGCCGTCGGCGTCGGTCACCGGCACGCCGGAGATGCGGAACCGCCCGCACAGCACGTCGACCTCGCGCAGCGTGTCGTCGGGCGAGCAGGTCACCGGGTTGGTGACCATGCCGGCCTCCGACCGCTTGACCAGGTCGACCTGCTGCGCCTGGTCGTCGATCGACAGGTTGCGGTGCAGCGTGCCGATGCCACCCTGGCGCGCCATGGCGATCGCCATCCGGGCCTCGGTCACCGTGTCCATCGCGCTGGACACCAGCGGTATCCGCAGGGTGATGTTGCGGGTGACCCGGCTCGAGGTGTCCACGCCACTGGGCACAACGTCCGACTCGCCCGGCAGGAGCAGCACGTCG
This sequence comes from Dactylosporangium darangshiense, assembly GCF_039537565.1. Lineage (NCBI taxonomy): Bacteria > Bacillati > Actinomycetota > Actinomycetes > Micromonosporales > Micromonosporaceae > Dactylosporangium > Dactylosporangium darangshiense. The sequence goes on from NZ_BAABAT010000006.1 coordinate 117,629, forward strand.
TCGAAGGTCAGGCCCAAAGGCAGCACGTCAGGTCGCGAGAAATCCATGAAGCGCATCCCAGCTCTCGGTCGTCCGGCGGGTGCGTCTCATCGTACTTCCGCCCCGGCAGTACACCCGTCCGCCATGGCAGAGCCGTGCCCGGGCCCACACCGAGGCTGATTGGGGCTACCGTTGAGGCGTGCACGAAGAGCCCATCGACCCGTTCGCCGGCGACCCGGCCGATCCGTCGGCCGAGCTCGACGACAGCGGAAGCGAAGACCCGTTGACCGCCGCCGAGCGCCAGGACGTTCTCGAGGACCTTGCCGACCTCGAGATCTACCAGGCGCTGCTCACGGCGATCGGCGTCCGCGGGCTCGTCATCGAGTGCGAGGACTGCCACGAGCCGCACTATTTCGACTGGGACCTGCTGCGGGGCAACCTGAAACACCTGCTGACCTCCGGGCGCCCGCGGGTGCACGAGCCCGCCTTCGACCCCGACCCGGACCACTACGTCACATGGGAGTACGCGCGGGGTTACGCTGACGGTGTTCACGACGCCCTGGCGAGCGCGACCGACGACAACGACGGCTGAGCAGGCTCTCGTTTAGGTTTTTCGCGGCAGGGGTACGCCTCCGGCATGCCTTGGATGGCCTGCCCGAACGTCGTGCCCAGCGACGCTAGCTCACGAGCCCGGCGCGAAACGCCGCCGCGACCGCGTGTGCCCGGTCACGCGCGCCCAGCTTCCGGAACAGCCGGCGAGCGTGCGTCTTGACCGTGTCCTCGGAGACGAAGAGCTCGCGGCCGATCTCGGCGTTGCTCTTGCCGTCCGCCATCCCGCGCAGCACCTGCAGCTCACGCTCGGTCAGCTCCACCCGGCGACGGGGCGGCTCGCCCGGCGAGTCGCCGCGCTGCTGCGGCACCCCGGCGCCGGCGACCCGTGCGCTCGGCACGCCGACCGTGGTGCGCGCGCTGCCGGCCAGCCCGCGGCCGGCCTGGAGGACGCCGCCGGTGGCCTGCTTCGGCACGGCCACGCGCGCCTGCAGCACCGGCTCGCCGTTACTGCGGCCCACCTGGCTGAGCACCAGCAGCACCGCCTTGGCCAGCGTCGTGACCGGGTCGGCCGTGTCCACCCGGATGACCGCCCGCGCGCCGGCGGCGATCGCCGCCGCGGCCGCGCGGGGCTCCTCCGTGCCGAAGAAGACCACCGTCGCGCCCGGCGCCACGGCCAGAACCCGCCGCGAGAACTCGGCGCTGTCGGGGCGTGACAGCGACGGGTCCGCCAGCACCAGGTCGACCGGCTGCTCACTGAGCCGCGCCAGGGCCTCGACCATCGTGACGGCGGTCCGCACCGCGTGTGCCACTCCCAGCCTGGCCGCGGCCGCGGCAACCGTCTGTGCCGCGACCTGTGTTCGCACACACACCAAAATCGTACGCACCGTCGTGCTCCTCTCTCTCAAAGAGAGAAACACGAAATGGCGAGATCTAGACGTGGTTTCGCCGCGATTGACTCACGAGAAATTGACGGAAGGCATGCCGTTACCCGCGGCGGTCTCGCGCGTTGTACCGGGAATGTGCGACGCGCGAATTCCAGGCCGCACGCCTGGAAGGAGGAGCGAATGACGAATGTGACCCGTTTGCCCGGTCCCATCGCGGACGTGTGGGACTGGCAGCGGCTCGGCCTGTGCCGGGGCCGCGACAGCGCGCAGTTCTTCCATCCCGACGGCGAGCGAGGCGCGTCGCGCGGCCGCCGGGAGGCTGCCGCCAAGAACGTGTGCCGGGCCTGCCCGGTGCGCGCCGAGTGCGCCGCGCAGGCGCTCGCCACGCGCGAGCCCTACGGCGTGTGGGGCGGCTTCACCGAGGGCGAGCGGCTGCGGCTGCTCGCGCTGGGCTGGGAGGACACCGCCGACCGGCGGCACACCCGCGTGGACGTGTCGCGGCTGGAGGCCAAGCTCGGCCTGCGCCCGACCCCGCCCGTACCCTCGGCCAACGCGGGCACCCAGCAGCCACTGCGCAGCGCGCCGGGCCGCCCGGCCCCGACGCACCCGGCACCGGGCGTGCCGTCACAGCGCCGCCCGCAGGTCTCGGCCGGCGGCTCCCGCTCCCGCTCCGCGGCGCGGTAGAACGCCTACTTGACGTCGACCTCAATCGAGTGCCATCCCGTGGCGCCGTCCGGATCGGGCGGCGCCACGGCGTTGGTCTGGGTCTCCCCGCCGTTGTCGGTGGCGCGCACGGTCAGCCGGTGCTTGCCGGGCGTTGCCGACCATTTCAGCGTCCACTGCCGCCACGTGTCGATCGACGGTACGGGCAGCAGCGTCGCCTCCTGCCAGGGCCCTTGATCGATTTGTACCTCGACCTTGGAAATGCCGCGGTGCTGCGCCCAGGCGACCCCGCCGATCGTGATCTCGCCCGCCCGGGGATTACCGCCGTCGCGCGGGGCGTCGATTCTCGATTCGGTCTTGATCGGCCCCTTGGCGGCCCAGCCGCGCTTGATCCAATATGCGTCGAAATCGGCGAACGAGGATAGTTCGAGTTCGACGAGCCATTTTGTCGCGGATACGTATCCGTACAATCCCGGCACCACCATCCGCACCGGAAAACCGTGCTCGATCGGCAGCGGCTCGCCGTTCATGGCAATGGCGAGCATGGCGTCCCGGCCGTCGGTGAGCACCGCCGTCGGGGTGCCCGCCGTGAACCCGTCGATCGAGCGGCTCACGACCTGGTCGGCGCCATCCTTGGGCCGCGCCTCGGCGAGCAGGTCGGCGACCCTGACGCCCTGCCACTTGGCGTTGCCGATGAGCCCGCCGCCCACCTCGTTCGAGACGCAGGCGAGCGTGATGTACCGCTCGATCATCGGCCGCCGCAGAAGCTCCTGGTAGCTGATGGTGATCTCCTTCTCGACGCGGCCGTGGATGCGCAGCTGCCAGTCCTCGCTCGTCAGCTGCGGTACCACCAGGGCGGTGTCGATCAGGTAGAAGTCCTTGTTCGGGGTCACGAACGGCGCGAGGTCGGGCAGGTTGGCGTCGGCCTCGGGCGGCAGCGGCGCGACGGTGTTGGGCGGCACGCTGGGCAGCGTGATCGTGGCCCGGTCGGCCTCGACGCTGCGCCGGGTGGACCACCAGCGGCTGGCAAACCCGGCGACGGCGGCGCCGAGCAGCGTGTACCCGGCGGCGCGCAGGAACCAGCGCCGCTGCTCGGGGTCGGCGTTGTCGCCGGCTTCGTGCGTGGACAGCCAGCGCAGCACCCCCGCGCCGGCAGCCGCCCCGACGAGCGTGGGCACGAACGCGTACCAGGGCGCGTTGTGCCGGCTGAGCGCGGCGACGATCCCGACGAGCGCGAAGACGCCGATTCCGATATATCCGATATATGGCCGTTTCGCGGCGAGCACGCCGATGATCGCGGCGAACACGGCGAGCAGGACGACGGTCCCGACGCTGAGGGCGAGCTTGTCGTAGGTGTAGAAGACCTGGACCGCGAATTCCTTGACGCCCGCCGGCACGTTGTCGATGACCACACCACCGACGCTGACCAGCGGAGACGTGCTCGCGCCGGTGAGGATGGCGACGATCTCGGCAACACCGAGCGCGACGCCTGCGGCGGTCAGTACTGCGAGCGCACCGAACCTACGAGTCTGCACGCCCCCAGCATGCGGCGATCATCCCGGCGCCACCAAGCCCGGTAATAGGTCCCTAATGTTTCTCCCAGGCACCGATCGCGGCCGAATTTTCCCCCGACGAGGTATAAATCCGGCAAGTCGTGGCGCGGAGCGCCCGACTTGTCGGGAAAATGAACGGGCCCCGAGCGAGAGTGCTCGGGGCCCGCGGAAAAGCAACCGGTCAGAAGCCCGGGCCGTGCGAGTGACCGTGGCCGTGGCCGTGACCGCCGGCGGCGGGCTCCGGGGCGGCTGGCTTGTCGACGATCAGGCTCTCCGTGGTGAGCAGCAGGCCGGCGATCGACGCGGCGTTGGCGACCGCGCTGTGCGTCACCTTCACCGGGTCGACGATGCCGGACTTCACCAGGTCGACGTACTCACCGGTGGCGGCGTCCAGGCCGTGGCCGAAGTCGAGCGCCGAGACCTTGCCGACCACGACGTACCCGTCGAAGCCTGCGTTCTGAGCGATCCACCGCAGCGGCTCGACCAGGGCCTTGCGCACGATGGAGACGCCGACCTTCTCGTCGCCGGTGAGGCCGAGGTCGCCGTCCAGGACCGAGAGGATCTGGGCCAGTGCGGCGCCGCCGCCGGGGACGATGCCCTCCTGGACCGCGGCCTTCGTCGCGGAGATCGCGTCCTCGATGCGGTGCTTGCGCTCCTTCATCTCGACCTCGGTCGCGGCGCCGGCCTTGATGACCGCGACGCCGCCCGCGAGCTTGGCGACCCGCTCGTTGAGCTTCTCCTTGTCCCAGTCGGAGTCGGAGGCCTCGATCTCCTTGCGCAGCTGCTCGACGCGCGCGGTGACCTCGGAGCGGTCGCCGCCGCCGTCGACGATCGTGGTCAGGTCCTTGGTGACCACGACGCGGCGGGCGGTGCCCAGCTGCTCCAGGCCGACGCCCTCGAGCTTGTACCCGAGCTCCGGCGCGACCAGCTCGGCGCCGGTCAGGATCGAGATGTCCTGCAGCATCGCCTTGCGGCGGTCGCCGAAGCCGGGCGCCTTGACCGCGACGACCTTGAAGGTCTTGCGGATGGCGTTCACGACGAGGGTCGACAGGGCCTGGCCCTCGACGTCCTCGGCGATGATCAGCAGCGGCTTGCTGTTCTGGACGATCTTCTCCAGGAGGGGCAGCAGCTCCTCGATGGCGGAGATCTTCTGGGTGGTGATGAGGACGTACGCGTCCTCGAGGACCGCCTCCTGCGCCTCGCCGTCGGTGACGAAGTGCGGGGAGATGAAGCCCTTGTCGAACTGCATGCCCTCGGTGACCTCGAGCTCGGTCGTGAGGGTCGAGCCCTCCTCGACCGTGATGACGCCGTCGCGGCCGACCCGCTCCATCGCCGAGGCGATCAGGTCGCCGATGGTGGCGTCCTGCGCGGAGATGGTGGCGACCTGGGCGATCTCGGTGTGGCTCGCGACCGGGGTGGCCTTGTCCTTGAGCGCCTGCACGACCGCGGCCGCAGCCTGGTCGATGCCGCGCTTGAGCCCGGCCGGGTTGGTGCCGGCGGTCACGTTGCGCAGGCCCTCGCGGACGAGCGCCTGTGCCAGGACCGTCGCCGTGGTGGTGCCGTCACCGGCCACGTCGTTGGTCTTGGTGGCGACCTCCTTGACCAGCTGCGCGCCGAGGTTCTCGTACGGGTTGGCGAGCTCGATCTCCTTGGCGATCGTCACGCCGTCGTTGGTGATGGTGGGCGCACCGAACTTCTTGTCCAGGACGACATTGCGTCCCCGGGGGCCGAGCGTGACCTTGACCGTGTCGGCCAGGCGGTTGACGCCGTGCTCCAGCAGGTGGCGCGCCTCGTCGGAGAAGCTCAGGATCTTCGCCATGCTATGGATTCCCTTCAAAGCGACACCGCCCCGGCTGCCTCGCGCCTACGCACGGGTCCGGGGCGGTGGCCACTGCTTATTTGGACTTGATCACTTCTCGATGACGGCCAGCACGTCGCGGGCGGAGAGCACCAGGTACTCAGCGCCGGCGTACTTGACCTCGGTGCCGCCGTACTTCGAGTAGATGACGGTGTCGCCGACCTTGACGTCGATCGGCACCCGGTTGCCCTTGTCGTCGATGCGACCCGGGCCGACCGCGATGACGGTGCCCTCCTGGGGCTTCTCCTTCGCGGTGTCCGGAATGACGATGCCCGAGGCGGTGGTCGTCTCAGCCTCGTTGGCCTGGACCAGGATGCGGTCCTCGAGTGGCTTGATCGCAACCTGCGTCGCGGTAGTCACGGGCATACCCTCCAAGGGTATCGAGCTTGTTAATCGAGTGCCCGGTGAAGCCGTCGTCGCGGGTGCCGGCCCCGGCCGGGTTTACTGGCACCCTCGACACGAGAGTGCTAATCGGAGGTTATGTCGACGGCTAGCACTCCGTCAACTAGAGTGCCAGACACGCCGCGAAATCACCCAGTGATCCCCGCCGGATAATCAGCGGGTGGAGTTCGACGACGTGCTGGCACTGGACACCGAGGCCGGCCGAGCCGCCCTCGCCGCGGCCACCGACCTGCCCGACGGCGACCCGCTCGCCGCCGCCTCCGCGCTGCGCGCCCGCGGGTTCGCACCGGCACTGGCCGCGGCGGCGCTGACCCAGGTGGCCCTGCGCCGCCGGGCCACCGCCAAGTTCGGCCCGGACGCCGCCGTCATGCTCTTCACCCGTGCCGGCCTCGAGCAGGCCACCCGCGCCCCGGTCGCCCGGCGCCGGGCCGAGCGCATGGCCGCCGCGGGCGCCCGCCGGATCGCCGACCTCGGCTGCGGCATCGGCGCCGACACCATCGCGTTCGCCCGGGCGGGACTGCAGGTCCTGGCCGTCGACGCATCCCCCGCCACCGCCGCCGTGGCGGAGGCCAACGTCCGAGCGCTGCATCTGGCGGATTCGGTACACCTGGAGGCCCGCGACGCCACCGAGGTCCCGCTCGACGCCGTGGACGCCGTGTTCTGCGACCCGGCCCGCCGCACGTCGGGCGGGCGGCGGGTGTTCGACCCGCGCGCGTACTCGCCGCCGTGGGAGTTCGTGGCCGGGCTGGCTCAGCGGGTACCACTGGCGGCTTTGAAACTCGCCCCGGGAATCGACCACGACCTGCTCCCCGCCGGGGCCGAGGGTGAGTGGGTGTCCGTGGACGGCGACGTTGTCGAGGCGGCGGCCTGGTGTGGTCCGCTCGCGGCGGCACCGCGCCGGGCGACCGTCCTGCGCGGCGACGAGGCGCACGAGCTCACCGGCACCGGCGCGGAGCGCGCCCCGGCCGGCCCGCTCGGCGGGTATCTCTACGACCCCGACGGCGCCGTCGTGCGCGCCCACCTGGTCGCGGAGCTCGCCGAGTCCCTCGACGGCCGGCTGCTGGACGAGACGATCGCGTACGTCACGGCCGACGTGGCACGCGCCACCCCGTTCGCCCGCTGCTACGCGATCGAGGAGCGCCTGCCGATCGCACTGAAGAAGCTGCGCGCCGCCCTGCGCGCCCTCGACGTCGGCTCCCTGCAGATCCTCAAGCGCGGCTCCGCGCACGACGTCGAGGACCTGCGCCGCCAGCTGCGCCTCGAGGGCTCCCGCGACGCCGTGCTGGCCCTGACCCGCATCGCCGGCGAGCCCGCCGCGCTGCTGCTCAGATCAACGGGTGCCCGAGCCGCCGCTGCAGGTCGTTGAGCACGTCCTCGGCCAGCAGGTCCGGCGTGCGCAGCCCGAGTTGCCCGAGCAGCTGGCGCCCGGTGTCGCGGCACATCTCGTACGTCAGGCGGTCGTTGAGCCAGCGCAGCCACTCGACGATGTCGTTGACGTAGAACGCGACGCTCTGCTCGGAGTTGCGCTGCCGCCGCTCCTCGGACACCACCATCAGCGCCGCGGCCAGCCGCCGGCGCGGAAAGTCGTGCCCCGCGAGCGCATCGGCGAACGCGTCGGCCCGGTGCCGCGGCGCCGTCGGCGACACCGTGAGCTTCGGAAACGGCGGCTCCCCCGCCGTCCACACCTGCGCGCTGCGCGGCACGAACTCCGGCTCCAGCACCACGTCCACCCGCGAGGCGTGCCCCGGGTCGTCGACCGCGATCAGCACGCGCGGGCTGTAGCTGGTCACCTTGACGGCGTAGCGGGAGGCCCCGGTCCCTTCCTCGATGCAGAACCTGGCATCGGGCAGCTTGAGGTTCCCGTCGAACACCAGCCGCCCGACCCGCGGCCCCGCACCTTGCCACAGCCGCACCCGCACCGGCCCGGTCTGCGGCCGCGCGGCGATGCGCACATGGTGCTCGGTCGCCGTGACCGCACCGTCGCCGTCGAACACCGCCAGGTCGACGGCGTTCGACGCGCCGAGGAACAGGTGGCCGTGGCCGAGGTACAACTGGACGGCACCGATCTGCATGTCGCTATTGTGGGCCAGTGGCGAGCAAGGGCACCCCGGCGACCGCACTGCTGACGCGCCAGAAGATCGCGTTCACACCCCATACCTACGAGGTCGACCCGCGCGCCGCCTCCTACGGCGAGGCCGCCGCGGCCGCGCTGGGTGTGGAGCCTTCGCGCCTGTTCAAGACGTTGGTGACGACGGTCGACGGCCAGCTCACGGTCGGCGTCGTGCCGGTCTCGTCGTCCCTGGACCTGAAGGCCCTGGCCGCAGCGGTGGGCGGCAAGCGCGCCGCGATGGCCGAGCCGGCGGCCGCGGAGCGCGCCACGGGCTACGTCACCGGCGGCATCTCCCCGGTCGGCCAGCGCTCGCGACTCCCGATCGTCATCGACGCTTCGGCGGAGGCGTTGGCCACGATGTACGTCTCGGGCGGCCGCCGCGGCCTGCAGATCGAACTGTCCCCGACGGACCTGGTCCAGGTCACCGGCGCCACCCTGGCGCCGATCGCGACGCACTGAAACGATAGCGACGTGCGGGCATCGGACGAGGACCGCAAGCGCGTCATCGGTGTGCTCCAACGCCACACCGAGGCGGGCCGCCTGACGCTGGACGAGTTCTCCGACCGCGTGGGCACGGTGTACGCGGCGAAGACCCTCGACGACCTGCGCGCCGCGGTCGTCGACCTGCCCGCACTGTCCCCTTCGCCGTCCACCCCACCCCCCTCCGAGCCACACGACGGCCGCGCGTTGCTGCTGACGTTCGCGCTGGCAATCGTCGCGGTCGCATTGATCGGCACCGCATACACGCTCTTCCATTAGCTTTGCGTGCTGCGTCGATTACGGTCCGGCGTTGAGCCAAGATCCACCTTTTTGGCGCATGCTAAGGTGGACCTTGAGAAAGCGGAGCACCACCCGCCGACCTGGAGCCGTGTCCGACCTACGCCAGCGACTCTGGCACGCATCGACACCACGCCTCATTCGCCGACTTCGCCGAGCGCCGTTCGCGGGCGCGGACTCGCGGGGTCCGGCGGCGGCAGGCTCGCTCCGCGGGACCGGCCTAGCGGGGTTTCAGCCTCGCGTGGTTCCGGCCTCGCGTGGTTCCGCGGCGGTGTGCTCGCTTCACGGGCGCGCGCTCGTGGGCCTAAGGCGTGGTTCGTAGGTGGGGTGGGGTAAGAGCCATTCGTTGATCGCGGCAACCCGGTGCTCGTCGTCGGGGCGCGCCAATGGAGGTAGGGGGTTCGGGTGGAGCGAAGCTCCCCCGGGCGAGCGCAGCGAGCGACTGACACAGCAACAGCTGTTAGCGGCCGTGCCAGCTTCGCCAGAGCGCCGCGTACGCGCCGCCCGCCTCGACCAGCTCGTCGTGGCTGCCGAGCTCGGTGATCCGGCCGTCCTCGACGACCGCGACCCGGTCGGCGTCGTGTGCGGAGAAGAGGCGGTGGGCGATCGCGACGACGGTGCGGCCCTCCAGCGCGCCGGCCAGCGAGCGCTCCAGGTGCCGGGCCGCGCGCGGGTCGATCAGGGACGTCGCCTCGTCCAGGACCAGGGTGTGCGGGTCGGCCAGGACCAGGCGGGCCAGGGCCAGCTGCTGGGCCTGGGCGGGGGTGAGCGACAGGTCGGTGGCGCCCAGGCCGAGCGCCATCGCCCAGTCGAGGGCGTCGACGGTGGCCAGGGCGGTGAACAGCTGCTCGTCGGTCGCGTCGGCCCTCGCCAGCGTCAGGTTCTCGCGCAGAGTGCCGATGAAGACGTGGTGCTCCTGCGTCACCAGCGCCACGTGGCGGCGCAGGTCGTCCAGCGGGAGCTCGGACAAGGGGACCGTGCCCAGCTCGATCGAGCCGGCGCGTGGGGCGTGGATGCCGGCCAATAGGCGGCCCAGCGTGGACTTGCCGGCGCCCGACGGGCCGACCATGGCCAGGCGCTCGCCGGGGCGGATCGCCAGGTCGATGCCGTGCAGCACGTCGCGGCCGTCCACATAGGAGTAGCGGACGTCCTTGGCGACCAGGCGGTCGTCGACCGGCTTTGGGCCCGACATCACCGGCGGGGCCGTCGCCGAACGTACGCCGACCAAGCGGGCGAAAGACGCCAGGCCGAGCTGCATCTCGTCGAAGTAGGACAAAATGCGGTCCAGCGGGTCGATGATCGCCACCAGGTAGAGGACCGCCGCCGTTACCTGGCCCACCGTTGACCAGCCCTGGGTCACGAACCAGCCGCCGGCTACCAACGTCACCGCGGCCGGCAAGGCGTAGGCGAACTCGGTCACGGGGAACCAGACCGTGCGCAGGGACAAGGTGTAGCGCGCGGCGGCGTACAAGCCCGTCAGCTGGGCCTGCGTGCGCTCGATTCGCTGTGACTGGCGGCCCAGAGTCTCCACCGTGCGGGCGCCCTCCACCGTTTCGGCCAGGCCGTCGGCCATCTGGGCGAACGCGGCGCTCTCGCGCAGGTAGCCGCCCGGGGCGCGGCGGAAGTACCAGCGTGAGCCGTAGTACAAAGCTGGGACCGCGACCAGGGCCGGCAGCAGCAGGAGCGGGGCGACCAGGGCGATCGCGCCGATCGTGAGCAGCATCTGCAGCACGCCGACCACGATCGCCGGCAGCGCGGCCTCGACCGAGTGCGACGTCTGGGCGACGTCGCGCGAGGCGCGGCTGAGCAGGTCGCCCGTGCCGGCGCGCTCCACTGTGGACAGCGGGATGGCGAGGACGCCCTCGACGAACTCCTCGCGCAGGCGGGCCAGGACCAGCTCGGCCAGCTTCGAGGCGGCCAGGCGGGCGTACCGCACCAGCACCGCCTGCGCGATCACGAAACCGGCGATGGCCAGGGCGATCCGGTCGACCGTCCACGTCGTGGTGCCGGCGGCAACGCGCTCGACCAGCGTGCCGAGCAGCGGGGGCGCGGCCAGGCCGGCGGCCGCGGCGACCAGGTGCAGTGTGAGGACGCCGGCGAGGCGGCCGGGGTACGCGACGAACAGGCCGCGCAGGTAGGCCCGCACCTCTGCGCGTCCGGCGATCGGCAGCATCAGTCCTCCCCGCGGGTCACGGTCGCGGCGTACGCCGGGCAGTCGTCCAGCAAAGCCCGATGCGGCCCGGCCGCGGCGACCCGGCCGGAGTCGTCGACGAACGCGACGATGTCGGCGCGGTCGAGCAGCAGCGGGCTGGTCGTGCAGACCACGGTCGTGCGGCCGGCGCGCGCGGCGGGCAGGCGTTCGGCGATGCGCGCCTCGGTGTGCGCGTCCACGGCGCTGGTCGGCTCGACGAGCACTAGCACGGGCGGGTCGAGCGCGAGCGCCCGCGCCAGCCGCAGCCGCTGTTGCTGCCCGCCCGAGAAGTCCCGGCCGCGCTCGGCGATCTCGGTGTCGAGCCCGTCGGGGAGTGCCTCGACGATGTCGCGCGCCGCCGCGGCGTCCAGGGTCGCGCCGTTGCCGAGCTCCTCGCGCAGCGGGCCGCGGAACAGCTGCCCGTCGTTGTCGGCCAGCACAATGTGCCGCCGCACGTCCGCGAGTGGCATTTTCCGCAGTGGTACCCCATGCAGCCGCGCCTGCGACCCCCGCGCCAGGAGCGCTATCCGGTCGGCGATGCCCGCCGCGTCCTCGGGCCGGACGGCCGCGACCGCCATGAACGTGCCCGCCTCGACGAGCAGGCCCGAGTCGGGGTCGTCGAGGTCGCCGGGCTGCAGGGGTACCGAATCCGGCGGCTCTTGAAAATCGGGCTCGATCCGCAGCACGTCGACCACCCGCTGCGCGCTCACCAGGCCGCGGGTCACCTTGTCGGCGAACTCGGTCAGGGTGCGCAGGGGCGAGATCAGGAACGCCGCGTACGCGTAGAAGGCGACCAGCTCGCCCGGCGTGATCCGCCCGGCGACCGCGAACCGCGCGCCGAGCCAGGTGACGAGCGCGACGAAGCACCCGGGCAGCAGCATCTGCGCGGCCTCGAGCATCGACTCGACGCGCGCGACCCGCACGCCGGCGAAGCGGACCCGCTGCGACTCGGCGCGGTACCGCGCGGAGAACACCGCCTCCCCGCCGACCCCGCGCAGCACCCGCAGCCCCGACACGATGTCGGCGGCGCGGCTGGCGAGCTGCCCGGCGAGGTCGCGCTGGTGGCGGCGCCGGTGGTGCAGCGGTCGCAGCAGGAGCCCGACCACGGCGACGAGCACCGGCACGCCCAGCACGACGACCAGCCCGAGCGGCACCGACACGCGCAGCAGCAGCGCGGAGACGACCACGACCGCGACGAGCGCGCCGCTGCCGCGGGCGGTGATGTCCATCGAGTACCCGATGGTGTCGAAGTCCGTCGTGCCGATGCTCACGACCTCGCCCGTGGCCACGCGCTTCTCCAGCGCCGCGCCGAGCCGCGCGGCCTGCCGGACGGTGACCTGCATGGTGCGGAACCCGGCGTTGAGGAAGTTCGTCACCGCGAACCGGTGGCGCATCGTCCCGCTGACCGCGGTGACGGCACCGAGCCCGAGCACCCCCAGCGCCGCGAGCAGGAGCCGCCGCCGGTCGTGGTGTGCGAGCGCGTCGACGCCGGCCCCGATCGCCGCCGGCACGAGCGCCTGGCTGACCATCCACATGACGCCGAAGCAGACGCCCCCGGCGATCAGCGAGAGCTGGCTGCGCGCGAGCCAGAGCAGGTACCTCGCCGCGGAACGACTGTCGGGCTCCAGCGGCTCGGCGAGGGGCAGTCTGCGCACGGTAGTGCACCGTAACCGCTGCCCCGCCCCGATCGCCTTACATTTTTCCGCGCGCTCAGCGGTCGACCTCTGTGAAGTCCCAGAACTGCGGCTTGCGAGCCACGAGGTGCGACGGCGGTTCGGCAAACCCTTCGGGCGTGCTACCTCGCCACTTGGACACGACGACGAGTCGCTGGTCCGTCGACGAGTACACCTCGCTGCTCATGTGCATGGGGTGCACCTCGACCTTGGGCAGCATGGCCTCGCAAACCCAGGACAACAGCTCCCCGAACGACTCCGGGTGCGCCCTGACCTCCCACATGCGCACGATCACGGCGCTGGACTCTACTCCCATACCCACCTCCCACAACGACGATGGTCAGACGGCCGCCGCGGCGGCTCCGGCTCCTGCCCGGGCGGACAGGGGAAACGAGAACCGAGGACCGGCCGACCCCGGATTGGGCCGGCCCGGTCGGGCTGACCCGAGGCTGCCCAACCCGGGGCTGCCCAACCTGGGGCCGGCTCCAGGTCCGGGTTTGGGCCGGCCCGATCGGGCTGCCGCCGGCGGGCCGGGACGGGCCGGAACGTGCTTGTGTGGCCGCGGCGGCCGGCGTGCGCCGACGCGGCGGGTTGTCGGTCAGGCCGTGACGAGTGTGATGGGCATCGCAGAGTCCGACGGCAGGCCGAGCGAGCCCGGCGCCGCACCGGAGGCGACCAGGTGCGAGCCCAGCGCGGCCACCATCGCGCCGTTGTCGGTGCAGAGCTTGGGGCGCGGCACGCGCAGCGTGATGCCGTGCTTGTCGCAGCGCTCCTGGGCCATCGACCGGATGCGCGAGTTGGCCGCGACGCCGCCGCCGATGACGAGGGTCTCCACGCCGTGCTCACGGCAGGCGTCGACCGCCTTCGCCGTCAGCACGTCGCACACCGCCTCCTGGAAGCTCGCCGCCACGTCCGCGACCGGCACCGGCTCACCGGCCCGCTGCCGCGCCTCGACCCACCGCGCCACGGCGGTCTTCAGGCCGGAGAACGAGAAGTCGAACCGGTGCTCGGCGAGGTCGCGCGGCGCGGTGAGCCCGCGCGGGAACGGGATGCCCGCCCCGCCCTCGCGCGCCGCCTTGTCGATCGGGGGCCCGCCCGGGAACGGCAGCCCGAGCAGCCGCGCCACCTTGTCGAACGCCTCGCCGGCGGCGTCGTCGATCGTCGCGCCGAGCGGCACGACCCCGCCGGCCAGGTCGTCGACCCGCAGCAGCGAGGAGTGCCCGCCGGAGACGAGCAGCGCGATCGCCGGCTCCGGCAGCGCGCCGTGCTCGAGCGTGTCGACCGCCACGTGCGCGGCCAGGTGGTTGACGCCGTAGATCGGCTTGCCCGCGGCCACCGCGTAGGCCTTGGCCGCGGCGACGCCGACCAGCAGCGCGCCCGCCAGCCCCGGACCGGCCGTGACCGCGATGGCGTCCACGTCGGCCAGCGTCACGCCCGCCTTGTCCAGCGCCCGCTGCATCGTCGGGACCATCGCCTCGAAGTGCGCCCGGCTGGCCACCTCCGGCACCACGCCCCCGAACCGCGCGTGCTCGTCGACGCTCGACGCGATCTCGTCCGCGAGCAGCGTGTGCCCCCGCACGATGCCGACGCCGGTCTCGTCGCACGACGTCTCGATCCCGAGGACCAGCGGTTCAGTCTTGTTGCTCACGCATCATCACCAGTGCATCCGTGTTGCTGGGCTGGTAGTAGCCGCGGCGGATGCCGACGGCCTCGAACCCGTACTGCGCATAAAGCTTCTGCGCCGGCGCGTTGTCGACGGCGACCTCGAGCAGGACCTGCCGCGCCCCGCGCCGGGCGGCCTCGTCGAGCAGCGCCTCCAGCAGCCGCCGCCCGATGCCGCGCCGCTGTGCGTCGCCGCGCACGCCGATGTTCTGCACCCACGCCTCGTCCGGCGGCGACACGGCCAGCCCGGCATACCCGACGATCCGCCCGCGGCGCCCGCCCGCGCCCGGCTCGGCACCGTGCTCCCCAACGGCCGGACCCGAACCGCCGTCGCCCGAACCGCTGCCGACCGAACCGCCGCCGACCGAACCGCTCTCGACTGAGGCGCTGCCGACTGAAGTGCTCTCGACCGAAGCGCTGTCGACCGAACCGATCGCCGCGGATCGCGACCCCAGGGTCGAGCCGCTCGCAGGCCCGGCGACGGGCGACGGACCGCGAGGAGAGGAAGGCCGCGCGCCGGGAGACGACGGCTCGGTGTCGCGGTCGACGGCGATGAGGTAGTGGTGGCCGTTGGCGAGCTCGTTCCAGAACATGCCGGCCGACCAGCGCTCCTCGCCGAAGAGCTCGTCCTCGATCGGCAGCAGCTCCTCGATGTGGAACCACCGCAGCTCGGCCAGGTCGATGCTCATTGCAGTGCCGGTTTCCGCTCGCCGGGCAGGACCGCGTCGGGCCGGCGCAGGTAGAGCGGCGTGAGCGTCTCGCCCGGGGCCTTGGCGCGCACGCGGTCGGCGGCAAGCTCGGCCAGTGCCAGTGCGGACGGGTAGCGCGGGCCCTCGACGGGCAGGGCGAGCACGTCTGCGTACTTCTCGGCGCCGTCGCCGGCCGCGCGCTCGATGCCGTCGAGTGCGACGTCCGCGGGGCTCGCCACGTCGGGGCCGGCCAGGCGGGTGCCGTCCTGATAGACGGCCCAGTAGATCTCCTTGCGGCGGGCGTCGGTCGCGACCAGGGCGCGGCCCGGCAGGTGCAGGCCGATCGCGTCGAGGGTGCAGACGCCGTAGACCGGTAGCGCCAGGGCGTGGCCCATCGCCGCGGCGGTGACCAGGCCGGCGCGCAGGCCGGTGAAGGGGCCGGGTCCGACGCCCGCCACGATCGCCGTCAGGTCGCCGATGGTCGCGCCGCCGTCGGCCAGCGCGGCGGTGATCTGGGGTGCCAGCAGCTCGCCGGCGCCGCGGGCGTCGACGGTCACGCGCTCCGCGAGCAGGGTCACGTCGTCGTCACCGACCCGCGCGAGCGCCGCGGTCACCGCCGCCGTCGCCGAGTCCACCACCATCACCAGCACGGTCCCAACTCTAGAGGAGGGGTCTGACACTTCTTTGACGCCGCGGCGCCGAACACACAAAAGCACCGTCGAGCACACAAAGGCGCCGTCGAGAGCACAAAGGCGCCGTCGAGAGCACCAAAGCACCGTCGAGAGCACAAAGGCGCCGTCGAGAGCACAGAAGCGGCGTCGAAGGCGCAAAAGTGGCGTCCAGGGCCCAAAGGCGACGTCAAGGCCGCAAAGGCGGCGCGCAGGCAAACGGTGCTGGTCAAATCGGTGTTGCGACGTCGCAACCGCGACCATTTAACGCGACCGCAACGAGCGGGCCCTAGCATCGGCGGCTATCGACGCCGGGAGAGCCGCTGTGACCGAACCGATCCTGGTCGTGGACATCGGGTCGTGGGCCCTGTCCGCCGCCGTCGTACTACCCGACCAGCTGCTCCCGGTCCGCGAGCCCGTCACCGGGGCCCAGCGCTGGCCGGGCGGTGCCACGCTCGTCGCCGGCGCCGGGCGCGGGCAGCTGACCGTCGGCGTCCCCGCCGAGCAGGCCAGGGACCAGCATCCGCGGCAGTACGTCGACGGCGTGCGCCGCGCGATCGACGCCAACGCGCCGATCTGGCTCGGCGACCAGCTGGTCAACGGGGTGGAGCTGGTCGGCACGGCGCTGGAGGCGGTCGTCGACGAGGCGCGCCGGCTGTACGGGAGCGTCGGGCGGTTGGTGCTGAGCGCGCCCGTGGGGTACCGAACCCATGATCCCCGCCGCGAAAGCCTGGTCGCCGCCGCGGCCATGACCGGCTTCCCCGATGCCGAGCTCGTCTGCGACGCGACGGCCGCGGTGCTCGACCCGATGACGATGCTCGAGGCCCCCGAGGGCGGCCACGTGCTCGTGTGCGACCTCGGCGCGACGTGGACGGCGACGGTGGCCCGGGTGGAGCAGGGTCGTGCGGTACCGCTGAGTCATGAAGGCTCCGGCAGCGGCCGCGACATCGACGTGATGCTCGCCGCGGACCTCCGGGCGACGCTCGCCGAGTGGGTGGAGCCGGCGTTCTCGGCCGGCGGCGACACGAGCGTGCGCGCCAACCTGCACGCCCTGGACATCGCGCGGCGGCTCAAGCACCGGCTGGCCGACGCACCCGAGGCGGCGGAGGAGGTGGAGTCGGGCGTCCCGGCGTACCGCTTGGACCGCCGCATGCTCGACCAGCTCACGGAGCCGGCGACGCGCTGGCTGATCGCCAGCTGCCGTGCGGTCATCGCGCGGGCGGGGCTCGTGCCGGCCGACATCATGGCGGTGCTCATGGTCGGCGGCGCCGCGCGGCTGCCCGGGGTCGGGCCGGTGCTGCACAACGGCCTCGGCCGGCCGGTGACCCGCCCCGCCGATCCGGAGCTCGCCGTGCTGCGCGGCGCCGCCGCCTGGGCGCGCGCCCGTGCCGAGCGCGGCGTGCCCGCGGACCCGCCGTCGTGGCGCGTCGAGCCGCTGTCGTGGACGATCCCGGGCGGGCGCGGGCGGCTGGTGCGGTGGCTGGTGAAGGAGGGCGAGGGGTACGCCCGGGGCGCCGCCCTCGCGCAGGTGCGCATCGCCGACGACCAGGTGTTCGACCTCACGGCGGGGCGCACCGACGGCGTCCTGCTCGAGCAGCGCGTCGCCGCCGGCGGCATGGTCGCCTCCGGCGCGGTGGCCGCGCACGCGCGCCTCGAACCGGCGAGCGCCGAGCGGTTCCAGCTGGCCAAGCGGCACCACCTGCGCGTGGCCGGCGCCTGGCTGCTCACGCCCGACCGGCGGGCACTGATCGAGTGCTCGCGCACCGGCGAGTACGTCAAGGTGCGCGCCATCGACACCGGCGCCCTGGTGACCGAGCTGCGCCCGGGCCGCGGCGCCGGCCGCACGCAGCACGCGCAGGTCGCGCTCGGCCCCGGCCGCCGGCTGGCCCTCGTCACCTGGGACGCCGACGGCCACTTCTCGGTGTGGGACGTGCTGGCCGGCCGGATGGTGGCGAGCTTCTCCGACGTTCACAAACCGGATGCGGTACTGCTGAACGAATCCGAATGGCGCCTCGTCACCACCGGCGAGGGCGCGGCGAGCGTCGGCCGCTATCGCCGCGACGTCGCCACCGTGTGGGACCTGGCCACTGGCGCCCGCCTCGACCGCGTCGTGGGCGAGGACCTGCCGAAGCGGTTCACCGGGTACGCCGAGACGAGCCGCGCGGACGCCTTCGCGCCGCAGATGGAGAGCCCGGACGGCCGGCTGCGCGCGGCGGCGCTGGACGGCACCCTGTCGGTGCGGGACCTGGAGACGGAGGCCGAGGTGTTCCGCGCCGACCTCGCGCCGGGGCGGCCGGTGAGCACCGCGTTCTGTCACGAGGGCCGGCACCTGCTGGCGCGCGGTACGGACGACGAGGGCACCTGGGTGGACGTCTGGGAGGTCCTGCAGGCCGCCTGACGCGCGCGAGAACGCCACGATCTATCGCCTGTCGGGGTATAAATCCGACAAGTCGTGGCGCGCCAGCGCCCGACTTGTCGGCAAAAACCGCCTACGCCGTCAGCGAGGCCGCGCGAGTCGGCCAGTCGCCGCCGCGCGGGATCAGGGCGACCACCCGCGAGTCGTCGTCACGGCGATCCAGACGGACCTCCAGGTGCGCGTCGCTGAGCTGCTCGACCAGCCCCTCGCCCCACTCCACGAGCGTGACCGAGTCCTCGAGCGTCGCGTCCAGGTCCAGGGCGTCGACCTCCCCCATCGGGTCCCGGACGTTGCCGAGGCGGTACGCGTCGACGTGCACCATCGGCAGTGTCCCGCCCCGGTTCGCGTCGGGCCGGTGCACCCGGGCGATCACGAACGTGGGGGACGTCACATTGCCGGTCACGTGCAGACCGGCGCCGACGCCCTGCGCCAGGGCGGTCTTGCCGGCGCCGAGCGGGCCGGTCAGCACGACCAGGTCGCCGGCGCGCAGCACGGACGCGAGCGCCATGCCGAAATCGCGCGTCTGCTCGACCGTCGCCAGGATTCTCGTCACTGCAGCACCTTCGTGAGGAACGTGTCCATCGCGTCGTCGACCTCGTCGGCGTGCTCGAGCAGCACGACGTGGCCGCCGTCGGCGATCACCACCAGCTCCGCCTCGGGCAGGACAGACGTTATCTCGTACGTGTGCGCCAGCGGCGTCAACACGTCCTTGTCGCCGCAGACGAGCAGGACGGGCACGTCGCGCAGCGGGCCGAGGACGAGCAGCCGGGCGTGCGTGTAGAGCGTGCGCAGGTACCGCGCGATCACCTCGGTCGACGTGGTGGAGTTCATCTTCTCGACGTACGACACCAGGGCGGGGCTGGGACGCGCCGTGCCGAACCCGTAGCGGCGGGTGAGCAGCCAGGCCAGGTCGGTCGAGGCGCGGCGGGCGCGGTCGATGACGGCGGAGCTGATCGGGCCGGCGAAGCCGAGGACGGGCATCAGCGGGCGGCGGAAGCGGGCGACGACCTCCGGGAAGCCGAAGGTGACCTGGTCGAGCTTGCCCGCGGAGGTGGAGATGAGCACGGCGGCTCGGACGCGGGACTCGAACAGCTCGGGCACCTGCTCGGCCAGCGCCATGATCGTCATGCCGCCCATCGAGTGGCCGACGAGCACGATCGGGCCGGTCGGCGTCGTGGCCTGCAGGACGGCACGCAGGCCTGCGCCGAGGGCGTCCAGGCTGTACTCGCCCTTGGACAGGCGGCCCGAGCGGCCGTGGCCGGGCTGGTCGTAGAAGACCATGCGGTACTTGCCCTCGAAGTACTTGCGCTGGAAGTGGAACGTGCCCATGTCCAGGCAGAAGCCGTGCACGAAGACCAGCGTGGGGCGATCGTCGCCGACCGGGCCGTCGACGACCTCCACGTGCAGGTCGATGCCGTCGTCGGTGGTGACGGTGAGCTCCTCGTCGGTGTCCCAGACGCCGAACTCCTCGTCGGCGTAGGGGTCGTCGGCGTTCTTGGAGCGCCGCACGATGTACCGCTCGGTGGCCACCCCGGCGGCGACGCCCGCCGCCGCCAGACCCACGATCGCGCCGACGATGCCGGCCGTTCGCTTCCGGTTGCCGTTCTTGACCACCTCACTGCCCATGCACAAAGCCTAAACGGTCGTTACCCGCGAGTTAAGATCGCGACTGCTTCGCGCAGGTGGGAGGCCACGTCGGCGGAGGTGACGGGGCCGCCCTCGGCGGCGAGGCGGCCGGCGAGGCCGTGCGCGTAGGCGGCGGCGACGGCCGCGTGCTCGGCCGGCAGGCCGCCGGCGAGCAGGGAGCCGAGCAGGCCGGCGAGGACGTCGCCGGTGCCGCCGGTGGCCAGGGCCGCGGTGCCGGTCGGGTTGACGAAGACCCGGCCGTCGGGCGTGGCGACGATGGTGCGGTCGCCCTTGAGCAGCACCACGGCGTCCATGCGGGCGGCGAGGGTGGTTGCGGCGGCGATCCGGTCGTCGCCGGGCGCGCCGCCGGAGAGGCGCTGGAACTCCCCGTCGTGCGGCGTGACGACGGTCGGCGCGTCGCGCTGGCGCAGCCAGTCGCGCATCCGGGTGTCGCCGAGCAGGGTCAGCGCGTCGGCGTCGAGGACGACGGGCACGGGTGCGCCGAGCACGGCCCGCACCTCGCCGTAGGCGCGGTCGTCGGTGCCGAGGCCGCTGCCGCAGACCCACGCCTGGACGCGGCCCGCGTCGGCGACCCGCTCGGTGGCCACGACCGGCGGGTGGTGCATGCGCACGGCGTCGGCCGCGCCGCCGGCGTAGCGGACCAGGCCGGACGGGCCGGCGAGGGCGCCCGAGGTGGAGAGCACGGCGGCGCCGATGTAGGTGTCGGAGCCGGTGGACAGGCCCACGACGCCGCGGGAGTACTTGTTGTCGTTCGCGGCCGGCCGCGGCCACCAGGCGGCGATGTCGGCGGCGTCGGGCACGTAGAGGGCGGGGTCGCCGTCGAGGTGCCCGCCGAGGCCGATGTCGACGAGTTCGACCATCCCGCTGTGTACCGCACCGGCGCCCACCACCAGCCCGGGCTTGAGCACGCCGAAGGTGACCGTGATGTCGGCGTGGATCGCCATGCCGGTGACCGCGCCGGTGTCGGCGTCGACGCCCGAGGGCACGTCGACGGCGATGACTGGCGCGTCGCGCAGCAGGTCGGCGACGTCGGCGACCCGGGAGGCCTGCGGCTCGCGCAGCCCGCCGCGCCCGCCGATGCCGAGGATGCCGTCGACGACGAGGTCGGCGGCGGCCGGGCGCTTCGAGTCGGGGGCGAGCAGCCGCCCGCCGGCCTCGACGAGCGCGCCGGCGCCGCCGCGGTGTGCCCGGTCGGGGTCGAGCAGCAGCGCCTCCACGCGGGCGCCGCGGCGGGCGAGCCGGGCGCCGGCGTAGAGCGCGTCGCCGCCGTTGTTGCCGGGGCCGACGAGCAGCAGGATCGTGCTGCCGTACAGCCGGGGCAGCGTGTCGGCGCAGCGTCGCGCCAGGCCCGCGGCGGCGCGCTGCATGAGCGCACCGTCGGGCAGGGTCTTCATCAGCGACTCTTCGGCCGCGCGCACCTGCGCGACCCGCCAAGCGGCTCTCATTCGGCGCTCCCCTGTTCGGCGGGCACCCGCTCGGCCACGACCATCGCCGAGGCGATCCCGCCGTCGTGCGACAGCGACAGATGCCAGCGGGAGATCCCGCGCTCGGCGGCGGCCTGTGCGACGGTGCCGGAGACGGTCAGCCACGGCCGGCCGTCGGGATCGGACACGATCTCGCAGTCGTGCCAGTGCAGCCCGCCGGGCGCGCCGAGGGCCTTGGCCACCGACTCCTTCGCCGCGAAGCGGGCCGCCAGCGACTCCGCCGAGCGGGGGTTCCCGGAGGAGGTGACCCGCTCGGCGGAGGTGAAGAGGCGGTCGATGAGCAGTGGTGTGCGCTCCAGCGCCTTGCCGAAGCGCTCGACGAGCACGACGTCGATGCCGACGGACACGATCACAGGGTTACCCTGTCACACCGGCCTTACTCGACGGTGACGGACTTGGCCAGGTTGCGGGGCTGGTCCACGTCGTGGCCGCGGGCGGCCGCGATCTCGCAGGCCAGGACCTGCAGGGGCACGGTGGTGACCAGCGGGGCGAGCAGCGTCGGGGTGACCGGGACGCGGAAGAGGTGATCGGCGTAGGGCCGCACGGCCTCGTCGCCCTCCTCGGCGATCACGATCGTGCGGGCGCCGCGGGCCCGGACCTCCTGGATGTTGGAGACGACCTTGTCGTGCAGCACGCCGCGGCCGCGGGGCGAGGGCACCACGCACACGACGGGGGTGCCGTGGTCGATGAGCGCGATCGGGCCGTGCTTGAGCTCGCCGGCGGCGAAGCCCTCGGCGTGCATGTAAGCGAGCTCCTTGAGCTTCAGGGCGCCCTCCAGGGCCACCGGGTAGCTCACGTGGCGGCCGATGAACAGCACGCTCTTGGCCTCGGCGAGCTCGCGGGCGAGCTCGCGGATGGGCGCCATCATCGACAGGACCTGCTCGACCTTGGCCGGCATCTCCTGCAGCTGGGCGACGACGGCGGCGACCTCGTCGGCGTACTTCACCCCGCGCACCTGCGCCAGGTGCAGCCCGACCAGGTAACAGGCGACGAGCTGGGTGAGGAACGCCTTGGTCGAGGCGACCGCGATCTCGGGGCCGGCGTGGGTGTACAGCACCGCGTCGGACTCCCGCGGGATCGTGGAGCCGTTGGTGTTGCAGACCGCCAGGACCCGGGCCTTCTGCTCCTTCGCGTGGCGCAGCGCCATCAGGGTGTCCATCGTCTCGCCGGACTGTGAGATCGCCACGACCAGCGTCGAGCGGTCCAGCACCGGGTCGCGGTAGCGGAACTCGCTGGCGAGCTCCACCTCGCAGGGGATGCGGGTCCAGTGCTCGATGGCGTACTTGGCCACCATGCCCGCGTGGTACGCCGTGCCGCAGGCGACGATGAACACCTTGTCGACGTCGCGCAGGTCCTGGTCGGTGAGGCGGACCTCGTCGAGCATCAGGTCGCCGTGCTCGTTGAGCCGGCCCAGCAGGGTCTCGGCGACCGCGTGCGGCTGCTCGGCGATCTCCTTGAGCATGAAGTAGTCGTAGCCGCCCTTCTCGGCGGCGGAGGCGTCCCAGTCGATGTGGAACGTCTTGCCCTCGGCGGCGTTGCCGAGGAAGTCGGTGATGACGATCGCGTCGCCGCTGATGAGCACGACCTGGTCCTGGCCGAGCTCGACGGCCTCGCGGGTGTGCTCGATGAACGCGGACACGTCGCTGGCGAGGTAGTTCTCGCCCTGGCCGCGGCCGACGACGAGCGGGGAGTTGCGGCGGGCGCCGACGACCACGCCGGGGGCCTGCACGTCGACGGCGAGCAGCGTGAAGGCGCCCTCCAGGCGCCGGCACACGGCGCGCATGGCGTCGGCGAGCCGCTCGCCGGGCGTGTCGCCCTCGGCGTCGTGCAGCGCGATCGAGAGCAGGTGCGCGGCGCACTCGGTGTCGGTGTCGCTGGCGAACTCGATGCCGGCGGACTCGAGCTCCGCGCGCAGCTTGGCGAAGTTCTCGATGATGCCGTTGTGGATGACGGCGACGCGCCCGTCGAGCGAGCGGTGCGGGTGCGCGTTGCGGTCGGTCGGGCCGCCGTGGGTGGCCCAGCGGGTGTGCCCGATGCCGGTCGTGCCGACGCCGAGCGCGTGCCCGGCCTCCTCGGCGAGCAGCTCGGTGACGGCCTTCTCGAGGTTGGCGAGCTTGCCGGCGCGCTTGGCGGTGAGCAGCTCACCGTTGACGATGGCGACGCCGGCGGAGTCGTAGCCGCGGTACTCCAGCCGCCGCAGCCCGTCCAGCACGATGTTCAAGGCCGGCCGGGCGCCGGCGTACCCCACGATTCCGCACATGCCCCGTACCGTAGCAGAAAACTGCGCAACGCCCGTGCGCGAAACTGTCACGTACGCGCACGGGCACTGCGCGCAAACGGGCGACTGCTAAATCAGGGACGATCGGATCTGCGCGCCGCCGTCGACCACGAGCGTCTGCCCCGTCATCCAGCGCGAGGCCGGCCCCGCCAGAAACATGATGACGTCGGCGATGTCGTCCGGCTCGCCGATGCGCCCGAGCGGCAGCTTGTCGCTGAGGAACTCCTCGTTGTTCTCCCACAGCCCCCGCGCAAGGTGGGTGCGCACGATCCCGGGCGCGACGGCGTTCACCCGCACCGCCGGCGCGAGCTCGGCGCCCATCTGCCGGGTCAGGTGGATCACGGCGGCCTTCGTGGCGTTGTAGTACCCGATCCCGGGCTCGGTCAGCACGCCGCCGACTGAGGCGACGTTGACGATGACGCCGCCGTGCGCCGACATCGAGGCCTTCCACACCAGCTGGCTCCACAGCACCACGCCGAACTGGTTGAGCCGGACCGTCTTCTCCGCGCGGACGGGGTCGATGTCCATGAGCGGGCCGAAGTACGGGTTGGTGCCGGCGTTGTTCACCAGGACCTCGACCGAGCCGAAGCGCGCCATGGCGGCGTCGACGACCGCGGCCGCCTGCTCGGGCTCGGCCGCGTGCGCGGCGTGCGTGAGCACCCCGACGTCCGGGAACTGCGCGGAGATCTCCGCGGCGACCTCGTCCAGCGCTTCGATCTTGCGGGAGGTCAGCACGACGTTGCAGCCTTCGGCGGCGAAGGCGACAGCGCTCGCCTTGCCGATGCCCCGGGAGGCGCCGGTGACGATGACGGTGCGGGCATTGGTCATGCGCGCACGTTACTACTCGGTAGGTGAGACCGTCCTCACGATGTGAGCGATCCGCTCCGCGGCCGAGCGAGCGGTCTCCTGGGTGCCGGCCTCGACCATCACCCGGACGAGCTGCTCGGTGCCGGACGGGCGCAGCAGCACCCGGCCCGCCCCGCCGAGCTCAGCCTCGACCTGCTTGGCCGCGTCGAGCACCTGCGGCGAGCGGGCGGCCGCCGCGCGGTCGAGCACGGGCACATTGATCATCACCTGGGGCAGCCGCTGTACCACGGAGGCCAGCTCCTTGAGGCTCCTGCCCGTGCGCTCCATGCGCCCCATCAGGTGCAGCGCGGTGAGCACGCCGTCGCCGGTGGTCGCATACGCCGGCATCACGATGTGCCCGCTCTGCTCACCGCCGAGGGCGAGGCCCTTGGCCCGCAGCTCCTCCAGCACGTACCGGTCGCCGACCTTGGTCTCCAGCAGCCGGATGCCGGCCTCGGCCATGGCGAGCTTGAGGCCCAGGTTGCTCATCACGGTCGCGACCAGGGTGTCCTCGGTCAGCGAGCCCGCCTCGCGCATCGACAGCGCGAGGATCGCCATGATCTGGTCGCCGTCGACCTCGGTGCCGTCGGCGGCCACCGCGATGCAGCGGTCGGCGTCGCCGTCGTGCGCGATGCCCAGGTCGGCGCCGTGCTCGACGACCGCCGCGCGCAGCTGGGCGATGTGGTTGGAGCCGCAGTCGTCGTTGATGTTGAGGCCGTCGGGGTCCGCGTTGATCGCGATGACGGAGGCGCCGGCGCGGCGGTACGCCTCCGGCGCGGCCGAGGACGCGGCGCCGTTGGCGCAGTCGACGACGACCGTGAGCTCCGCCAGCGGGCTGGGCAGGGAGGTCAGCAGGTGCTGGACGTAGCGGTCCTCGCCGTCGGCGTAGTCGGTGACCCGGCCGACACCGGCGCCCGTGGGGCGGCGGTGGGTGCCGTTGTCCATGAGGCGCTCGATCTCGTCCTCGACCTCGTCGGGCAGCTTGTGCCCGCCGGCGGCGAAGAGCTTGATCCCGTTGTCCGGCATCGGGTTGTGCGACGCCGAGAGCATCACGCCGATGTCGGCGTCGAGGACGCCGGTGAGGTACGCGACCGCGGGCGTCGGCAGCACGCCGACCCGCACGACGTTCGCGCCGGCGCTGGTGAGGCCGGCCACGACGGCCGCCTCGAGCATCTCGCCGCTCGCGCGCGGGTCCCGGCCGACGACGGCGACGGGCGCGTGCGAATGGTCGTGCTCGAACAGTGCCTGGGCGGCGGCAATGGCGACCGCCATGGCGAGTTCGGGGGTCAGGTCGGCGTTCGCCCGCCCGCGCACCCCGTCGGTGCCGAAGAGTCGCCCCATTGCGTACCTCCCATGGTTGTACTTCGTGCGCAGCGCAAAATCGGCCGGGCGCGCACCTCCCAGGGTGGCACCCGGCCGACAGGCTTGGTTAGCGCTTGGAGTACTGCGGGGCCTTACGGGCCTTCTTCAGGCCGTACTTCTTGCGCTCCGTCGCCCGGGCGTCCCGAGTCAGGAAGCCGGCCTTCTTGAGCGCCGCGCGGTCGTCCGGGTCGTTCTCGACCAGGGCGCGCGCGATCGCGAGCCGCAGCCCACCGGCCTGGCCGGTGGTGCCGCCGCCACGCAGGTTGGCGAAGACGTCGAACGTCTCGGCCTTCTCGACGATGACCAGCGGCTCACGGACCGACTGCTGGTGCACCTTGCTCGGGAAGTAGTTCTCCAGCTCGCGCCCGTTGAGCAGGAACTTGCCGGTGCCAGGGACCAGGCGGACCCGGACGATGGCCTCCTTGCGGCGGCCGACCGTCTGGATCGGCTGGCCGGCGCGGCGGGCGCGGGTCGGTGCCGCGGCGGTCGCCGTGGCGGTCGCAGCGGGGGCCTCGACGGTCGCAACAGCGGCCGGCGTCGGGGCGGCGGTGGTCTCCTCGGTCACGCTCAGTCCTTCGTCCGCGCTCACTGCGCGATCTGCTTGATCTCGAACGGCTGGGGCAGCTGCGCGGCGTGCGGGTGCTCAGCGCCCGCGTACACCTTCAGCTTGTGGATCTGGCGCGCACCCAGCCGGTTGTGCGGGAGCATGCCCTTGACGGCCAGCTCGATCGCCCGCTCGGGGTGCTTGGTCAGCAGCTCTTCGTAGCCGACCCTCTTCAGGCCACCCGGGTAGCCCGAGTGGCGGTACGCCACCTTGGTCTGCCGCTTGTTGCCGGTCAGCGCCACCTTGCCGGCGTTGATCACGATGACGAAGTCGCCGGTGTCCACGTGCGGGGCGAACGTCGGCTTGTGCTTGCCGCGCAGCAGCGTCGCAGCGTGCGTGGCCAGGCGGCCGAGCACCACGTCGGTGGCGTCGATGACATGCCACACGCGCTCGATCTCACCCGGCTTCGGGCTGTACGTACCCACAGGTCTACCTGTTCTTCCACATCGTCGGTTTCGGGGTGCGCTCTGGTGCGTACCCCCGGAGTCGACGTGGGGACGCCATGTCATCGCACAACAGCAATCCACGATACTCGGCGTCCCCAGTCGACACCAAATCGGGTCACACGCCAGCAAGCCTGCGCGCAGAGCTGCGCAGATACACCAGCCAGGTTACCCCGAAGCAGAGAGCGTAGTACGCGATGAAGACAACGTAGGCCGCGTCACCCGTCTTGTACTCCAGGAACGACTCCCGGAACGCCAGGTTGACCAGCACGCCGCCGGCCGCGCCGATCGCACCGGCCACGCCGATGAGCGCGGTGGCCAGGCGCCGGGCCTGCTGGTCGTTGTCCGGATTCTTGGCCCGGAAGATCGCCGGGATCATCTTGTACGTCGATCCGTTGCCCAGCCCGCTGAAGATGAACAGGAACACGAAGCCGGTCACGAACAGCGGCAGCGAGTGCTCGCGGGAGGCGACCAGGACGGTGCCGGCGCCGGCGGCCATCGCCACGAAGTTCCAGAACGAGATCCGGGCGCCGCCGAACCGGTCGGCGAGCATGCCCCCGATCGGGCGGATCAGCGAGCCGAGCAGCGGGCCGAGGAAGGTCAGGTAGGCCGCCTTGACCGGGGTGGAGAAGTCGGCCTTGAACTGCACCTGCAGGACCTGCCCGAAGGCGAAGCCGAAGCCGATGAAGGAGCCGAACGTCCCGATGTAGAGCAGCGACATGATCCAGGCATGCCCATCCTTGATCACGTCACGCATGGCGCGCTTGTCGTTGGAGGCGTGGGTGAGGTTGTCCATGTAGATCGCGGCGAGCACGGCGGCGATCACGATCAGCGGCAGGTAGATCAGCACGATGAGGCGCGGGTGCGCGGCGCCGGCCGTGGCGAGCACCAGCAGCCCGACGAGCTGCACCGCGGCCACGCCGATGTTGCCGCCGCCGGCGTTGATGCCCAGCGCCCAGCCCTTGAGCCGCTGCGGGTAGAAGGCGTTGATGTTCGCCATCGACGAGGCGAAGTTGCCGCCGCCGACGCCGGCCACGGCCGCCGCGATGAGCAGCGTGTTGAACGAGACGCCCGGCTCCAGGATGATCCCGGCGAAGATCGTGGGCACGAGCAGCATCAGGGCGCTGAAGATCGTCCAGTTGCGCCCGCCGAAGGTCGCCACGGCGAAGGTGTACGGCAGCCGCAGCACCGCCCCGACCAGCGTCGGCGCGCTCGTGAGCAGGAACTTCTGGGCCGGGTCGAGGCCGTATTTCGGCCCGAGGAACAGCACGAAGACCGACCACAGGCTCCAGATCGAGAAGCCGATGTGCTCGGAGAGGATCGACACGACGAGGTTGCGCCGGGCCACCTTCGCCCCGGTCCGCGCCCAGAAGTCGGGGTCCTCCGGGCGCCAGTCGTCGATCCACCGGCCGCGGCGCGGCCCTGACGGAGACTGCGGTCTTTCCACGGCAAGGGTCATGACCGTGGACGCTATGGATGCCCGGTTTCGCCTCGAGGCGCCGAAGTTGTCGGCGCCGAAACGTTTCCCACACGGCGGCGGATCCCCGCTTGTGAGATCCGCCGCCGCGCAAAAGCCCTGATCAGGCCTTTCGGAAGGTCCAGATGCCGGTGTCGGCGCCGCCCGCGGGCGGGGAGAGCTTGAGCGTGGTGCCGCCGCAGTCGTACTGGCTCTTCTTGAGCACCGGCTGGGCGTCGACGGCGCCGCCGGTGTCCGCGGTGCCGGATCCGGTGAACTCGCTGATCGGCATCTTGTCGGCGACGGTGACCGCGGCCGGTGCGGTCAGGTTCACGGTCACCGTGAGGCTGCTGAAGTCGACCGTGCCGGTCGGCTCGAGCGTGCCGGTGGCCGTCGACGGCGTCTTGATCGAGCCGTTGACCTTGCCGCCGTAGGCGAAGCTGCCCTTCACGTCGCTGCCGGACACGGAGAAGGTGAAGGTCACCGGCGTCATCGGGCCGAAGTCGACCTGGGTCTTGCCGCCGGAGTCGATCGTGAGCAACGCACCGCCGCCACCCGAGAAGGTGCCGTTGACCGGGCCGCTGAGCTTGCCGGTCAGGCCGTCGGCCTTCCAGGTGCCGACGAGGCACGACGCCGCGGTGCCCTGCCCGCCGCCGCCCGTGCTGCCGCCGCTCCCCGTGGCGCCGGACGCAACGGCGGTGGCGCCGGCCGTGGCGTTGCCCGAGGCGCCCGCGGTGGCGGACGATCCGGGGGACTTGTCACTGCCGCATCCGGCGAGCCCGATGCTGAACACCGCAACGGCCGCGATGGCGACCTTGCCGGTCGAGCGCATCTGCTTCCTCCTTGCTGGGTTTCTCTTGGTCGGCATAGGGGTCCGTCCCTATTTACCCCGCAGGGAACCTTCGCCACCCTATCGTGCGAGGATGTGGCACAACCGATACCGTTTCGGCGACCACCCGGTAACCACCTGCTCAGGGCGCGTGTGAGGCGCTCTTAGCAGGCGCGAAACATTCGGGACCCTGGAGCGAAACCGCCCCCCGGCAGCCTTTGGGCCATGTCCGAAGCGTCTTCGATGAAGGTCGTCGTCATCGGCCACGGCATGGTGGGGCATCGCTTCCTGGAGGCGCTGCAGTCGCGTGACACCGACCGTAGCTATGAGGTCACGGTGCTCGCCGAGGAAGGCCGGCCGGCCTACGACCGGGTCCGGCTGTCCGCCTACTTCGACGGGGTCTCGGCCGAGGAGCTCACCTACACGGTCCCCGACGGGGTTGACCTGCGCCTCGGCGAGCCGGCCGTCTCCGTGGACCGGGAGGCGCGGCTGGTGCGCACCGGCGCGGGCGAGTACCACTACGACGCGCTCGTGCTGGCGACGGGCTCGTCGGCGTTCGTGCCGCCGATCAGCGGGGTCGACCAGGCGGGCGTCTTCGTGTACCGCACCCTCGACGACCTCGAGGCGATCCGCGGCCACGCCAAGGGCAAGGAGGTCGGCGCGGTCATCGGCGGCGGCCTGCTCGGCCTGGAGGCGGCCAACGCACTGCGCCTGCTGGGCCTGCGCACCCACGTCATCGAGTTCGCGCCCCGGCTGATGCCGGTGCAGGTCGACACGGCCGGCGGCGCGGTCCTGCGCCGCTACGTCGAGGACCTGGGCGTTCGGGTGCACGTCGGCGCGGGCACGACCGCGATCCGCCAGACGTCGCCGAACGGGCGGCTGGGCCTGACCCTCTCCGACGGCGCGCACGTCCCCGCCGACATCGTGGTGGTGGCGGCGGGCATCCGGCCGCGCGACGAGCTGGCCCGCTCCATGGGCCTGCCGACGGGGGCGCGCGGCGGGGTGATCGTGGACCGCGGCTGCCGCACCGAGGACCCGGCGATCTACGCGATCGGCGAGTGCGCGGAGATCGACGGTCGCTGCTACGGCCTGGTCGCGCCGGGGTACGCGATGGCCGAGGTCGTTGCCGACCGGCTGCTCGGCGGGTCCGCCGAGTTCCCGGGCGCCGACCTGTCGACCAAGCTCAAGCTGCTCGGCGTCGACGTGGCGAGCTTCGGCGATGCGCTGCGGGAGGACCTGCTCGACATCGTGTACCTGGACCCGGCCAACGGTCGTTACGCCAAGCTCGTGCTCTCCGACGACGCGCAGACGCTGCTCGGCGGCATCCTGGTCGGCGACGCGAGCGCCTACCCGACGCTACGGGCCAGCGTCGGCGGCCCGCTGCCCGGCCACCCGCTCGCGCTGCTGGCCGGCGACGCGCAGGCCGGCGACGTTGCGCTGCCGGCCGACGCGCAGGTCTGCAGCTGCAACGCGGTCACGCAGGGCCAGGTCGTCGCCGCGATCCACGAGGGCTGCGCCGACGTGCCCGCGCTCAAGGAGTGCACCCGCGCCGGCACCAGCTGCGGCTCGTGCGTGCCGCTGCTCAAGCAGATCCTCAAGCAGCAGGGCGTGGCGGCCAGCAAGGCGCTGTGCGAGCACTTCGACTACTCCCGCGCGGAGCTGTTCGACATCGTGCGCATCCGCGAGATCCGCACGTTCTCGCAGCTCATCTCCGATCACGGGCGCGGGCGCGGCTGCGACGTGTGCAAGCCGACCGTGGCCTCGATCCTCGCCTCGCTGCACAACGACTACGTCCTGGAGGGCGAGCAGGCCTCGCTGCAGGACACCAACGACCACTTCCTGGCCAACATCCAGCGCAACGGCACCTACTCGGTGGTGCCGCGCATCCCCGGCGGGGAGATCACGCCGGACAAGCTCATCGTGATCGGCGAGGTGGCGCGGGACTTCAACCTGTACACCAAGATCACCGGCGGCCAGCGCATCGACCTGCTCGGCGCGCGCGTCGAGCAGCTGCCGGCGATCTGGAACCGGCTGGTCGCGGCCGGGTTCGAGTCCGGGCACGCCTACGGCAAGGCGCTGCGCACCGTGAAGTCCTGCGTCGGGTCGACCTGGTGCCGGTACGGCGTGCAGGACTCCGTCGGGCTGGCGATCGCGCTCGAGCTGCGGTACCGCGGGCTGCGCGCCCCGCACAAGCTCAAGTCCGCGGTGTCCGGGTGCGCCCGCGAGTGCGCCGAGGCCCGCGGCAAGGACTTCGGCATCATCGCCACCGATAACGGCTGGAACCTCTACGTCGGCGGCAACGGCGGCTTCCGCCCTCGCCACGCCGACCTGCTGGCCTCGGACCTGTCCACCGACGACCTGATCCGCACCATCGACCGGTTCCTGATGTTCTACATCCGCACCGCCGACCGGCTGCAGCGCACCTCGGCCTGGATCGAGGGGCTCGAGGGCGGCCTGGACTACCTGCGCGCGGTGATCGTGGACGACTCGCTCGGCATCGCCGCCGAGCTCGACGCCCAGATGGCCCACCACATCTCGTCGTACATCGACGAGTGGCGGGCGACCGTCGAGGACCCGCAGCGGCTGGCCCGCTTCGTGTCGTTCGTCAACGCCCCCGGCACCCCGGACCCGACGATCACGTTCGTTTCCGAGCGGGGACAGCCTGTCCCTGTCGTTCTAGGAGCGCGCTCATGAAGTGGACCGTTGTCTGCCCCTACCTGCGCCTGGAGCCGGAGCGCGGCGTGGCCGCACTGGTCGGCGGGGCCCAGGTGGCGCTGTTTCGGACCTTCGACGACGGGCTGTACGCCATCGGCAACCTCGACCCGATCAGCGGCGCGGCCGTGCTCTCGCGCGGCATCGTCGGCAGCCGTGGCGACACGCCGGTGGTCGCCTCGCCGATGCACAAGCAGGCGTTCGACCTGACCACCGGGGAGTGCCTGGACGAGCCCGGAGTGCGGGTGCCGGTCTACGCCGTGCGGGTGACCGACGGCATGGTCGAGATCGCGGACCTGGTCGGGGAACGCACATGAGCGCGGGCAGCACGCTGGAAGCGCCCCCGGACTCGGGCGAGGACCTGCCGCTGGCGGGGTTCACGGTGGCCGTGACCGCCGACCGGCGCCGCGACGAGCTGAGCGCCCTGCTGGAGCGGCGGGGCGCCCGCGTCGTGCTCGCGCCGGCGCTGCGCATCGTGCCGGTCGCCGACGACACCGAGCTCAAGGCCGCCACCGTGTCCTGCGTCGACGTGGCGCCCGACATCGTCATCGCCACCACCGGCATCGGCCTGCGCGGCTGGATCGAGGCCGCCGAGGGCTGGGGCCTGGGCGAGGCGCTGCGCGCACGGCTCGGCGAGGCGTACCTCATCGCCCGCGGCCCGAAGGCCAAGGGCGCCGTGCGGGCCGCCGGCATGCTCGAGGCGTGGTCACCGGACACGGAGAGTTGCGACGAGGCCCTCGACTACCTGCTGAGCGGCGGCTATCCGGGCGGCATCGCGGGGCGGCGCATCGCCGTGCAGATGCACGGTGAGCCGCATCCCGAGTTCACGTCCGCGCTGCGCGACGCCGGTGCGATCGTCGTGGAGATTCCGGTGTACCGCTGGGCGCCCCCGGTCGACCCCGCGCCCCTGCGCCGCCTGGTGGACCTGGTCTGCTCGCGCCTGGTCGACTCGGTCACGTTCACCTCGGCGCCCGCCGTCAGCTCGCTCCTGCGCGTGGCCGGCCCCGAGGCCCCGGACGTGCTCGAGGCGCTGCGCACCGACGTCCTGGCGGCCTGCGTGGGCCCCGTGACCGCGGCCCCGCTGCAGCGCCTGGGCGTCCCCGTCGCCGCGCCCTCCCGGGCCCGCCTGGGCGCCCTGGTCCGCATCCTCGTGGACGAGCTGCCCAAGCGGTCACCCACCCTGCAGGTCGCCGGCGCCGCCGTGACCTTGCGCGGCCACGCCGCGATCATCGACGGCACGCTGAAGCCCCTGGCACCCGGCCCGATGGCCGTCCTGCGCGCCCTGGCCGCCTCCCCCGGCCGCGTGCTGTCCCGCGCCGCCCTGCTGCGGGAGCTCCCGCGCGGCGCGGACGAGCACGCGGTGGAGATGGCGGTGGCACGGCTGCGCGCCGCCCTGGGGGGCTCGGCGTTCGTCCAGACCGTGGTGAAGCGCGGCTACCGCCTCCGGGTGGACTAACCCCTACTGCAGGTAGTGCTCGACCTCTTCGATGGAGTGCGCCTCGACCTCGTCGGGCGACACTCCCTGCAGCTTCGCCGCCCGCCGCCGGCGCAGCAGGTCCCAGAGCTGGTCGAGCTGCGCCTCGATCCCCTTCAGCCGGTCGTGCTCCTCCTGCTCGGTGATCTTGCCCGTCTGCAGCTGGGTGCGTAGCTTGTGCTCCTCGTCGACGAGGTTCGAGATCTGGTGCATCAACGTCGTGTCGTCCATGGGTTGCATCATCCACCAACGGGCGGCGACGGGCCCGCCACGCGCCCGGTCCCGGGCCGTCTCCCTCGCCACACCACCCGCCGTGCGGCCGGAGACATCACCACGGAGCGTGAGCGACCGAATGCACAACCAGTTCGTCAGCCGCGGCCCTCCCACACCGGCTCCGGGACCTCGACGACCTCACCGTCGGCGCGGAACAGCACGTACCGGTCGAAGGAGCGGCTGAACCAGCGGTCGTGCGTCACCGCGATCACGGTGCCGTCGAAGGTGCGCAGGCCCTCCTCCAGGGCCTCGGCGCTGGCCAGGTCGAGGTTGTCGGTCGGCTCGTCGAGCAGCAGGAGGGTCGCTCCCGACAGCTCCAGCAGCAGCACGAGGAACCGGGCCTGCTGGCCGCCGGAGAGGGTGCCGAAGCGCTGGTCGGCCTGTGCCGCCAGCTCGTACCTCGACAACGCCGGCATCGCCTGCGGCCGCGGCAGGCCGTCGCGCCAGTCGTCGCCGCGCCAGAGGATCTCGGCGAGGGTGCGATCGAGCAGCTCGGGGCGGTCGTGCGTCTGCGAGAAGTGGCCGGGCCGGACCCGCGCGCCGAGGCGCACCTTGCCGCCGTGCGCAACCGGGGCGAGCTCAGCGCCGATCACCGGGCCGTCCGGGTCGGTGCCGCCGCGGGCCAGCAGCCGCAGGAAGTGCGACTTGCCGGTGCCGTTGCCGCCGAGGACGGCCACGCGGTCGCCGTACCAGATCTCCAGGTCGAACGGGTACGTCAGGCCGTCGAGCTCCAGCTCCTCGCACATGACGGCGCGCTTGGCGGTGCGCCCGCCGGACAGGCGCATCCGGATGTCCTGCTCCTTCGGGGGCGCCGGCGGCGGGCCGGCCTCCTCGAACTTGCGCAGCCGGGTCTGGGCCGCCTGCAGGCGCGAGGCGAGGCCGTCGTTGTAGGCGGCCTTCGTGCGGTACATGATGACCAGGTCCTTGAGCTTCTGATGCTCCTCGTCCCAGCGCCGGCGCAGCTCGTCCAGCTTCTCGTGGCGAGCCACGCGCGCCTCGTGCCAGGACGCGAACCCGCCCGGATGCACCCACGCGGAGCCGCCCTCGACCGCCACGACACGGTCGGCGGACTGCGCGAGCAGCTCGCGGTCGTGCGAGACGTACAGCACGCTCTTGGCCGACTCCCGCAGCCGCTCCTCCAGCCAGCGCTTGCCCGGCACGTCGAGGAAGTTGTCGGGCTCGTCGAGCAGGAGCACCTCGTCCTCGCCCCGCAGCAGCAGCTCCAGCGCGAACCGCTTCTGCTGGCCGCCGGAGAGGGTGCGCACGGGCCGGTCCCGCGTGGCGTCCCACGCCAGGCCCAGGGCGGCGACGCTTACCGTGTCGAAGAGGACCTCGGCGTCGTACCCGCCGGCCTCGCCCCACGCCGCCAGCGCGTTGGCGTAGCGCAGCTGCGCCTTCTCGGCCGCGGCCCCGCTCGCCTCGTGCATCGCGCGCTCGGCCGCGGCGAGCCGGGCACCCACCTCGGCCAGCCGGGGCGGCGCGAGCTGCAGCGCCAGGTCGTACAGCGTGCGGTCGTCGCCGATCATGCCGATGAACTGGCGCATCACGCCAAGCCCGCCGGAGCGCGCGACCGCGCCCGTGTGCACCGGCAGGTCGCCGGCGACCATCTTGAGCAGGGTCGTCTTGCCGGCACCGTTCGGGCCGACGAGCGCCACCTTCGCGCCCTCACCGACCCGGAACGAGACCTCGGAGAAGAGCTCACGACCGTCCGGCAGCGTGTGCCCGACCCCTGCGACGTCCACATATCCCACGTCGAAGAGCTTCAGCCGCAGCGGTACCTCAGGAAAGCGGTTTTTGGACCCTGAGCACCCGGAAGCCCTTGTGGCTGGCGTGGCGCTCCGCCGCGAAACCCTGCTCGGCGAGCCAGCGCTGCAGCGAGTCCCCGCCCAGGTTCTTGGCCACGACCAGCCACGCAGTGCCGTCCGGGGCCAGCCGCGGCAACCAGCGCAGCAGCAGCGCGTGCAGCTCCGGCTTGCCGATGCGGATCGGCGGGTTGGACCAGATCTGCGTAAACCCGACACCGTCCGGCACCTCGTCGGGCAGCGCCGCCACGATCCGTTCCGCCAGCCCGAGCGCCGCGGCGTTCTCGCGGACGAGCTCCAGCGCGCGCTGATTGACGTCGATCGCGTACACCGTCGCGCGCGGCGCCGCCGTGGCCAGCACGGTGGCGATCGGCCCGTATCCGCAGCCCAGGTCCAGCAGCGCACCCTCCGTTCGCGGATCCGGCGCAGGGGCCTCCTTCAGCAGTACCGCAGTGCCGGGATCCAGTCGGCTCCACGAGAACACCCCCGAGGCCGAGGTCAGGCGAAACTCCTGGTCAAGGGCTTCGAACACGACCTCGTGCCGCTCGTGCGCGACGGCCGGGTCGGCCGAGAAGTAGTGCTCGCCCGCCAAGATGCCCTCCTTCGTGCCGGCTCGCAACGCATTGTCCACGCGCAGGTGACGGGCCGTTCGGGCGGCCACCCGTCGGGGATGCACGAAACATCGCCGACACGCCAACGCTCGGCGGCGTCGGCTACCCTGTGCGACATGACTTCTCGGGACGAGCAGCGCCGGAAGCGGCGTTCCGACTCGTTCCGCCGGGACGAGGCGGACGAAGCCGACAACTGGCTGGCGGGTCTCCGCGGCAGCGGCCGGGGCGAGCCCGACCCGTTCGCGGGTCCGCCGCCTGAGCCGGTCGCCCCGTTCGACCGCCCCTTCGATCGGCCCGGCCCTCTCGATCGGCCCGGACCTCCCGATCGGCCCGGACCTCCCGAGCGTTCCGGCTCCTTCGAGCGTCCGGGTCCCCTGGAGCGCTCGGGTTCGTTCGATCGCACGACGGCCCTGGAGCGTCCCCGCTCGGGCCCCGGCCCCGGCTCTGGCTCTGGCGAGTTCCGCGGGCCTTCCGATTCGCGCGGTTCCGGCGAGTTTCGCGGCTCCGGCTCGGCGCCCGCGCGTGGTGGCCGGCGCTCCCGCGACGACTCCCCCAGCGGCGTCTTCGGCCCGGGTGCACTGCCGCCCGCGCCCCCGCCGGCCCGCCCCAACGTCGAGGCCTGGTCCAACCCGGACGCCCCGACCAGCCCGGCCGGCCGCCGCCGCGCTGCCGACGAATCTCCGAGCGGCTCGTTCGGCCGCGGCACCGCCGAGTCGACCGGCTCGTTCGGCCGCACCGGTGAGTCGTCCGGTTCGTTCGGCCCCGCCGAGCCCCGGGACCGCCGGCGCACCCGCGACGAGAACGGCCGCAACGCCTCGGAGTCGTACGATCACGGCCCGCAGCTGACCCCGATCATCAAACCACTGAACGATCTCGTCGCCGCGACGCCACCGGACGAGCCCCCGCCGCTCGTGCCGATCTTCCCCAACCTGCGCCCGGACGCGTCCCCGACCAGCGGCGCGGGCCGCCGCGCCCGTCGCGCCGCCGAGCCGGACGAGCCCGCCGCCTTCACCGGCGACGTCACGGGCGGCCGCCGCCGCGCCCCCGAGGACGGCGCCGGCCGGCGCCGCCGAGACGAGTACGACGAGCCCCGCGCCGGCAACAGCACCGGCCCGCGCACCGGCGACCTGGCATCCCGCACCGGCGACGTCGGCTCCCGAACGGGCGACCTGGCCTCACGCACCGGAGACATCGGGCCGCGCACCGGAGACATCGGCTCACGCACCGGGGATGTCGGGTCGCGCACCGGCGATGTCGGCTCCCGCACGGGCGACCTCGGTTCCCGCACGGGTGACGTCGGCGGGCGGCGCAGGGCGGCCGAGGAGCCCGCCAACGGCCGCGGCGGCGTGTACTCGGGCGAGACCACCGCGTTCCGCCCCGGCGACGACACCGGCGCGCGACGGCGGCGCCAGGGCGCAAACGGCGAGGCCGGCCCCGCGCGCCCCCACGACGACCCCCGGGACGGCTTCGGCGGCGGCGCCCCGTATGCGGGCGAGACCACCATGTTCCGCCGGGGCGAGGACCCGGGCGTGCGCCGCCAGCGCCCCGCGTTCGACGACGACCCGCGGCGGGACTTCGACGACGTGCCGCGGCGCGGCTACGACGACGATCCGCGGCGAGTGCGCGCCGGGTTCGAGTCCGCGGCCCCCGCGACCGACACCGGCCGGCGCGACGACAGCGGCATCCGCCGGCGCGACGAGGCGATGCGCCGCCGTCCGGCCCTGGACGAGCCGCCGCAGCAGCGCCGGGCCATAGACGACGCGATGCCCGGCTACGACCCCTACGACGATCCCTCCGCCCGGCGGCGGGACGGTCGGCGGGGCACCGGGGAGTACACCGGCGAATTCACCTCCGGCGGCACCCGTCGCGCGCTGCGCGAGCCGCCCGGCGGGCGCCCGAGCGGGCCGCCCTCGCGCCCCGACCGGCTCGACCGGCCGCGCTCCGGCGGTTCGGTCCGCCCCGCCATCGAGCCGGGCCGCCCCTCGGGCCCGCGCCCGCACCGCTGGGTGGCGATGATGAGCGCGATCGCCGTGCTCGTGGTGCTGGGCGCCTGCGGGATGGGCACCTGGTTCATCTTCAAGGACGAGAAGAACGGCCCCGACTCGGCGAAGTCCAGCGCGACGGCCGGCCCGAAGCGGCGCGACATCAGCAGCCGCGACGTGGACCCGAAGGCCCTGACCGAGGCCGAGGTGTTCCCGAGCAACAACATCGTGGCCGTGCCGGACGAGCCACCGTACGTCATCCTGGCGACGAAGGCGGCCAACGACTGCAAGGTCGCCGCGACCGAGCAGCTCGCGACGCTGCTGGCCGGCGCGGGCTGCACCGAGGTCGTGCGCGCGACGATGAAGTCGCCGAACGAGGAGTACCTCATCACGGCCGGCATCTTCAACGTGAGCAGCGAGAAGGTGGCCGCGCAGACCTTCGACAGCATCAAGCCGATCGTCGACGGCCAGAAGGGCCGCTTCGCGGGCATGAGCGTCGGCGCCGGCACCGGCACGGACGCCCTGGTCCGCGCCCCGACGCAGCTGGGCTGGAACTACAAGGGCCACTTCATCACGTACTGCGTGATCGCCCGCGTCGACGGCAACAACTTCGCGCAGGGCGACCCGTACCCGAACCAGATCACGTACGACATCGTCGAGACGTACCTGGACAACGGCATCATCGAGAACCGCGCGATCATCCAGCCCGAGGCGACCCCGGCGGCTTCCCTGCCCGGCTCGCAAGCCCCGAGCTGACCCTCCACGACCACCCTGCCGCACTCCATAGGCGTGCGGCAGGTCGGGCGAGCGCCGGTCGGTGAGCGCGCCCACGGGCTGTGGGCCGTCCAGCAGCACATCGCGTGCAAATGCCGCGAAATCACGCAATCGCCGTACGGCGCAGAAAATGATGAAATATCCGATAAGTCGTGGCACGGAGTGCCCGACTTATCGGGTCGGATCCGGGGTGACCGCCGGACGGGAACGGTGCTAGGCCAGGTCGCGGCGGCGGCGGGTCTGCTCGGCGCGGGCCAGGAGCGAGGCGGAGTCCGGCGGGTACGTCACGGCCACCAGCGTGAGGCCGTGCGCGGGCGCCACGACCACCTCGTCGGCGCGGACCGCGCGGGTCAGCAGGGTCGCCGGCCACTGCGAGGCACGCCGGCCGTCGCCCGTGGCCAGCTGGGCACCGACCAGACTGCGCACCATCGACCAGCAGAACGCGTCCGCCTCGACGGTGGCGACCAGCGTGCCGTCCGGGTCGCGGCGCCAGTCCATCCGGGCCACGGCGCGGATCGTGCTCGCGTGCTCCTTGCGGCGGCAGAACGCGGCGAAGTCGTGCTCGCCCACCAGGCCCGCGGCCGCGGCGTTGAGGCGCTCCAGGTCGAGCGGGCGCGGCCAGGCGAGGGTGTTGCGGCGGCGGAGAGGGTCGGCTCCGTAGGGGGCGTCCGTCACGCGGTACTCGTAGCGGCGCGCCAGAGCCGAGAAGCGCGCGTCGAACTCCGGCGGCGCCTCGGCGGCCGCGAGCACGCGCACGTCCGGCGGCAGGAGGCCGGAGAGCTTGCGCACGAGGGCGGGTGCCAGGACCGCCCAGCGCTCCGGCGGCACGTCGACGTGGCAGACCTGGCCGGTGGCGTGGACGCCGGCATCGGTGCGCCCGGCCACGGTGAGGCCCTCGACGGACCCGAACAGGCGCTCCAGCACCGCCAGGAGCTCGCCGGCGACCGTCCGGCGGCCGGGCTGCAGCGCCCAGCCCGAGAAGTCCGTGCCGTCGTAGGAGACGTCGAGGCGGACGCGGACGCTCATGGTGTACCCCCAAAGAAGGAAAAGCCCGGCACCCCCGAAAGGGTGCCGGGCCCTCGGACCGCGACCAGGTGATCAGGCCTTGGTCTCGTCGTCCTTCGCCTCGTCGGCGGCCGGGGCCTCGTCCGAGGCGGCGGCCGCGGGGGCCTCCTCCGCCTCGTCGCCGGCCAGCACCGCGATCGAGTCGGCCTTGGCGGCCTTGCGAGCGGCCTTGCGCGGCGCCTTCGGGGCGGCCGCGACCTCGAGCTCCTCGACCAGCTCGATGATGGCCATCGGGGCGGCGTCGCCCTTGCGCGGGCCCTTCTTCACGATGCGGGTGTAGCCGCCGGGACGGTTGCTGAAGCGCGGCGCGATCTGGTCGAAGAGCGCGAACACCACGTCCTTGTCCCGCACCACGGAGAGCGCTTGACGGCGCGCGTGCAGGTCGCCGCGCTTGGCCTTGGTGATGAGCTGCTCGGCGAGCGGGCGCAGCCGCTTGGCCTTCGTCTCGGTCGTGGTGATGCGACCGTGCTTGAACAGCGACGTGGCAAGGTTTGCCAGCATCAGCCGCTCGTGCGCGGGGCTGCCGCCGAGCCGGGGACCTCTGGTGGGCGTGGGCATTGTTAGGGACTCCTCTAATACAGCAGGCTGTGTTACAGCTGCTCGGTCTCGCGGTAGTCGTCGGCGTCGTAGTCCACCTCGGCGAAGGAGTCCACGACGTGGGCCGGGTCGAACGTCGGGGCGGAGTCCTTGAGACCCAGGCCCATCCCGGCGAGCTTCATCTTGACCTCGTCGATCGACTTCTGACCGAAATTCCTTATATCGAGGAGGTCGGCCTCCGTCCGGCTGATCAGCTCCCCGACGGAGTTGATGCCCTCGCGCTTGAGGCAGTTGTAGGAGCGGACGGTCAGGTCCAGCTCCTCGATCGGCAGCGCCAGGTCGGCAGCGAGCTGCGCGTCCTGCGGCGACGGGCCGATGTCGATGCCCTCGGCGGTCTCGTCCAGCTCGCGGGCGAGGCCGAACAGCTCCACCAGCGTCGAGCCGGCCGAGGCCAGCGCGGTGCGCGGGGTGAGCGACGCCTTGGTCTCGACGTCGATGATGAGCCGGTCGAAGTCGGTGCGCTGCTCGACACGGGTCGCCTCGACGCGGTACGTCACCTTGAGCACCGGCGAGTAGATCGAGTCGACCGGGATGCGCCCGATCTCCTGGCCCTGCTGCTTGTTCTGGTTCGCGGTCACGTAACCGCGACCGCGCTCGACGGTGAGCTCCATGTCGAGGCGGCCCTTGCCGTTGAGCGTGGCCAGCTTCAGGTCCGGGTTGTGCACGGAGACGCCGGCCGGGGGCTGGATGTCGCCCGCGGTGACGTCGCCCGGGCCCTGCTTGCGCAGGTACATCGAGACCGGCTCGTCGTGCTCGGAGCTGACGCACAGCTCCTTGATGTTCATGACGAGCTCGACCACGTCCTCCTTGACGCCGGGGATCGTGGTGAACTCGTGCAGCACGCCGTCGATCTTGATGCTGGTCACCGCCGCGCCCGGGATCGAGCTCAGCAGGGTGCGACGCAGCGAGTTGCCGAGCGTGTAGCCGAAGCCAGGCTCGAGCGGCTCGATAGTGAACTTGGACCGGACCTCGCTGATCGACTCTTCGGCGAGGCTGGGACGCTGGGAGATGAGCACGTTCTTTCCTCCAGTTCGTTGCGCGCCCGCTATATGACGCGCTCCGGATCGGCGGGGCCTCGCGGCCTCTACGCCCAGTCTGGCTCGATGACGCTTCGCGCGGATCGACCCAGACCGGGCGCCGACGATGTTGCTACTTGCTGTAGAGCTCGACGATGAGCTGCTCCTGGACCTGGGTGTCGATGACCTGCCGCGCGGGCAGGCTGTGCACCAGGACCTTGAACTCGCTCGGGATGAACTCCAGCCACGCGGGGACGGTCTTGCTGCCCGCGAGGCCCTGCGCGATCTGGAACGGGGTGAGCTCCCGCGACTTCTCGCGCACCTGCACGATGTCGTGCTCGCGGAGGCGGTACGACGGGATGTCGACCTTGCGGCCGTTCACCACGATGTGGCCGTGCTTGACCAGCTGGCGGGCCATGTCGCGCGACGACGCGAGGCCGGCGCGGTACACGACGTTGTCCAGCCGCGACTCGAGGATCCTCAGCAGCTCCTCACCGGTCTTACCCGGCTTGGCGACGGCCTCCTCGTAGTACCCGGCGAACTGGCGCTCGAGCACGCCGTAGATGCGGCGGGCCTTCTGCTTCTCGCGCAGCTGCAGGAGGTACTCGGTCTCCTTCGGCCGGCCGCGGCCGTGCTGGCCGGGCGGGAAGGGACGCGACTCGAACGGGCACTTCGGCCCGTCGCACTTGCTGCCCTTCAGGAACAGCTTCATCTTCTCGCGCCGGCAACGAC
Organism: Dactylosporangium darangshiense; assembly: GCF_039537565.1. NCBI lineage: Bacteria > Bacillati > Actinomycetota > Actinomycetes > Micromonosporales > Micromonosporaceae > Dactylosporangium > Dactylosporangium darangshiense. The sequence goes on from NZ_BAABAT010000006.1 coordinate 159,693, forward strand.
GGCAGTCGGCACCTGTGTAACGAGCCATGTTCTCTTCGTCTCTTCCCTTAGACCCGGCGGCGCTTCGGCGGACGGCAGCCGTTGTGCGGCTGCGGCGTGACGTCAGAGATCTGCCCGACCTCGAGGCCGACGGCCTGCAGCGAGCGGATCGCGGTCTCCCGGCCGGAGCCGGGGCCCTTCACGAAGACGTCGACCTTGCGCATGCCGTGCTCCATCGCGCGACGCGCGGCGGCCTCGGCCGCCAGCTGCGCGGCGAACGGGGTCGACTTGCGCGAGCCCTTGAAGCCCACCTGGCCGGCGGACGCCCAGGAGATGACGGCACCCGTCGGGTCGGTGATCGACACGATGGTGTTGTTGAACGTGCTCTTGATGTGCGCCTGCCCGTGGGCGACGTTCTTGCGTTCCTTGCGCCGGACCTTCTTGACAGCGGTCGCGCCGGCGCGAGCCTTCGGCGGCATTCTCTATGCGCTCCTAGATGCGTTTTCTGATCTCGGACTCGACTACTACTTCTTGCCCGGCTTCTTCTTGCCGGCGACCGTGCGCTTCGGACCCTTGCGGGTGCGCGCGTTGGTCCGGGTGCGCTGACCGCGCACGGGCAGGCCCTTGCGGTGCCGGATGCCCTCGTAGCAGCCGATCTCGACCTTGCGGCGGATGTCCGCGGCGACCTCGCGGCGCAGGTCGCCTTCGACCTTGAAGTTGGCCTCGATGTAGTCGCGCAGCTGCACGACCTCTTCATCGGTCAGGTCCCGAGCCCGCTTGTTGGGGTCGATACCGGTGGCGGCCAGAAGCTCGACGGCGCGGGTACGCCCGATGCCGTAGATGTAGGTGAGCGCGATCTCCGTGCGCTTCTCGCGCGGGAGATCGACACCAACGAGACGTGCCATAGGTGGGCGTGCTCCTCATGTGTGCGGAGGTCTGTGCCCGCTCCGCCCCGCCTGCCCACAGACGGGCCCCGGCCTCCGACCGGGGGTGCAGCCCACGCGCACCGCCGTCTGACGGCGGTCGCCCGGGGCTGGAACGGGCAATTGCTAAAAGTGGATCCGGCAGTGCCGAGGGCTCAGCCCTGGCGCTGCTTGTGACGCGGGTCAGTGCTGCAGATGACCATGACCCGGCCATGCCGCCGGATGACCCGGCAGTTGTTGCAGATCCGCTTGACGCTCGGCTTGACCTTCACGGTTTGCCTAACTCTCGCTGCGCACGCGCTCTTACGAGCGGGCGCGACAGAACCCGACCGTTACCTGGGTACCGACACCGATTACTTGTAGCGGTAGACGATGCGCCCGCGAGTGAGGTCGTAGGGCGACAGCTCCACGACAACACGGTCCTCGGGCAGGATGCGGATGTAGTGCTGCCGCATCTTGCCGCTGATGTGCGCCAAGACCTTGTGGCCATTGGCGAGCTCCACCCGGAACATCGCATTCGGGAGTGGCTCGATCACTCGGCCCTCGATCTCGATGGCCCCGTCTTTCTTCGGCATGTCCTCCGCTACCTGACATCGGGTCTGGTGGTCGACGCTCGCATCCGTTTCCCCAGGTCATCGGCGGTGCCGAAACCTGGAGCCAGCCGCGGCTCCGGTCATGCCACTAGAAGCGCGTGGAGGCATGCCGGAGTGGACGCTTTGCGCCAATGGGCAAGTCTACGCGCGGGACCCCGTCGCACCAAATCGGGGGGCCTAGCTGTCCCGGTAGCGCCTCTGACGGTCGTCCGGGTGGTTGCCGAGGGCCTTCGTGGAGAACGTGGTGGCGAGCAGCACGGCGCCCCAGGGCCCGGCGACCCACATCGGCCAGAAGTACACGGCCTCGCCGCTGGAGATGCTCACCAGCGCCCAGATGACCACGTTGACCGATACGGCGACGATCCAGGCGCTCCAGATGCCGATCAGCCACCTCGGGTTGCTCCGGTCGCGATCGCGGTCGCGGCGCCGGCGCTCGTCGTGGTCGTCCACCTCCGGCTCGTGCGGCGCGAGCTGCGAGCTGCCGACCGGGTGGAACCCGGGTAGGTCCTTGAGAATGACGTCCAGGTCGCCGTAGGTGCGGGCCGCGTACGTCTCCTTGAGGCGATCATCGTATTCGCCGAGCGACAGCCGGCCCTCGTCGAGCGCCGCCTTCAGGCGCTCGGCCACGAACTGCCGGTCCACGTCGGCCGCGCGCAGGTCTTCCCGCCGGTCTGCCACCGTTCCCCCTTCGCAGTGTGCACACAGAATGCCACCGTGCCCGCAGAGGGTTCCACCCCGGTCTTTCCCTTACTCTGCCGCGGGCACGGGCTCACGGGCCGTAATGAGCTCTCCGAGGCGGGAACGGCCGCCGTCGTGGGCGGTCAGGACCCACACCCCGTCGTCGCAGATCGCCATCGTGTGCTCGACGTGTACCGCGACCGAGCCGTCGAGGGTCACCACGGTCCAGCCGTCGTCGAGCTCGGCGACCTTGGGCCGGCCGCGGGTGATCATCGGCTCGATGGCCAGGGCCATGCCGGGGCGCAGCGACACGCCCTTGCCCGGCCGCCCGGTGTTCTGCACGAACGGGTCCTGGTGCATCGCGCTGCCGATGCCGTGGCCGCCGTAGCCCTCGACGATGCCGTAGCGGCCCGCCTTGCGGATCGAGGACTGGATGGCGAACGAGATGTCGGTCAGCCGGCCCTTGCCCGAGCGGGCGCCGCGCGCCGCGGCGGCGATGCCGGCCCACATGGCGTCCTCGGCGGCCCGCACGAGGCCGCGCAGGTCCGGGCGGACCTCGCCGACCGCGACCGTGATCGCCGCGTCGCCGTGCCAGCCGTCGAGGTCGGCGCCGCAGTCGATGGAGATCAGGTCGCCCTCGCGCAGCACCTGCCGGGGGCTGGGGATGGCGTGTACGACCTGGTCGTTCACCGAGGAGCAGATCGAGGCGGGGTACCCGTGGTAGCCCTTGAACGACGGCACCGCGCCGGCGGCGCGGATCGTCTCCTCGGCGATGCGGTCCAGTTCGGCGGTGGAGACGCCGGGCCCGACGGCGGCCCGCATCCGCTCCAGCGCGTCGGCGACGACGAGCCCGGCGCGGCGCATGAGGCCGATCTGCTCGGGCGTCTTGAGCTCGATCTCGAGCTGATGTGCCATGAGACGTTCCTGCGGGGGATCAGGCGCCGTAGGAGCGCAGGGCGTCGATCGCGCGCACAGTGACGTCCTCGACCGGACCGGTGGCGTCGATGCCCACCAGCTTGCCCTGCGCGCCGAAGTAGTCCACCAGCGGCGACGTGTCCCGGGCGTACACCTTCAGCCGCTCGGCGATGGTCTCGGCCTTGTCGTCGTCGCGCTGGAACAGCTCGCCGCCGCAGCGGTCGCAGACCCCTTCGTGGGTCGGCGCGTCGAACTCGACGTGCCAGATTTTCCCGCACCCGCGGCAGGTCCGCCGGCCCGAGAGCCGGCGGATGACCTCTTCGTTCTCGACGACCAGCTCGAGCACGATGTCGAGCCCGGTGCCGAGGTCGGCCAGCAGCTTGTCCAGCGCGTTGGCCTGCGGCACCGTGCGGGGGAAGCCGTCGAGCAGGAAGCCGTCGACGGCATCGCCCTCGGCCAGCCGGTCGGACACCATGTTGATGGTGACCTCGTCGGGCACGAGCTGGCCCGCGTCCATGTACCGCTTGGCCTCCACGCCGAGCGGGGTGCCCTGCCCGACGTTGGCCCGGAAGATGTCGCCCGTGGAGATTTTGGGCACGGCGAGGTGAGCGGCGATGTACTCGGCCTGGGTCCCCTTGCCCGCCCCGGGGGGACCTACCAGCACCAGCCTCACTACCGGAGGAACCCTTCGTAGTTGCGCTGCATCAGCTGGCTCTCGATCTGCTTCACCGTCTCGAGGCCCACACCAACAATAATGAGCACCGCGGTTCCACCGAACGGGAAGTTCTGCAGAGCCTGCCCGCCACCCACGATCCCGATGAGCAGGTTGGGCAGGATCGAGATGATGCCCAGGTAGAGCGCGCCGGGAAGCGTGATGCGGCTGAGGATGAAGTCAAGATACTCGGCCGTCGGCTTGCCCGGGCGGATGCCAGGGACGAATCCACCGTACTTGCGCATGTTGTCCGCCACCTCGGTCGGGTTGAAGGTGATGGACACGTAGAAGTAGGTGAAGAAGATGATCAGCAGGAAGTAGATCGAGATGTGCCAGGCGCTGTTCTGCGGCACGATGTGGCGGTTGATCCACAGGATGGTCTTGTTGGTCGTGTCCGTTCCGGCGAACGACGTGACCAGCTGCGGCAGGTAGAGCAGCGACGAGGCGAAGATGACCGGGATGACGCCCGCCTGGTTGACCTTGAGCGGGATGTAGGTCGACGTTCCGCCGTACATGCGCCGGCCGATCATGCGCTTCGCGTACTGCACCGGGATGCGCCGCTGGGCCTGCTCGAGGAAGACCACGAAGGCGATGACCACGACGGCCAGGCCGACGATCACGAAGAACGTGGTCTTGTTGTCCTGCCAGATCTGGATGCCCTCGAGCGGGAGCCGGGCCGCGATCGAGGTGAAGATCAGGACCGACATGCCGTTGCCGACGCCGCGGTCGGTGACGAGCTCGCCCAGCCACATGATGACGCCGGTGCCGGCGGTCATCGTCACGACCAGCGCGCCGAGCGTCAGCCACATCGGGATCTTGCCGGTGTTCGGGATGATCGGGAACTGCGACTGGTCGCACGCGCCGCCGAAGAGCTGGCCGGACCGCGCCAGGGCGACGAACGCCGAGGCCTGCAGGATGCCGAGGCCGAGGGTCAGGTAGCGCGTGTACTGCGTGATCTTGGCCTGGCCGGACTGGCCCTCCTTGCGCAGCTGCTCGAGCCGCGGGATCACCACCGTCAGCAGCTGCAGGATGATGCTCGCTGTGATGTAGGGCATGATGCCCAGCGCGAACACCGACAGCTGCAGCAGCGCGCCGCCGGAGAACAGGTTCAACAAGGTGAAGACCTGGTTGTCCTTGCTGTTCTCGACGATGTTGAGGCACTTCTGCACGTTGCCGTAGGACACGCCCGGGCTGGGCAGCGTGGCGCCTAGGCGGTACACGCCGATCATCAGCAACGTGAACAGGATTTTCTTGCGCAGGTCAGGCGTTCGGAACGCACTAACAAAGGCGGAGAGCAACTTCATCCTCCTGCGCAAGGCGGCCGGTCGTTCGGCCGACGAGGTGGGGTCCGGGTGGAACGGGTGACGCTGTCGAACGTATGAGTCCAACGTGTTTCTGCGCAACGGACTCTAACAGGATGTCCGGGGCACATCACGTCCGGCTTTTGATGCACGCCGTGGCGCCCACCGAGATGGTGGACGCCACGATAGCGCTCTATGCCGCTTCGCCGCCGAGCAGCTTGACAGAGCCGCCGACCGCCTCGATCTTCTCCTTGGCCGACGCGCTGAACTTGTGCGCGCTGACCTGCAGCTTCACGCCGCCAAGCTCGCCGTCACCGAGGACCTTGACCAGCTCGCCCTTGCGGACGGCACCGGCCTCGACCAGGTCGGCAACGGAGACCTCGCCGCCCTGCGGGAAGAGCTCCGCGAGGCGTGCAAGATTCACAACCTGGAACTCGATCCGGTTGCGGTTGCGGAAGCCCTTGAGCTTCGGCAGGCGCATGTGGAGGGGCATCTGCCCACCCTCGAACGCCGCCGAGATGTTCTTGCGGGCCTTGGAGCCCTTGGTACCACGACCGGCGGTCTTGCCCTTGGAGCCCTCACCGCGACCCACGCGGGTCTTCGCGGTCTTGGCGCCCGGGGCGGGCCGCAGGTGGTGCAGCTTGATCGTCATCGGATTACTCCACCTCTTCCACGGTGACCATGTGCGTCACGGTGTGGATCATGCCGCGGATCTCCGGGCGGTCCTCCTTGACGACCACGTCGCGGATCCGCTTGAGCCCGAGGGAGCGCAGCGTTTCGCGCTGGTTCTGCTTCGAACCGATCTCGGACCGGATCTGGGTGACCTTCAGACGGGCCATGGCTATGCACCCGCCCCGGCCCGCGCGGCCAGCATGGCGGCCGGAGCGACGTCCTCGACCGGCAGGCCGCGGCGAGCGGCAACCGCCTCCGGCGACTCGAGCTTCTTCAGCGCCGCCACCGTCGCGTGGACGATGTTGATGGCGTTGGAGGAGCCGAGGCTCTTGGACAGCACGTCGTGGATGCCAGCGCACTCCAGGACGGCGCGGACCGGGCCGCCGGCGATGACGCCCGTACCGGCGGAGGCCGGCTTGAGCAGCACCACACCGGCCGCGTCCTCGCCGATCACCGGGTGCGGGATGCTGGCCGCGAGCCGCGGGACCTTGAAGAAGTGCTTCTTGGCCTCCTCGACGCCCTTGGCGATGGCCGCGGGCACCTCCTTGGCCTTTCCGTAGCCGACGCCGACCGTGCCGTCGCCGTCGCCGACGATGACCAGGGCGGTGAAGCTGAAGCGACGACCACCCTTCACGACCTTGGCGACGCGGTTGATCGCGACGACCCGCTCGAGGTGGGGGGTCTTCTCGGCGGGCGCGTTGCCGCGTCCGCCACCCTCGCGACGGTTCTCGCGACGGCCGCCACCTTCTTGGGTGCTACCGGACCCGCCGCCCCTGCGCTGAGGACCAGGCATGAACGTTTCCCTTCTTAGAACTCGAGTCCGGCTTCGCGGGCGGCGTCAGCCAGGGCCGCGATGCGGCCGGCGTACCTGTTGCCACCACGGTCGAAGACGACCTTGCCGACACCCGCGGCCTTGGCCCGCTCGGCCAGGAGGGCGCCCGCCTTGCGAGCCAGCGCCTTCTTGTCGCCGTCGGTACCACGGATGGTCGCGTCGAGCGTCGAGGCCGAGGCCAGCGTGTGGCCCTTGTTGTCGTCGACGATCTGCGCGGTGATGTTCCGCAGCGAGCGGGTGACCACCAGGCGGGGACGCTCGGCGGTACCACTGACGTGCTTGCGGATGCGGAAGTGCCGGCGAGCACGCCCCGTGCGGCGCGCGGCGGCAACGCCGCCGGAGTTGCGGCGCTTGAGCAGCGTGGCGCTCATTTCTTACCAGCCTTTCCGGCCTTGCGGCGGATGACCTCGCCCTGGTACCGCACGCCCTTGCCCTTGTACGGCTCCGGCGGACGAATCTTGCGGATGTTGGCGGCGACCTCGCCGACCTGCTGCTTGTCGATGCCGGCGATGTGGAACACCGTCGGCCGCTCGACCGTGAAGGTGATCCCCGGCGGCGGCGTGACGAGGACCGGGTGCGAGAACCCGAGCGCAAACTCGAGGTCGCTGCCCTTGGCCGTGACGCGGTAACCGGTGCCGGCGATCTCCAGGCTCTTGCGGTAGCCCTCGGTGACGCCGACCACCATGTTGGAGATCAGCGTGCGCGAGAGGCCGTGCAGTTCCTTGGACTTGCGCTCGTCGTTCGGGCGGACGACGTTGTACGTGCCGTCCTCGGCCCGCTCGACCGTGATCGGCTCGGCGAGGGTGTGCGAGAGCTCGCCCTTGGGGCCCTTGACGGAGACCACCGGGCCGTCGATCTTGATTTCGACGCCGGAGGGAACCGTGATCGGCTTACGTCCGATTCGAGACATGTGATGCCTTCCCTTACCAGACGTAGGCGAGGACTTCCCCGCCCACCCCTCGCTTGCGGGCCTGCTTGTCGGTCAGCAGGCCCTGGGACGTCGAGATGATGGCCACGCCGAGACCGCCGAGCACGCGCGGCATCTCGACCGACTTCGCGTAGACGCGGAGGCCGGGCTTCGACACACGGCGGATGCCGGCGAGACTGCGCTCGCGGTTCTGGCCGTACTTGAGGTCGACGACAAGGGTCTTGCCGACCTTGCCCTCTTCCGGCTCCTGAACCAGCCACGAGGACACGTAGCCCTCGGACTTGAGCACCTCGGCGATGTTCGCCTTGATCTTCGAATATGGCATCGACACCCGGTCGTGGTACGCCTGGTTGGCGTTGCGCAGACGGGTCAACATGTCTGCGATCGGGTCGGTCATGGTCATGGGTTTGTCAGCCTTTCTCGCCGCGGTTCCGCACCGTCGCGGTGGGCCTGCGGCGAAGGAGGATTACCAGGAAGCCTTGGAAACGCCGGGCAGTTCGCCACGGTGCGCCATCTCGCGGATGCACACGCGGCACAGACCGAACTTGCGGTAGACGGCCTTGGGCCGGCCGCAGCGCTGGCAGCGGGTGTACGCGCGGACCGCGAACTTGGGCTTCGCGGCGGCCTTGAGGACGAGAGCCTTCTTCGCCATTGGTCAGTTCTCCCTAGTTCTCACGGAAGGGGAAGCCGAGCAGCTTGAGCAGCGCCCGACCCTCCTCGTCCGTGCGGGCGGTGGTGACCACGGTGATGTCCATCCCTCGCGGCCGGTCGATGCGGTCCTGGTCGATCTCGTGGAACACCGACTGCTCGGTGAGACCGAAGGTGTAGTTGCCGTTGCCGTCGAGCTTGCGCCCGTCGAGGCCGCGGAAGTCGCGGATACGGGGCAGCGCGATGGACAGCAGGCGGTCCAGGAACTCCCACATCCGGTCGTTGCGAAGCGTGACCTTGGCGCCGATCGGCATGCCCTCGCGCAGCTTGAACTGCGCGATCGACTTGGTCGCCCGGCGGACCTGGGGCTTCTGGCCGGTGATCGTGGCCAGGTCGCGGACCGCGCCGTCGATGAGCTTCGAGTCGCGGGCCGCCTCGCCGACGCCCATGTTGACGACGACCTTCACCACGCCGGGGATCTGCATGACGTTGGCGTACTTGAACTGCTCCTGCATGGCGCCCGCGATCTCGTCGCGGTAGCGCTGCTTCAGGCGCGGGTTCACCTTCTCAACGGTCGTCATCACAGTTCCTTACCGCTACGGCGGGACACGCGGACCTTGAGCCCGTTCTCGTCCTCGCGGGCGCCGACCCGGGTGGCCTGGCCGTCCGAGTCGATCACCATCACGTTCGAGATGTGGATCGGGGCTTCCTGCGTCACGATGCCGCCGGTCTTCGAGCCCCGCTGGGTGGTGCGGATGCGGGTGTGCTTCTTGACCCGGTTGACGCCCTCGACGACGACCTTGTCCTCGCGCGGGAGCGCCTGGAGCACCTTGCCGCGGGAACCCTTGTCCTTGCCGGCGATGACCAGGACGGTGTCGCCCTTCTTCACCTTCACGGCTACAACACCTCCGGCGCGAGCGAGATGATCTTCATGAAACGCTTGTCCCGCAGCTCGCGACCGACGGGGCCGAAGATGCGGGTACCGCGCGGGTCACCGCCGTCCTTGATGATCACGGCGGCGTTTTCGTCGAAACGGATGTACGACCCGTCCGGCCGGCGCCGCTCCTTCGTGGTCCGGACGACGACGGCCTTGACCACGTCGCCCTTCTTCACGCCGGCGCCCGGAATGGCGTCCTTCACCGTGGCCACGATGATGTCGCCGATGCCTGCATAGCGGCGGCCGGAGCCACCGAGCACACGAATGCACAGGATTTCCCGGGCACCCGTGTTGTCGGCGACGCGCAGCCGCGACTCCTGCTGAATCACGCTTGTCTCCTAATGTCTGCCAGTTCTCGGCGCCGGGCACGGTCTGCACCGGACCGGCGCCGAGCTTGGCGGAACGACGGCCTTACTTGGCCTTTTCGAGGATCTCCACGACCCGCCAGCGCTTGGTCGCCGACAGGGGACGGGTCTCCATGAGCAGCACGCGGTCGCCGATGCCGCACGCGTTCTGCTCGTCGTGCGCCTTCAGCTTGCTGGTGCGGCGCATGACCTTGCCGTACAGCGGGTGCTTGACCTGGTCCTCGACCGCCACGACGACGGTCTTGTTCATCTTGTCGCTGACCACGAGGCCCTCGCGGACCTTGCGGCGGCCGCGCACCTCGGTGCCCGACTCGGTCGTCTGCTCGCTCATGCTCATGCCACCTCAGCCACAGCGTCGGGCGCGGCCGAAAGTCCCAGCTCGCGCTCGCGCATGATCGTGTAGATCCGGGCGATTTCCCTGCGGATGACCTGCAGACGCCCGTGGTTGTCCAGCTGCCCGGTGGCCGACTGGACGCGGAGGTTGAACAGCTCCGCCTTGGCTTCCCGCAGCTTCTCGACCAGGCCCTCGTCGGACAGCTCACGCAGCTCGGTCGCCTTGATACCGGCGGCCATCACACATCAGCCCCTTCGCGCGTGACGATCCGGCACTTCAACGGAAGCTTGTGGATCGCGCGGCGCATCGCTTCCCGAGCGATCTGCTCGTTCGGGAACGACATCTCGAACAGGATCCGGCCCGGCTTGATGTTGGCCACCCACCACTCCGGGGAGCCCTTGCCGGAACCCATGCGGGTCTCGGCCGGCTTCTTCGTGATGGAGCGGTCCGGGAAGATCGTGATCCAGACCTTGCCGCCACGGCGGATGTGCCGGGTCATCGCGATACGGGCCGCCTCGATCTGGCGGTTCGTGATGTACGCGGGCTCGAGGGCCTGAATACCGAACTCGCCGAAGACCACGCGGGTGCCGCCCTTGGCCGGGCCGTGACGGTCCGGGTGGTGCGGCTTGCGGAAGCCCTTCGGGGGCTTACGAGGGATCAGCATTCGTCAGCCCTCCTGCTGCGTCTCTGCCGGAGCGGCAGCCGGCTCAGCGGCCGGAGCCGGAGCCGGGGTGCTCTCGCCGGCGGCCTCGGCGGCGTGCGCCGCCGCGGCGGCGCGGCCGGCCTCGGTGCCACCGGCGGTCGTGCCGGAGGAGCCAGAACGCCCGCGACGCGGCCGCTCGGGCCGGTCGGGACGCTCACGGCGGCCACGCGGAGCGGCGGCCTCGGCCGGCGCCTCGCGACCCGGAACGGCGTCGCCCTTGTAGATCCACACCTTCACGCCGATGCGGCCGAAGGTGGTACGCGCCTCGAAGAAGCCGTACTCGATGTTCGCGCGCAGCGAGTGCAGCGGAACGCGGCCCTCGCGGTAGAACTCGGTCCGGCTCATCTCGGCGCCGCCGAGGCGGCCGGAGACCTGCACCCGGATGCCGCGCACGAGCGGGTTCTTCATCGCCGACTGCATGGCCTTGCGCATCGCACGGCGGAAGCTGACCCGGCTGGACAGCTGCTCGGCCACGCCCTGCGCGACGAGCTGCGCGTCCGACTCGGGGCTCTTCACCTCGAGGATGTTCAGCTGCACCTGCTTGCCGGTGAGCTTCTCGAGCTCAGCACGGATGCGGTCGGCCTCGGCGCCCTTGCGGCCGATGACGATGCCCGGGCGGGCCGTGTGGATGTCCACGCGGACCCGGTCGCGGGTGCGCTCGATGTCGACCTTGGCGATACCGGCGCGCTCCAGGCCCTTGGACATCATCCGACGGATCTTGACGTCCTCGGCGATGTAGTCCTTGTAGAGCTTGTCGGCGTACCAGCGGGACTTCCAGTCGGTGCTGATGCCGAGCCGGAACCCGTGCGGGTGAACTTTCTGACCCATTACTCGGTCTCCTCCTCGGCGTCAGCCTGCTTGGCCGCCGCCTTCTTGGCCGCCGCCTGCTGGGCCGACTTTTTGGGGCCAGCCGTCTTCTTGGCGGGCGCCGAGGTCTCCTCGACCTCGTCGGCGTCGGGCTCCGGCGTCACTGCCTTCGCGGCCTTGGTCGCCTTGGCCACGCCGGCCTTCGCGGCGCGGGCCTGTGCGACCGGGACGCTCTCGACCACGATCGTGATGTGGCTGGTGCGCTTGCGGATCCGGTACGCCCGGCCCTGCGCCCGCGGACGGAACCGCTTGAGCGTCGGGCCCTCGTCGACGTAGGCCGCGGCGACCAGGAGCGAATCGGGGTCGAGACGCTCGTTGTTCTCTGCGTTGGCGATGGCGCTGGCCAGCACCTTGTAGACCGGCTCGCTCGCCGACTGCGGCGCGAACTGCAGCACGGTGAGCGCCTCGCGCGCGGGCAGGCCGCGCACGAGGTTCACCACGCGGCGCGCCTTCATCGGCGACACGCGGACGTGCCGCGCGATCGCCCGCGCACCGGGCAGCGCCGCCTCGCTCTTCGTTGGCATCGGGAAATCCTCTTGATTCCTATCGGCTGCCTTAGCGGCGGCGGCTCTTCCGGTCGTCCTTCTCGTGACCCTTGAACGTGCGGGTCAGCGCGAACTCGCCGAGCTTGTGCCCGACCATCGCCTCGGTCACGAAAACGGGAACGTGCTTACGCCCGTCGTGCACGGCGATCGTGTGGCCGAGCATCTCGGGCACGATCGTCGAGCGGCGCGACCACGTCTTGATGACGTTCTTGGAGTTCTTGGCGTTCTGGACTTCCACCTTCTTGATCAGGTGGTCGTCAACGAACGGGCCCTTCTTCAGGCTGCGAGGCATTGCTCAGGCTCCTTAGCCGCGCTTCCGGGTGGCGTAACGCCGACGGACGATGAGACGGTCGCTCGGCTGGCCCTTGCGCCGCGTACGGCCCTCCGGCTTGCCCTTCGGGTTGACCGGGTGGCGACCACCCGAGGTCTTACCCTCACCACCACCGTGCGGGTGGTCGATCGGGTTCATCGCGACACCACGGACGGTCGGGCGCTTGCCCTTCCACCGCATGCGGCCGGCCTTGCCCCAGTTGATGTTCGACTGGTCGGCGTTGCCGATCTCGCCGACGGTGGCCCGGCAGTGCACGTCGACGCGCCGGATCTCGCCCGAGGGCATGCGCAGCGTGGCGTACTGACCCTCGCGGCCCAGCAGCTGGATGCCGACGCCGGCCGAGCGGGCCAGCTTGGCGCCGCCGCCGGGGCGCAGCTCCACCGCGTGGACGGTGGTGCCGACCGGGATGTTGCGCAGCGGCAGGTTGTTGCCGGGCTTGATGTCAGCGCCGGCACCCGCCTCGACCTGGTCGCCCTGCTTGAGGTCCTTCGGGGCGATGATGTAGCGCTTCTCGCCGTCGGCGTAGTGCAGCAGGGCGATGCGCGCGGTGCGGTTGGGGTCGTACTCGATGTGCGCGACCTTGGCGGGGATCCCGTCCTTGTCGGCACGCCGGAAGTCGATCAACCGGTACTGGCGCTTGTGGCCGCCGCCCTGGTGGCGCGTGGTGACGCGGCCGTGGACGTTGCGGCCGCCCTTGCTCGGCAGCGGGACGAGCAGCGACTTCTCAGGCGTCGACCGGGTGATCTCCGCGAAGTCGGCAACGCTCGAACCACGACGACCGGGCGTCGTCGGCTTGTACTTACGAATAGCCATCGTCTATACCCCTCAGCTGACCGGTCCGCCGAAGGCTTCGATCCGGTCACCCTCGGCGAGCTTCACCAACGCCCGCTTCGTGTCCTTGCGCTTGCCCCAACCCGTGCGGGTCCGCTTGCGCTTGCCTTCGCGGTTGATGGTGTTGACCGACAGGACGCGGACGTTGAAGATCTGCTGGATCGCGATCTTGATTTCCGTCTTGTTGGCGTCCGGGTGCACCAGGAACGTGTACCAGTTGCGGTTGAGCTCGCTGTAGCTCTTCTCCGAGACCACCGGCTGGATGATCACGTCACGCGGGTCGGCGATCGTCGCCATGGCTCAGCCCTCCTCGTTGCTGTCGGCGTCGGCGGTCTCGCCGACCTCGGCCGGCACCCCGAGGAACTCGCTCAGCGCCGCGGTGGTGAAGACCACCTCGTCGGCCACGAGCACGTCGTGGGTGTTGAGCTGGTCGGCGACCAGCAGGTGCACCGACTGCTCGTTGCGCAGGCTCAGCCAGTTGGCCTCGTCGTCACGCGCGAGGACCACCAGGACCCGGCGCGCCTCGGTGATGCCGTGCAGCACCTTCAGCGCTTCCTTGGTCTTCGGGGTCTCGCCCTCGATGAACGTCTCGACGACGTGGATCCGGCCCTCGCGGGCGCGGTCCGACAGCGCGCCGCGCAGGGCGGCCGCCTTCATCTTCTTGTTCACCCGCTGGGTGTAGTCCCGCGGCACGGGGCCGTGGACCACGCCACCGCCGGTGAACTGCGGCGCGCGGATCGAGCCCTGGCGGGCGCGGCCGGTGCCCTTCTGCTTGTAAGGCTTCTTGCCGCCGCCGGCGACCTCGCCGCGCGACTTGGCCTTGTGCGTGCCCTGACGGGCCGCGTTGAGCTGGGCCACGACGACCTGGTGCAGCAGCGGGATGCTGGCCTGCGCGTCGAAGATGTCGTCCGGCAGCTCGACGGTGCCGTTGGTCTCGCCGGCGGCCGTGCGAACGTCAACCGTGGTCATTTGGTGATCCCGCCCTTCTGCGCCTTCGCCTCGGTCTTGGCCGCGGTGCGCAGCAGCACGAGGCTGCCCTTCGGGCCCGGGATGGCGCCCTTGACCAGGATCAGGCCGTCCTCGGCCTCGATCTTCTGGATCGTCAGGTTCTGCACGGTGAAGCGCACGCCACCCATGCGACCGGCCATCCGCACGCCCTTGAAGACGCGACCCGGGGTCGCGCAGGCGCCGATGGAGCCGGGCGAGCGGTGCTTGCGCTCGACACCGTGGCTGGCGCGCAGGCCGTGGAAGCCGTGACGCTTCATGACACCGGCGTAGCCCTTGCCCTTGCTGCGGCCGGTGACGTCGATGCGCTGTCCGGCGGTGAAGGCGTCGGCGGTGATCTCCTGGCCGAGCGAGTAGTCACCCGCGTCGGTGGTGCGCAGCTCGACAACGTGCCGGCGCGGCGCAACGTCCGCCTTGGCGAAGTGGCCGGCGCGCGGCTTGTTGACCTTGCGGGGGTCAATCTGGCCCCACGCCAGCTGGACCGCCGAGTAGCCGTCGTTGTCGGGCGTGCGCACCTGGGTCACGACGCACGGGCCGGCCTGCACCACGGTCACGGGGACAACCTTGCCGTTGTCCCAGACCTGGGTCATGCCGAGCTTCTCACCCAGGATGCCCTTGACTTGCCTGTCCATAAGTCCGAGTCCCTACAGCTTGATCTCGATGTCGACACCGGCCGGCAGGTCGAGCCGCATCAGCGAGTCGACCGTCTTCGGGGTGGGGTCGATGATGTCGATCAGACGCTTGTGCGTGCGCATCTCGAAGTGCTCGCGCGAGTCCTTGTACTTGTGCGGCGAGCGGATCACGCAGTAGCGGTTGATCTCAGTGGGCAGCGGCACCGGGCCCGCGACCTGAGCCCCGGTGCGCGTGACCGTCTCGACGATCTTCCGCGCCGAGGAGTCGACGACCTCGTGGTCGTAGGCCTTGAGCCGGATGCGGATCTTCTGTCCCGCCATGGTGGCTTCAGTTCCCTCTCTCATGCGGGGCCTTGCAACCCCGCCAAACCCCGAAGGGTCCGGTGCCGCCTATTGGTGTTTGTCCGACCCCCGCGGTCGGGCGTGTCGCGGCCAAGGGCCAGGCTCCGCCGCAGCAACTTTCCTACTGTGGAGACCTACCCCAGGGCGTGCCACGCCCAGTCGAGAGAATCCGCGCCAGTCCCAGGACTGACGCCGCGCAGAAGCGGTCGAGACCTCTCAACGAGCAGTCTCGACCGCCCCGCGACGCAACCCGTCCATTATGCCGCACGTACTGCGACAAAGTGAAATCGGGGTACTTCAGGGGTGTTACTTGATGATCTTCGTCACGCGGCCGGCGCCGACGGTGCGGCCACCCTCGCGGATCGCGAAGCGGAGGTTCTCCTCCATCGCGATGGGCTGGATGAGCTGCACCGACATGCTGGTGTTGTCACCCGGCATGACCATCTCGGTGCCCTCGGGCAGCGTGACGACGCCCGTAACGTCCGTGGTGCGGAAGTAGAACTGCGGGCGGTAGTTCTGGAAGAACGGCGTGTGCCGGCCACCCTCCTCCTTGGAGAGGATGTAGACGGTCGCCTCGAACTCGGTGTGCGGGGTGTTGCTGCCCGGCTTCACCACGACCATGCCGCGCTCGACGTCCTCGCGCTTGATACCACGCAGGAGCAGACCGACGTTCTCGCCGGCGCGCGCCTCGTCGAGGATCTTGCGGAACATCTCGATCGCCGTGCAGGTGGTCTTCATCGACTTGGCCTTGATGCCAACGATCTCGACCTCCTCGTTCGGCTTGAGGATGCCGCGCTCGACGCGACCGGTGACGACGGTGCCACGACCGGTGATCGTGAACACGTCCTCAACGGGCATGAGGAACGGCTTGTCGGTCTCGCGCTCCGGCTGCGGGATCGCGGTGTCGACGGCGCCCATGAGCTCCATGAGCGCGTCGGCCCACTTCGGGTCGCCCTCGAGAGCCTTGAGCGCCGAGACGCGAACGACGGGAGCGTCGTCGCCCGGGAACTCCTGGCTCGACAGCAGCTCGCGGACCTCGAGCTCGACGAGCTCGAGCAGCTCCTCGTCATCGACCATGTCGCTCTTGTTGAGCGCCACGACGATGTACGGCACACCGACCTGGCGGGCCAGCAGCACGTGCTCACGGGTCTGCGGCATCGGGCCGTCGGTCGCCGCCACCACCAGGATCGCGCCGTCCATCTGCGCGGCACCGGTGATCATGTTCTTGATGTAGTCGGCGTGACCCGGGCAGTCCACGTGGGCGTAGTGCCGGTTCTCGGTCTGGTACTCGACGTGCGCGATCGAGATCGTGATGCCGCGGGCCTTCTCCTCCGGCGCCTTGTCGATCTCGTCGAACGGCGTGTACGGGTTCACGTCCGGCATCCGGTCGTGCAGCACCTTGGTAATGGCCGCCGTCAGCGTCGTCTTACCGTGGTCGATGTGACCGATGGTGCCGATGTTGACGTGCGGCTTAGTCCGCTCGAACTTCGCCTTCGCCACTGGTGTCCTCCTGTGGACTTCTTGGTTCACGGTGCGCCGACGCTGGAAGCGCCGACGCACCCTGTCGACTTGGGTCTGGCTGGCCCCCAACTGCAAAAGGAAGCCCTCAGCCCCGCTGACACAGCCTCACGGCCGACTACCGGGTAGTTACTCCCCGGTGGCTTTCGCGATGATTTCCTTCGCCACGTTCGCGGGAACCTCGGCGTAGGAGTCGAACTGCATCGAGTAGCTCGCCCGGCCCTGAGTCTTCGACCGCAGGTCGCCGACGTAGCCGAACATTTCCGACAACGGCACGGTGGCGCGGACGACGCGGGCACCGCCGCGCTCCTCCATCGCCTGGATCGTGCCGCGCCGGGAGTTGAGGTCGCCGATGACGTCGCCCATGTTCTCCTCCGGCGTCGTCACCTCGACCGCCATGAGCGGCTCGAGCAGCACCGGGTTGGCCCTGCGGGCCGCGTCCTTGAGCACCATCGAACCGGCGATCTTGAAGGCCATCTCCGAGGAGTCGACCTCGTGGTACTGCCCGTCGAGCAGCGTCAGCTTCAGGCCCACGAGGGGGAAGCCGGCGAGCACGCCGTACTGCATCGCGTCCTGGACACCGGCGTCGACCGAAGGGATGAACTCCTTCGGGATGCGACCGCCGGTGACCGCGTTGACGAACTCGTAGGTCGGGCCGTCGGCGGTCTGCTCGAGCGGCTCGAGCTTGACGATGACCCGCGCGTACTGGCCGGAGCCACCCGTCTGCTTCTTGTGGGTGTACTCGACCTTGTCGGCGACGGACTTCACCGTCTCGCGGTAGGCCACCTGCGGCTTGCCGATGTTGGCCTCGACGTTGAACTCGCGGCGCATGCGGTCGACCAGGATGTCCAGGTGGAGCTCGCCCATGCCGGCGATGACCGTCTGGCCCGTCTCCTCGTCGTTCTTGACGCGGAAGGTCGGGTCCTCCTCGGCCAGGCGCTGGATGGCGGTGCCCAGCTTCTCCTGGTCGGCCTTCGTCTTGGGCTCGATGGCGACCTCGATGACCGGCTCCGGGAACGTCATCGACTCGAGGATGACCGGGTTGGCCGGGTCGCACAGCGTGTCACCGGTGGTGGTCTGCTTGAGACCCTGCACGGCGATGATGTCGCCGGCGCCGGCGCTGCCGCGCTCCTCACGCTTGTTCGCGTGCATCTGGTAGATCTTGCCGATCCGCTCCTTGCGGTCCTTGGTGGAGTTGACCACCTGGGAGCCGGAGTCGAGCGTGCCGGAGTAGATGCGCACGTAGGTGAGCTTGCCGAGGTGCTTGTCGGTCTGGATCTTGAAGGCCAGGCCGGAGAACGGCTCGTCGACCGACGGCTTACGCAGCAGCGGCGTCTCGCCGTCCGTCGCGATGCCCTCGATCGCCGGGATGTCCAGCGGGGAGGGCAGGAAGTCCACGACGGCGTCGAGCATGGGCTGCACGCCCTTGTTCTTGAACGCCGAGCCGCACACGACCGGGTTGAGCTTGCCGGCGATGGTCGCGCGGCGGATGGCGGCCTTCAGGTCCTTGACGTCGATCTCTTCGCCGTCGAGGTAGCGCACCAAGATGTCGTCGTCGGCCTCGGACAGCGTCTCGAGGAGCTTCTCCCGCCACTCGTTGGCCTGGTCGACCAGGTCGGCGGGCACCTCCTCGACCGCGTAGTCCTCACCCTTCTGGGTCTCGCCGCGCCAGGTCAGCGCGCGCATCCCGAGCAGGTCGACGACGCCGATGTGGTCGCCCTCGAGCCCGATCGGGATCTGCAGCACCAGCGGGGTGGCGTTGAGCCGGTCGATCATCATCTGCACGCAGCGGAAGAAGTCCGCACCCGTGCGGTCGAGCTTGTTGACGAAGCACATGCGCGGGACGTTGTACTTGTCCGCCTGGCGCCACACGTTCTCGGTCTGCGGCTCCACACCGGCGACGCCGTCGTAGACCGCGACCGCGCCGTCGAGCACGCGCAGGGACCGCTCGACCTCGACCGTGAAGTCGACGTGGCCGGGCGTGTCGATGATCTGGATCGTGTGGCCCTTCCACTCGCACTTCGTGGCGGCGGAGGTGATGGTGATGCCGCGCTCCTGCTCCTGCTCCATCCAGTCCATGACCGCCGCGCCCTCGTGGACCTCGCCGATCTTGTACGTGATGCCGGTGTAGAAGAGGATGCGCTCGGTCGTCGTCGTTTTACCGGCGTCGATGTGCGCCATGATGCCGATGTTGCGGACCTTGGCGAGGGCGGCGTCTGCGGCAGCCACTACAAATCCCTACTTCGTCTCTCGTCGGGCGGTTGAAGGCTGGCGCTTACCAGCGGTAGTGCGCGAAGGCCTTGTTGGACTCCGCCATCTTGTGGGTGTCCTCGCGGCGCTTCACCGAAGCACCGAGACCGTTGCTCGCGTCCAGCAGCTCGTTCATGAGCCGCTCGACCATGGTCTTCTCGCGGCGGGCGCGGGAGTAGGTGACCAGCCAACGCAGGCCCAGCGTCGTCGCCCGGGGCGGGCGAACCTCGACCGGCACCTGGTAGGTCGCGCCACCGACACGGCGGCTGCGGACCTCGAGGGTCGGCTTCACGTTGTCCATGGCGCGCTTGAGCGTCACCACGGGGTCGGTGCCGGTCTTCTCGCGAGCACCCTCGAGCGCGCTGTACACGATGCGCTCGGCGAGCTGCCGCTTGCCCTCGACCAGGATCTTGTTGATCAGCTGGGTCACGAGCAGGGAGTTGTAGACCGGGTCCGCCACGAGGGGCCGGCGCGGCGCGGGGCCTTTACGCGGCATGTCAGCTCTTCTCCTTCTTCGCGCCGTATCGGCTGCGAGCCTGCTTGCGGTTGCGAACGCCCTGGGTGTCCAGCGAACCGCGGATGATCTTGTAACGCACGCCGGGCAGGTCCTTCACACGGCCGCCACGGACCAGCACGATCGAGTGCTCCTGAAGGTTGTGACCGACACCGGGGATGTAGGCCGTCACCTCGATACCGTTGCTCAGCCGCACACGGGCCACCTTGCGAAGCGCCGAGTTGGGCTTCTTCGGCGTGGTGGTGTACACACGCGTGCAGACGCCCCGCCGCTGCGGGCTTCCCTTGAGCGCCGGCGTCTTGGTCTTGCTCAGCTTCGCCTGGCGGCCCTTGCGGACCAGCTGCTGGATCGTAGGCACTGGGCCTGCCTCTCCCTTCGGCCTCGCGGCCGCACGTCTATCTCTTCTGTCTTTCCCCATATGACCGAGCGCTGCTCGGACCCGCACCCGCGGTCGGGCGTGTCGCCTATTCCGCGACCCGGCCCGTTTGATCCCAGCCCGGGGTTGTGGTCCGCACCCACCTCTGTTCCCGCCGAGCGGGGCCGATGTGGGCGCACGCACGAGTTGCCCGGCAAAGCCGGGCACGAGGGGAAAGAGTACCCACCGTAAGGACGCTGGTCAAAATCGCGCTGAGGCCTTCGGCCGGCGCCTGCTGACGGAACACTCTTCACACCAAGAGTACCTGGTCGCCGATCGACGTGTCCGGGGGCCTCCAATTCGGGCGCCGGGGTGGTCACACCACGGCGAGCGGGATCAGGAGGGCCAGCAGCGCAAGGCCCGCGCCCACCGCGCCGAGCACGATGCCGGTGACGGCCATGCCCTTGCCGGTGACGCCCTGACCTGCGGCGCGGCGGATCTGGCGCAGGCCGTAGACGGCCAGGCCGACGGCGCCGCCGCCCAGAAAAACCCCCAGGATGGTGAACGCACCGCTCGCGGCGAGGCCCCAGCCGGGCTCGGCGCCGGTCGCGCCGAGGCAGACGGCGAACAGGGCGACCAGCACGGAGGCGATGCCGGCGACGAGGGAGCCGGTGGCCTGCCCGCTGGGCACCGACTGGATCGTCGGGTAGGCGACCCCGAACGGAGTGCCCTGCACCACGTCGACCCGCATGGCGGGTGCGGCCACGGGCGCCGGCGGCACCGTAGGGACGCCGTAGGGGTGCGGATAGCCATACGGCGGGGGTTGTTGCCCGTAGGGCACCGGCCGGCCGTACGGCGACGGGGGCTGTTGCGGCGGGTACCCCGGGTAGCCCATCAGTTCACCGTCGGGTCGAAGTCGGTGCCGCGCTGGCGCGCGTAGTGCAGCAGCCCGATGATCGCGAGCACGACGAGGCCGGCGATGCCGAGCACGATGCCGGTCCAGGCCAGCCGCACGCCGCTGCGCAGGCGGCGGGAGCCGAGCAGGAAGCCGTCCGCGGCGACCAGTTCACGCCGCGACTCCCTCGCGATGAGCAGGGCCAGCGTCGCCGGGATCACCCCGCCCAGGAACGGCCCGGTGACCACGGAGAGCAGGCCCAGCCCGAACACGGCCGAGGCCTTCGTCGCGCGGACCGGATCCGGGTCCAGCGGGTGCCGGGTCGAGGACGTCACGCAGTGAACTCTATCCGGTGCACGGGAAAGGGGCGGAGACACATGGTCTCCGCCCCTCATGCCCTAGCGCTGGTCCTTACCGGAACGACCCCAGGTCGAAGTCGTCCAGCGGGACGGCCTGGCCGCTGGCCGGGCCGAAGCCGTAGTCGGCCTCCGGGTAGCCGGTCATCGAGTAGACCTTGGCCTTCGCCTCCTCGGTCGGCTCGACCCGGATGCTGCGGTACTTGCTGATGCCAGTACCGGCCGGGATGAGCTTACCGATGATGACGTTCTCCTTCAGACCGATCAGCGAGTCGCTGCGCGCGTGGATCGCGGCGTCGGTCAGCACCCGGGTCGTCTCCTGGAACGAGGCCGCGGACAGCCACGACTCCGTCGCCAGCGACGCCTTGGTGATACCCATGAGGACCGGACGGCCGGCCGCGGGCTCGCCGCCCTCGGCGACGACCCGGCGGTTCTCCGCCTCGAACATCGCGCGGTCCACGAGCACACCCGGCAGGAACTCGGTCGAGCCGGAGTCGATGACCGTCACCCGCTTGAGCATCTGGCGGATGATGATCTCGATGTGCTTGTCGTGGATGAGCACACCCTGCGAGCGGTACACCTCCTGGACCTCCGAGGTCAGGTGCACCTGCACCGCCCGGGGGCCCATGATGCGCAGCAGCTCGTGCGGGTCGATCGTGCCCTCGGTGAGCTTCTCGCCGACCTCGACGTGCTCGCCGTCCTGGATGCGCAGCTTGACGCGCCGGCTGAGCTTGTCGTGGACGATCTCGTCGCTGCCGTCGTCCGGCACGATGATGATCTTCCGCATCCGCTCGCCGTCCTCGATGCGCACGCGGCCCGGGGTGTCGGCGATGGGCGCCTTGCCCTTGGGAACGCGGGCCTCGAAGATCTCCTGAACACGGGGCAGACCCTGGGTGATGTCCTCACCCGCGACGCCACCGGTGTGGAAGGTACGCATCGTCAGCTGCGTGCCCGGCTCACCGATCGACTGGGCGGCGATGATGCCGACCGCCTCGCCGACGTCGACGGTCTTGCCCGTGGGCAGCGACCGGCCGTAGCAGGCGCCGCAGACGCCCAGCTTCGACTCGCAGGTGAGCACGCTGCGGACCCGGACGTTCTCCACGCCCGCGGCGACCAGCTGGTCGACCACGATCGAGTTGATGTCCGTGCCACGCTCGGCGACCATGCGGCCGTCCTTGTCCCGCACATCGTCGGCGAGGGTGCGCGCGTGCACGCCCGTCTCCGCGTGGGTGTGGATGCGCAGCAGCCCGTCGGCCACCTCGCCGACCGCCATCGGGATGGCGCGGTCGGTGCCGCAGTCCTCCTCGCGGATGATGACGTCCTGCGAGACGTCCACCAGACGACGGGTCAGGTAACCCGAGTCGGCGGTCCGCAGCGCGGTGTCGGCCAGACCCTTGCGGGCACCGTGGGTGGAGATGAAGTACTCCAGCACGGACAGACCCTCCCGGTAGCTGGCCTTGATCGGCCGCGGGATGATCTCGCCCTTCGGGTTGGCCACCAGGCCACGGATCGCGGCGATCTGGCGGAGCTGGAGGAGGTTACCGCGGGCACCCGAGTTGATCATCTTCCACAGCGGGTTTTCGCGCGGCAGCGCGCTCTCCATCTCCTTGGCCACCTCGCCGGTCGCCTTGGTCCAGATCTCGATGAGCTCGCCGCGGCGCTCCTCGGCGGTCATGAGACCACGCTGGTACTGCTTGTCGATCCGCTGCGCCTCCTTCTCGTAGCGCTCGAGGATCTCGCGCTTACGAGGCGGCTGGATGACGTCCTCCATGCCGATGGTGACGCCGGACCAGGTGGCCCAGTGGAAGCCGGCCAGCTTGAGCGCGTCCAGCGTCGCCGCCAGGGAGACCTTCGGGAAGCGCTCGGCGAGGTCGTTGACGATCGCCGAGAGCTGGCCCTTGCGGATCTCGTAGTTCACGAAGCGGTACCCCACGGGCAGCGTCTCGTTGAACAGGACCCGGCCCAGCGTGGTGTCGATCGTGACGGTCTCGCCCGGCTGCCACTCCTCCGGCGCCTCCCACGGCGCGGCACCCACGCCGTTGTCGACCCCGACGATGCCCTTCAGGCGGATCCGCACCGGCGCCTGCAGGTGCAGCTCGCCGTTGTCGAACGCCATCCGCGCCTCGGCGTCGGAGCTGAACGTGCGCCCCTCACCCCGCAGGTTCTTCTGAATGTGGGTGAGGTGGTACAGGCCGATGATCATGTCCTGCGTAGGCATGGTCACCGGCTTGCCGTCGGCCGGCTTGAGGATGTTGTTGCTGGACAGCATGAGGATGCGCGCCTCGGCCTGCGCCTCGGCGGACAGCGGCACGTGCACGGCCATCTGGTCGCCGTCGAAGTCGGCGTTGAAGGCGGTGCAGACCAGCGGGTGGATCTGGATGGCCTTGCCCTCGACCAGCTGCGGCTCGAAGGCCTGGATGCCTAGGCGGTGCAGGGTCGGCGCGCGGTTGAGCAGCACCGGGTGCTCCGCGATGACCTCCTCCAGCACGTCCCACACGACCGGCCGCTGACGCTCGACCATGCGCTTGGCCGACTTGATGTTCTGCGCGTGGTTGAGGTCAACCAGTCGCTTCATCACGAACGGCTTGAACAGCTCCAGCGCCATCTGCTTCGGCAGGCCGCACTGGTGCAGCTTGAGCTGCGGGCCGACGACGATGACCGAACGGCCGGAGTAGTCGACGCGCTTGCCGAGCAGGTTCTGCCGGAAGCGGCCCTGCTTGCCCTTGAGCATGTCGGACAGCGACTTCAGCGGCCGGTTGCCCGGGCCGGTGACGGGACGACCGCGGCGGCCGTTGTCGAACAGCGCGTCGACGGCCTCCTGCAGCATCCGCTTCTCGTTGTTGACGATGATCTCCGGGGCACCCAGGTCGATCAGGCGCTTGAGCCGGTTGTTCCGGTTGATCACGCGGCGGTACAGGTCGTTGAGGTCGCTGGTGGCGAAGCGGCCACCGTCGAGCTGCACCATCGGGCGCAGGTCCGGCGGGATGACCGGGACGCAGTCCAGCACCATGCCCAACGGCGAGTTCGCCGTGTTGAGGAACGCCGCGACGACCTTGAGGCGCTTGAGCGCCCGGATCTTGCGCTGGCCCTTGCCGCTGCGAATGGTCTCGCGCAGCAGTTCGGCCTCGTCGTCCAGGTCCAGGTTCTCCAGCAGGGCCTTGATGGCCTCGGCGCCCATGGCACCGGAGAAGTACTCACCGAACCGGTCGCGCAGCTCGCGGTAGAGCAGCTCGTCGGTGATGAGGTTCTTGCGCTCCAGCTTGCGGAACGTGTCCATGACCTCGTCGAGGCGGTCGATCTCGCGCTGCGCACGGTCGCGGATCTGGCGCATCTCGCGCTCGCCGGCCTCCTTGACCTTGCGGCGCACGTCGGCCTTGGCGCCCTCGGCCTCGAGCTCGGCCAGGTCCTGCTCCAGCTTCGCGGCGCGCTTCTCGATCTCCGAGTCGCGGGCGTTCTCCGCCTGCCGCTTCTCGGCCGACACCTCGTTCTCGAGGGTCGCGAGGTCGCGGTGGCGGGACTCCTTGTCGACGCTGGTGATCACGTACGACGCGAAGTAGATGATCTTCTCGAGATCCTTGGGGGCCAGGTCCAGCAGGTAACCGAGGCGGCTGGGCACACCCTTGAAGTACCAGATGTGCGTGACCGGCGCGGCGAGCTCGATGTGGCCCATGCGCTCGCGGCGGACCTTCGCCCGGGTCACCTCGACGCCGCAGCGCTCGCAGATGATGCCCTTGAAGCGGACCCGCTTGTACTTACCGCAGTAGCACTCCCAGTCCCGGGTAGGACCGAAGATCTTCTCGCAGAAGAGCCCGTCCTTCTCCGGCTTCAGGGTGCGGTAGTTGATCGTCTCGGGCTTCTTGACCTCGCCGTGCGACCACTGCCGGATGTCGTCGGCCGTGGCCAGGCCGATGCGGAGCTCGTCGAAGTAGTTGACGTCGAGCACTTCGTCTATGTCCTCACGATTCAGTTGCTCGGGTAATTGCTAGGTCGCTGCGGCGGCGCCCCTCGACTGAAGGGGCGCCGCCCGCGTATCAGACTTCCTCGACGCTGCTCGGCTCTCGCCGCGAGAGGTCGATACCCAGTTCCTCGGCGGCGCGGAACACCTCGTCATCCGTCTCGCGCATCTCGAGGGCCACGCCGTCGCTGGAGAGCACCTCGACGTTCAGGCACAGCGACTGCAGCTCCTTGAGGAGCACCTTGAAGGACTCGGGGATGCCCGGCTCCGGGATGTTCTCGCCCTTGACGATCGCCTCGTACACCTTGACGCGTCCGAGGACGTCGTCGGACTTGATCGTCAGCAGCTCCTGCAGCGCGTAGGCCGCGCCGTAGGCCTGCATGGCCCAGCACTCCATCTCACCGAAGCGCTGGCCACCGAACTGCGCCTTACCACCCAGCGGCTGCTGGGTGATCATGGAGTAAGGCCCGGTGGAGCGAGCGTGGATCTTGTCGTCGACCAGGTGGTTGAGCTTCAGGATGTAGATGTAGCCGACCGCGATCGGGTCCGGCAGCGGCTCGCCGGAGCGGCCGTCGAACAGCCGCGCCTTGCCGCTCGCCCCGATCAGCTGGTTGCCGTCCCGGTTGGGCAGCGTGCTGCTGAGCAGGCCGGCGATCTCCTCTTCCTTGGCGCCGTCGAAGACCGGGGTCGCCACGTTGGTGTCCGGCTCGGACTCCCCCGCGTTGATGGAGGTCAGCGCCCGCTTCCACTCGGTGTCGTCGCCGTCGATCTTCCAGCCCGTCTTGGCGACCCACCCGAGGTGTGTCTCCAGGACCTGGCCGATGTTCATACGGCTCGGGACGCCGAGCGGGTTGAGCACGATGTCGACCGGCGTGCCGTCCTCGAGGAACGGCATGTCCTCGACCGGAAGGATCTTGGAGATGACACCCTTGTTGCCGTGGCGGCCGGCGAGCTTGTCGCCGTCCTGGATCTTGCGCTTCTGGGCCACGTAGACGCGCACCAGCTCGTTCACGCCCGGGGACAGCTCGTCGCCGTCCTCGCGGCTGAACGTCCGCACGCCGATGACCGTGCCGGTCTCGCCGTGCGGCACCTTGAGGCTGGTGTCGCGCACCTCGCGGGCCTTCTCGCCGAAGATCGCGCGCAGCAGCCGCTCCTCCGGGGTCAGCTCGGTCTCACCCTTGGGCGTGACCTTGCCGACGAGGATGTCGCCGGTGACGACCTCGGCGCCGATCCGGATGATCCCCCGCTCGTCGAGGTCGGCGAGCATTTCCTCGCTGACGTTCGGGATGTCGCGGGTGATCTCCTCCGGCCCCAGCTTGGTGTCGCGGGCGTCGACCTCGTGCTCCTCGATGTGGATCGAGGTGAGGACGTCGTTCTGCACCAGCTTCTGGGACAGGATGATCGCGTCTTCGTAGTTGTGGCCCTCCCAGGGCATGAACGCCACGAGCAGGTTGCGCCCGAGCGCCATCTCGCCCTCGTCGGTGCACGGGCCGTCGGCGATGACCTGCCCCGCCTCGACCCGGTCGCCCTCGAAGATCACCGGCTTCTGGTTGACGCAGGAGCCGGAGTTGGAGCGACGGAACTTGTGCAGCAGGTACGTGCGGCGGTGGCCGTCGTCCTGGTGGATGGTGATGTAGTCGGCGCACATGTCCTCGACGACACCGCCGACCTCGGCCACGACCACGTCGCCGGCGTCGACCGCGGCACGGTACTCCATGCCGGTGCCGACCAGCGGCGACTCCGCCTTGACCAGCGGCACGGCCTGGCGCTGCATGTTCGCGCCCATCAGTGCCCGGTTGGCGTCGTCGTGCTCGAGGAACGGGATCATCGCGGTGGCGACCGAGGTCATCTGCCGCGGCGACACGTCCATGTAGTCGACCTGGTCGGCCGGGACGTTGTCGACCTCGCCGCCCTTCCGGCGGACCAGGATGCGCTCCTCGGCGAAGTTGCCGTCGCTCTTGAGCGGAGCGTTGGCCTGCGCCTTGACGTAGCGGTCTTCCTCGTCCGCGGTCAGGTAGTCGATCTGGTCGGTCACCCGGCCGTCGACCACCTTGCGGTAGGGCGTCTCGACGAAGCCGAACGGGTTGACCCGCGCGAACGTCGACAGCGCGCCGATGAGACCGATGTTGGGACCCTCGGGGGTCTCGATCGGGCACATGCGGCCGTAGTGCGACGGGTGCACGTCCCGGACCTCGAAGCCGGCCCGCTCACGCGACAGACCACCCGGGCCGAGCGCGCTCAGCCGGCGCCGGTGGGTCAGGCCCGCCAGCGGGTTGGTCTGGTCCATGAACTGGGACAGCTGCGACGTGCCGAAGAACTCCTTGATCGCCGCCACGACGGGGCGGATGTTGATCAGGGTCTGCGGCGTGATCGCCTCGACGTCCTGGGTGGTCATGCGCTCGCGCACGACGCGCTCCATCCGGGACAGGCCGACGCGGACCTGGTTCTGGATGAGCTCGCCGACCGTGCGCAGGCGCCGGTTGCCGAAGTGGTCGATGTCGTCGGCCTCGTAGCCCTCTTCGCCCGTGTGCAGGCGGCAGAGGTACTCCACCGTGGCGACGATGTCCTCTTCGGTCAGCACGCCCTGGGTGATCGGCACATCCAGTTCGAGCTTCTTGTTGAACTTGTATCGGCCAACCTTGGCGACGTCGTACCGCTTCGGGTTGAAGAAGAGGTTGTCCAGCAGGTTCTGGGCGTTCTCCCGCGTCGGCGGCTCACCCGGCCGCAGCTTGCGGTAGATGTCCAGCAGCGCCTCGTCCTGGCCGGCGATGTGGTCCTTCTCGAGCGTGGTCATCATGAGCTCGGACCAGCCGAACTTCTCACGGATGCGCTCGGCCGACCAGCCGATGGCCTTGAGCAGGACGGAGACAGCCTGCCGGCGCTTGCGGTCGATGCGGACACCAACGGTGTCGCGCTTGTCGATGTCGAACTCCAGCCAGGCACCCCGGCTCGGGATGACCTTGACGCTGGTGAGGTCGCGGTCGGAGGTCTTGTCCGGCTGCTTGTCGAAGTACACGCCCGGCGAGCGGACGAGCTGGCTCACCACGACGCGCTCGGTGCCGTTGATGATGAACGTGCCCTTGGGCGTCATCATGGGGAAGTCACCCATGAACACCGTCTGGCTCTTGATCTCGCCAGTGGTGTGGTTGGTGAACTCCGCGGTCACGAACAGCGGGGCGCAGTAGGTGAGGTCCTTCTCCTTGCACTCCTCGATCGGGGCCTTGACCTCGTCGAAGCGCGGAGCGGAGAACGACAGTGACATCGTGCCGGAGAAGTCCTCAATGGGACTGATCTCATCGAGGATCTCCGCGAGCCCGGAACGGGCGTGCTGATCACCGGCCGAGCGGTTCTGCCAATTCTCGTTGCCAACCAGCCAGTCGAACGAGTCGGTTTGGATGGCGAGGAGGTTGGGAACCTCAAGGTGTTCGGTGATCCTGCCGAAGGAGACCCGGCGGGGAGCGTAAGCGCTCGAACTGGTCTTCGCAGGGCGGGAAGCTGCCAAGATGCGTCCTTCCGAGGACCGGTGTTGCAAACAGGCCGTTTCGCGTGCAGCCTGACGACCTCCGATGTGGAGAAGCCCACGAAGAGGCCCCTCACGCCAGAGGTGAAGTCAGAAGACAGCGCAAACTAGCAGTGTAGCCGAAGGGCTCACCGCTGTCCAGCGGCCTCGTGCACGATGTTTTCAACGACCTTTTGCGAAGATCGTTTCTCCACCGGCCGAGCCGCTCGCGTCGGTCGTAGCCTGCGGGCCCACAGTCGATGCGCTCAGAACCAGATCCAAGAAGGACCGGGCACATCGGTCGTGCCGCTCGGCCGCCGCGTCCGCGGAAGGCAGTGCCTGATTAGCGTGCCTGGCCGCCGGTCATCGCGTCAAGGGTTCCCACGCGCGTCGGGGCGTCGTGACGGATATCTCGCACCACGACCACTAAGTGTTGTGGTCGGGCCCCCTAGATCTTGGGTCCTTACATGTCGCTTACGAAAAGACGGCCGCCGGTGACCCGGCGGCCGTCCAGTTCGCAGACGCGAAGTTACTTGAGGGTAACCTTGGCGCCCTCGGCCTCGAGCTTCGCCTTGGCCTTCTCGGCGTTGTCCTTGTTGGCCTTCTCGAGGACGGCCTTCGGGGCGGCCTCGACGAGGTCCTTGGCCTCCTTGAGGCCCAGGCCGGTCAGCTCGCGCACGACCTTGATGACCTGGATCTTCTTGCCGCCGTCACCCTCGAGGATGACGTCGAACTCGCTCTGCTCTTCCTTCTCCTCGACCGGCGCGGCAGCGCCGCCGGCCGCGGCGATCGCAACCGGGGCGGCGGCGGTGACCTGGAAGACGTCCTCGAACTGCTTCACGAACTCGGAGAGCTCGATCAGCGTCATCTCCTTGAACGCGTCCAGGAGTTCGTCGTTGCTCAGCTTCGCCATGGTGGCGTTTCCTTTCGAAAAAGTGATGTGGGGCGATCGGCCGGACTACTCGGCCGCGCCACCGGCTTCCTGTTCGCGCTTGTCTGCCAGAGCCTGGACGGTCCGGGCCGCCTTCGACAGCGGGGCCTGGAACAGCGCCGCGGCCTTGCTCAGGTTGCCCTTCATGGCGCCGGCCAGCTTCGCCAGCAGCACCTCGCGGGACTCCAGGTCGGCCAGGCGACGGACCTCGTCCGCGCTGATGGCCTTGCCCTCGAAAACGCCGCCCTTGATGATCAGCAGCGGGTGGGCCTTCGCGAACTCGCGCAGACTCTTGGCCGCCTCGACCGGGTCGCCGCCGACGAAAGCGAGCGCGGTAGGACCGGAGAACAAATCGTCGAGCCCGCTGATGCCCGCATCCGTCGCGGCACGCTTCGCGAGCGTGTTCTTCGCGACGGCGTACGTGGTCTCACGGCCCAGGCTGCGGCGCAGGGTCTTGAGCTGCGCCACGGTCAGGCCGCGGTACTCGGTCAGCACGGTGGCCGAAGCGCCACGGAACTGCTCGGTGAGCTCCGCGACAGCGGTGGCCTTGTCGTCTCGAACCGGCTTGTCCGCCATGTCCCTCCTCTCTCGTTGCCTCATTGCTGGTCATCACCACAGCAATGAAAAACGCCCCGGCGCAGGGGCGCACGGGGCGGAGGCAGCACGTGAAGGCGCTGACGTTCACACCAGTTTCGCGGCCCTGCGCGGGTCGCCCGCATTGCGGCGGGACCTTCGATGTCTGTGTTCTCCAGTCAGGAGCACGCGGACATGACCAGCGGTCTTCGGGTTTGCCGTTTCAGAGTACGTGCAACTTCGCGAGGCGCCAAATCAGGCCCTGTCGAGCCGAGCCCGCGTGTAGAAGCCAGTGAAGACCGCGGTCCAGGCCAGCGCCCAGGCGGTGGTGAGCGCAATGACCGGCAGGTGTGCGGCGCCGACGGTGGCGCGGGCCGTGGCCATCACCGGCGGGGCCAGCCACGGCACCGGGAAGCTCTTGAGGCCGAACACGACCGCGAACACGGCGCCGGAGACCAGCACAGCCACGCCGCGGGCGGCCTGGACGGTCACCGCCCGGCTGGACAGGGCGCCGAGCGCCACCGCGGGCAGCAGGAGCAGCAGGTGGGCCCACACGCCCAGGGCGATGCCGGTGGATAGCGGCGGGTCGCCGGCTCGCGGTGTGGTCACGCCGCCGACGACCCACGGCAGGACCAGCGCGATCGCGACGAGGGGCAGGCCCGCCAGCGCGGCCGCGACCAGGCCGGCGACGATCTCCCGCGCGGCCCCGCCGGCCGCGACCCGGCCGAGGCGGCGCTGGACATCGGGCTCGACGTCGAGCAGGACCTTGCTCTGCCAGGCGAGCACCACGAACAGGACGGCGGCCGAGACCCCGTACGCCTCGCCGGCCTGCGCCTGGCCGCCGCCGTAGAGGATCGAGAGCACGACGAGGGCGGCCAGCAACGGGGCGACGGCCCGTCCCGTGTGGACGAACCCGGCCAGTCGCATGCGGACGAGCGCGGTCATGGCTGGGGCACCTCATCGCGTACCGTCAAGATCTCGAAACCGGCCGAGCGCAGCCGGCTGACCGCGTCGGGCGCGTCGGCAGCGTCGACGGCGAGCTCGATGACCTTCTTGCTCGCCGGTCGCTCCGCCGCGTGCACCTCGCCGTCGCGGACGTGCCAGCGGCTTGCGCCCGGGAGCCGGGCGACCTCGCCCAGATGGTCGCTGACCAGGACCGACCCGCCGCGCGCGACGACCTCGGCGACGATCGCCGGCACCTGCTCGCGGGTCTGCGCGTCGAGGCCCTCCCACGGCTCGTCGAGCACGAGCAGGCCGGGCGGGGCGAGCAGCGCCTGCACGAGGCCGACCTTCTGGGCCGAGCCCTTCGACAGCCGGCTGAGCCGGACGTCGAGGAAGTTCTCGAAGTGCAGCCGGCGCGCCCACCGCTCGATGTCCGCGGTGCCGTCGCGGCCGCGGATCGCCGCCATGTGTTTCAGGTGGGTACGCGCCGTGAATGGCTGATCCGCGGGAAAGCGCTCGGGGACCCAGCCGATCACGGCCGGGCGGTCCGTGACGGCCCCGCGGCCGGGACGCAGCACCCCGGCGGCCAGCTGCAGCAGCGTGGACTTGCCGGAGCCGTTCGGACCGGCCACGACCGCCGTCTCGCCCGGCTGGAGGGTGAGGTCGACGCCGCGCAGGGTCCACGGTGCGCGTCGGCCGTAGCGGAACCACACGTCCTGGAAACGCACCGGGACAGCGTGCCATAGACACGCTGTCCCGGTGGTTCCCGCTTTGCTGTGCTTTTGCTGAGTACCTGCTACTCGGCGGTGGCGACGCTGTCGTCCTCGAGGAGGTTGCGCGTCTTGCCCGGGTCGACGGGGATGCCCGGGCCCATGGTGGTGGTGATGAAGATCTTCCTCAGGTACTTGCCCTTGGCGGCCGAGGGCTTGGCCCGGTTGACCTCGTCCAGCACCGCGGCGTAGTTCTCGACGAGCTGCTCGTCGGTGAAGCTCGCCTTGCCGATGATCAGGTGCAGGTTCGAGTGCTTGTCCACCCGGTAGGTGATCTTGCCACCCTTGATCTCGTTGACCGCCTTGGTGACGTCCATGGTCACCGTGCCCGTCTTCGGGTTCGGCATGAGGCCGCGCGGGCCCAGGATCCGCGCGATCCGGCCGATCTTGGCCATCTGGTCGGGGGTGGCGATCGCCGCGTCGAAGTCGAGCCAGCCCTCCTGAATCCGGGCGACGAGCTCGTCGGTGCCGACCGCGTCGGCGCCGGCGGCCTCGGCCTCGGCCGCCTTCGCGCCCTGCGCGAAGACGATCACTCGGGCGGTCTTACCGGTGCCGTGCGGCAGGTTGACCGTGCCACGGACCATCTGGTCGGCCTTGCGCGGGTCGACGCCCAGGCGCATGGCCACCTCGACGGTGGGGTCGAACTTCACGGTCGTGGTCTGCCGGGCCAGCTTGACGGCGGCCATGGGGCTGTACAGAGCGCTGCGGTCGACCAGGTCGGCGACCTTGCGGTAGTTCTTGCCGTGCTGCGACATGTCGCTTTCGTTCTCCTGTGGTCTCAGTGCGGACGCCGCGCGGCGTCCTCCCACTAGTCGGCGGTACTTCAGTCCTTGACGGTGATGCCCATGGAGCGGGCGGTGCCGGCGATGATCTTCTCGGCCTGCTCGATGTCGTTCGCGTTGAGGTCCGACATCTTCTTCTCGGCGACCTCGCGGAGCTGGGCCTTGGTGATCGAGCCGACCTTGTCCTTCTGCGGCACGCCGGAGCCCTTGGGCACGCCGGCGGCCTTGAGCAGCAGGCGGGCGGCGGGCGGCGTCTTGAGGATGAAGGTGAACGTGCGGTCCTCGTAGACGCTGATCTGCGCCGGAATGATGTCACCGCGCATGGACTCCGTCTGGGCGTTGTACGCCTTGACGAACTCCATGATGTTCACGCCGTGCTGACCGAGGGCGGGACCGACCGGCGGAGCCGGCGTGGCCTGGCCGCCCGGCAACTGAAGCGTGAAGGTCTTGACGAGCTTCTTCTTCGGAGGCATGGCTGCTTTCGTCTTCCTGGGCTGGAATCGGTTCGTGCTGTCGCGTTTTCCGAGCACGATGAGGCGTCCGGCGCTCAGGCCGGACGCTCAAGCGTACCGCAGGCGTTTTAGATCTTCGTGACCTGGTTGAAGTTGAGCTCAACCGGGGTCTCGCGACCGAAGATCGAGACCAGCACCTTCAGCTTCTGCTGGTCCGCGTTGATCTCGCTGATGGTCGCCTGGAGCGAGGCGAAGGCGCCGTCGGTGACGGTGACCGAGTCGCCGACCTCGAAGTCGAGGACCTTGACCTCGGGCTTGCCGGCCTTCTTGCCCTCCTGCTGCACCACCGGCGCGAGCCACTTGAGGACCTCGTCGAGCGACAGCGGCGCCGGGCGGTCGGCGCGGTCGGTCGCCCCCACGAAACCGGTGACGCCCGGCGTGTTGCGCACGCAGGAATACGACTCCGGGGTCAGCTCCATCCGGACCAGGATGTAGCCGGGGAAGACCTTGTTCTGCACCTGGGTGCGCTTGCCGTTCTTGATCTCGACCTCTTCACGAGTCGGGACCTCGACCTGGTAGATGAACTCTTCCATGTCGAGGCTCGTGATCCGGGTCTCGAGATTCGTCTTGACCTTGTTCTCATAGCCGGCGTAGGAGTGCACAACGAACCAGTCGCCGGGCGCGAAACGCAGTGCGGCCCGCAGCTCGGCGACGGGGTCCTCGGCGTCGGACGCCACCGTCGGGGTGGCGGCCGTCATCACCGGCGACGCTTCCTCGTGCTGCTCGTCGTCGGGAGTACCGGGCGTCTCGTCGAAATCCTGCACGCTGCTCACTTCCGTCTGTCTGTCTTCGCCGGCCCTCGGTCCCGACGCCGCCTGGCTGACCGCCGGCGCTCGCTCGGCCGTGTCGTGCCTACTGGTTGGCGTTGCCGTTACCGAAAGTCCAGAGGACGAGCTTGGCGAAGCCGAAGTCGAGGCCGCCGACGATGGCCAGCATGATGATCACGAACACCACCACGACGAGCGTGTAGGTGCTCAGCTCCTTGCGGGTCGGCCAGATAACTTTACGCAGCTCGGCGACAACCTCGCGGATGAAGTTGATGAGCCGCGCAAAGATGTTGTTGGAACCGCCCTCTTTGACCTTGGTCTTCTTGCCGTCCTTGGTCTTGAGGTCCTTGGACTTGGCGTCCTTGGACTTCCCGTCCTTGGCGCGACCGTTCTTGCTCGCGGTCTCCTCGTCGAGGTCCTCGTCCTCCTCGGACTCGTCCTCGACGTCGTCCGCGGTCTCGAGGCTGTCCAGCTCGTCGGCGAACTCATCCTCGATGGCGGCGTCCTCGGCGCTGAGCTCCTCTTCACGGCGATCGTCGGCGGGGTTGGTCCCGCGTCGCCTGCGTTCGGCCACTTTCGCCCTCTTCCGTGATCTCGCGAGTGCTCGGTCCGTATGTCGTCCGGCAGCAAGACCCCGGGCCCTCACGACCCGTCGACCACCGGTACTTGCCCGATCGCAGGGCCACCGGCGGGAGCCGGTGGCACACGGTCGGACCAACCGTGACCGCTGTGGTCGACGGCCCGGCCACGTTCGGCCGAGCGCACCGGACCCAGGTCAGGCCTTCGGCGCAGGGGCGACAGGACTCGAACCTGCAACCTGCGGTTTTGGAGACCGCTGCGCTACCAATTGCGCCACACCCCTTCGTGAACTGGGCAACATTGAGTTGCTCACCCCACGGCGGACCAGTGTACGGGTTGTGGGCGGGATATCCCAACCACCCCCCACCTACTGCTTTCTCACGAGTGCCTTCGCGGCCCCCAGCGCCTTCTCTCCCTGGCAGGTCGCGGACACGTCGATCTGCACCAGGCCGTCCTCGAGGACCTTCTTCACCACGCCGGTCACCACGATCTCGGTGCCCTTGTCATCGTCCGGCACCACCACCGGGTTGGCGAACCGGGTGGAAAATTCCACGATCGAGGCGGTCCCGCCCACCCAGGAGGCCACCGCCTGGCCGGCGAGGCCCATGGTCAGCATGCCGTGGGCGATCACCCCGGGCAGGCCCACAGCGATCGCCTGGCGGTCGCTCCAGTGGATCGGGTTGAAGTCGCCGGAGGCCCCCGCGTAGCGCACCAGATCGGCGCGGGTAACCCGGAACGTCCGGGCCGGGAACTCGGTGCCTGGCTGCATCTCAGCCCTCCCCACGGATCACGAGCCGGGTCCAGACGGTCACGACCTGCTCGCCCTCGACGGTGGCGACCTCGTGCCGTGTGGTCAGGAACGCATGCCCGGCCCGGCTGCTGATCTCCTCCACCGTCATCACCGTGGTGAGGTGATCGCCGGCCTCGATCGGCCGTGCGTAGCGGAACGTCTGCCCGCCGTGCACGACCCGGCTGTAGTCCATGCCGAACGACGGGTCGTCGACAAGCTGCTGCCCGGCGATCTGGCTGAGGATGATGGCGAAGGTCGGCGGCGCGATCACGTCGCGGTAGCCGTGGGCCCGGGCCTCGGCGAGGTCGCGGTGCACCGGGTCGGTGGCGAAGACCGCGTCGGCGAACTCGCGGATCTTCTCCCTGCCCACCTCGTAGGGCGGGGTCGGCGGGAACACCCGGCCCATGTACGACTGATCCAGCGGCATGGAGTGGAACTTACCCGTACAGCAACAATGCCCCGGCCTCAGGCCGGGGCATTGTATGGATTATGGGATTACCGCGTCTCGCGGTGGACCGTGTGCTTGCCGTCGCGCGGGCAGAACTTCTTGAGCTCGATCCGGTCCGGGTCGTTGCGGCGGTTCTTCTTGGTGATGTAGTTGCGCTCTTTGCACTCCGTACACGCCAGCGTGATCTTCGGACGAACGTCGGTCGCCTTGGCCATGGCGAAGTGCCTTCCTTCAGAGCGTTCTCGGTGTCAGACTCAGCGAACCATCTTAGCGGCTCACGCAGATGGACGCCCACTCGGGCGTCCGATAGTACTTCTGTAGCGGTGGCCGGACTTGAACCGGCGACACAGCGATTATGAGCCGCTTGCTCTGCCATCTGAGCTACACCGCCCTAGAGCCCCCTTACGGAATCGAACCGTAGACCTTCTCCTTACCATGGAGACGCTCTGCCGACTGAGCTAAGGGGGCGCATCGTATGCGTTCCCGCACACGCGCTCGCTAAGCGTACACGGCCCTCGGCCGGGCACGAAATCGACTTACCCACTATCGGTCTTCGCGCAGCTCAGCCCGGCTATGGGACCGCGCGGAGCCACCGGACCTCGCCCGCCGGGGCCCGCGTGGGATCCGAGGCGGTCTGAACCTGCAGCCACGATTCGAAGCGCTCGTACGGCAGCGGCCGGCTGAACAGGAAGCCCTGCCCCATCCCGCAC
Organism: Dactylosporangium darangshiense; assembly: GCF_039537565.1. Classification (NCBI taxonomy): domain Bacteria; kingdom Bacillati; phylum Actinomycetota; class Actinomycetes; order Micromonosporales; family Micromonosporaceae; genus Dactylosporangium; species Dactylosporangium darangshiense. The sequence continues at coordinate 195,912 of NZ_BAABAT010000006.1, forward strand.
CGCATGTCTTCCAGCAGCCCGAGGGTGAGCTCGCTCTCGACCCCCTCGGCCACCACGTCGAGCCCGAAGTTGCGGGCCATGTCCACGACCGAGCGAACGATCGCCAGATCGCTCGGCGACGTCGCCATGCCCTGCACGAACGTCCGATCGATCTTGACTTCCTGCACCGGCAGCCGGCTGAGGTCCGCGAACGACGAGCGCCCGGCGCCGAAGTCGTCGACCGACAGCCGCACCCCGAGGTCGCACAGCCGCTCCAGCGTGGGCAGGGCCCGCCCGCCGGCCAGCAGCCCCTCGTCCTCGGTGATCTCCAGGATGAGCCGATCCGCCGGTACCCCGTGCTCCTCGAGCAGCTCCGAGATCTGCAGCGGCAGGTCCGCGTCGCCCAGCGTGCGCGGCGACAGGTTGACGGCCACGGCCAGCGGCCGACCGGCGTCGGCCCACTGCCGGGCCCGCCGGATGCCCTCGCGCAGCACCACCGCGTTGAGCCGGGTCAGCTGCCCGGTGTGCTCGGCGACGGCGACGAAGTCGGGCGGGGCGACCTGCCCGTGCACCGGATGCTCCCACCGGGCCAGGCACTCGACCCCGACCAGCCGCCGGTCGGTGAGCGCGACCTTCGGCTGGAAGTACACCTCGATCTCGCCCCCGGCGAGCGCGGTGCGCAGGTCCGCGGCGAGCCCGACGCGGCGCACCGCCCGCGACTGCAGCCCGGCGTTGAAGACCTGGACGATCCCCCGCGACTTCGCCACGTGGGTGGCGACGTGGGCCCGCTGCAGCAGTTCCTCGGGCTGGGTGCCGTGCTCGGGATGGACGGCCACGCCGACGTACGTGTCGACGTCGATCGTCAGGGCGTCGATCACCATCGGGTCGCGCAGCCCGGCGCGCAGCGTGTCGGCGACGGTCGCGGCCGCCTCGGCGCTCGCGGTGCGCAGTTCGATCGCGAACTCGTCGTCGCCGACCCGGGCCACCAGCGCGCCCTGCGGCGCGAGCCCGCGCAGCCGCTTGGCCACCTCGACGAGCACCTTGTCGCCGGCGTTGTGCCCGAGCGAGTCGTTGACCTCGCGCAGCGCCACGACGTCGAAGAACAGCACAGCGACCACCTCGCGGCTGCCGCGGCCGCTCATCGCCTCGTCGAGGGCCTCGAGCATCCGGCGGCGGTTGGCCAGGCCGGTGAGGGCGTCGTGGTTCGCGTCGTACTGCAGCCGGTCGACGAGCCGGCTGTTCTCGACGGCCACGCCGGTGTGCGCGGCGAGCGTCTCGATCAGCTGCACGTCGTCGCGGCCGAAGGCGACCTGGTCGCCGAGCCGCCCGGCCACCTCCAGGGTGCCGATCGACACGCCGCCGGAACGCAGCGGCACGACGATGATGTCCTTGACCCCCGCGTCCTGCAGCTGCGCGCGCAGGTCGGGGTCGCCGGTCCTGGGCCCGACGGCGACGATCTGCCCTGTGCGCATGGCGAGGTCGCGGAACAGGTCGGGCGTCGGCGCGGCGTCCAGCAGCCCCTGGTAGTCGAACCGGGCCGACAGCAGCACCTCCTGGTGCCGGCCGTGCCGGGGCAGCCACAGCGTCGCCGAGTCGGCGACCAGCAGGGCGCGGACCCGGCCGAGCAGCACGTCGGGCAGCGTCCCGTCGTGGTTGGTGCTGGCGATGTCGCGGGTCAGCGCATACATCACGGTGAGCCGCTTGTGCTGGCCCAGGAACCGGGCGTAGGCCCGGTTGCCCACGGCGAGCACCACCGCGAGCAGCGCGAGTAAAACGATCGACCAGAGGCTCGCGTCCAGCGTCAGCAGCGTGACCAGGCCGATTACCGTGTTGATGGCGGTGACGGCGAGACCGGGGCCGGTGCTGCGCAGGAATTGCGGAACGTGAGCGACGCCCTGCACCAGCGCCAGGACGCCGGCGATCGCGGCGAGGTTGACGACGGAATTGGCGGCGATCGCCAGGCCGAGCACCAGCCAGGTGTGCGGATTGCCCGGATCGTCACCAAGGCGGTAAATCACCACGACGAGCCCGGCGGCGGCGACGCCGGCCGTATGACTGGCCGCATTGAAGGCGGCCTTGTGCCAGCCGAGCTTGCCGGTGAAGACGTTCCACAGAATGCCGGCGGCGACGCGCACGATGATCGCGGCCAGCGGCGAGAGGTAGAACAGGCTCAGCAGGAGCGGGACGTCGTTCATGCGGTGCGTGACGCCCTGACGGTTGACGTCGAAGCGCAGCTGCACGTACGTGCCGAGGATCGCCAGCAGCAGGAAGACCGGGACGAACTCGATGTGGTACGACAGCGGGTGCACCTGGTCGGACATCGTCTCCGCCAGCGCCATGAGGGCGCCGACGGCGAACAGGGGACCGGTGATCAGCCACGCATGTCGGTCAGACCGGGTGATCGGCCTCTTCGGAGCGGGCACCGCTTCCCCAATCGCGTCTAGCCGTGACGTTGATCAGCCACGGCTCGGCCGCAACCGGGGCCGCCGATGAAACTCAGGTCCAGTCCCAGTCCTGGACGACGTAGACCGGCGGCGTAACGGCTCGCGCCGCCGTCTGCGTCACGTCGGCAATAACCGCCTGGTAACGCGGTGCCGATAACGCAACGTCAGCTTGTGCAACCGTGGCGGAGAGACCGAGCGCTGCCGTTCCAACGCCGATGGTCACCGCCAGCCGCATGATCCACCGGCCGAGCGTCTTTTCGCGCATCTTTGGCTCCCATGCGATCGCAGTGACACTGGCGCGGTCTGGTTACCCACGATCGTGCCACAACCCACGTCGGGACCAACAGAGCCAGGGCCAACATGACGCGGCCACACGAAAGAATCGACCTTTCAGCCGATTTCAGTTCCGGCGAACCGGCTGATTCAACCCGCCTGGCGGAGCTTTCGAGCAACGTTTCGGCGCCGTCGTGAGTCGCCCCTGCTCGACCCGGCCGCCTGATCAGCTATCGACACCTCGCGCCATTCCAGCCCGGCCCCGAGCACCGCAGATTCCACCCAATTCACCGCATCTCGCTCGGACCCAAACGTTCGGGTCCGCCACCCGGCCGTCCGCCCCTCCGCGGCGGAGCTCGACCTGCCACCGGCCTTCGACGGCGTTACGCAAGAAGACGTCACGGCGCGTGAGCCGCGACCAGGAGCCGTTCCACCAACGTCGCTCGTTCATGGGTACATCTTAGAACGGGTGTACGACAATTTTCGCTCTCTCGGCCCCAGCCACCCGGTCGTGTGCGGTGCTAGTTTCCAAACTGTGGAGTTTCCGGGCAAGGGTCTCGCCAAGGGGCTGGCCGTCACGCTGGGCACGATGACCAAGCGGGCCCACACACAGCAGTACCCGGATGTCGAACCCGACCTGCCCCCGCGCTCGCGGGGCGTGATCGCGCTGGTCGAGGAGAACTGCACCGTCTGCATGCTCTGCGCACGGGAGTGTCCGGACTGGTGCATCTACATCGACTCCCACAAGGAGGAGGTGCTGGTCCCGGGCGCCGCCCGGCCGCGCCAGCGCAACGTCCTGGACCGGTTCGCGATCGACTTCTCACTCTGTATGTACTGCGGCATCTGCATCGAGGTCTGCCCGTTCGACGCTCTGCACTGGTCGCCCGAGTTCGAGTACGCCGAGCACGACATCCGCGACCTGCTGCACGAGAAGGAGCGGCTCGATGAGTGGGTGGCCACCGTGCCGGCGCCGCCCGCGCACGACCCGCGCGGCGAGCCGGCCAAGGAAGAGGCCGCCGCGGCGAAGCGGGCCGCCAAGGACGCCGGCTGAACGTCCGGCACGCTCGGTAACGATCACCCGACCGCACGCGGGAGTCTGCGAGCCGGTGGTCGATTCCTGTCGTACGCGGGTGGCAGGATATCGCCCATGAGAGTGGCGCAGCGATGACCGTCTCCGACGTGCTGACAGCGGCGCTCGGCGCGGTGGCGCTGGGGGCCGGCCTCCTGGTCGTGACCACCCGGCACGTCGTGCGGGCCGGGCTGTGGCTCGTCGTCGCGCTGGGCGCGATCGCCGGCCTCTATCTGGTGCTGACCGCGGAGCTGGTGGCCTGGGTCCAGGTGCTGGTCTACGTCGGCGCCGTCGTGGTCCTGCTGCTCTTCGCGGTGATGCTGACCCGCGCGCCGATCGGCGCCAGCGACGATCTGGACCGGGCCCGATGGCCGGGTGCCCTGATCGGGGCCGGCGCGGGTGCCGGGCTGGCCGCGCTGCTCATCGACGCGTTCCGGTGGACGCGGGTGGACCTGCCGGAGCCGGGGACCGCCGAGCGGCTCGGCGCGGCGCTCTTCCGCACCTGGGTGCTGCCCTTCGAGCTGGTGTCGGTGCTGCTGCTGGCGGCGCTGGTCGGCGCGATCGTGGTGTCCAGGCCCGACATCGGCGCCCGGTTGGCGCAGCGGAGGCGGGGCTGATGCATCCGGCGCTTCCGTTCACGATCGCGGCCCTGCTGTTCGGCATCGGGGTCTACGGCGTGCTGGTCCGGCGCAACGCCGTGCTGCTGCTGATGGCGGTCGAGCTCATGCTCAACGCGGTCAACCTGGTCTTCGTGACCGCTGATGCGTCGATCCGGGCCGCCGCGCCACAGGCCGGGCAGTCGTTCACGCTGTTCATCATCGTGCTGGCCGCGGCGGAGATCGGGGTCGGGCTCGCGCTGATCCTGCAGCTGTACCGGCTGCGGCGCACCGTCGGCGTCGACGATCTGCCGCTGAGCGAGGCCGTCGAGGCGCCCGGCGTCGAGGCGCCGGGCGACGCCGAGCAGGCCGTCGCCGCCGGGCGGGCGCCGGGTGCGCAGCGATCCGGGGGCCACGCGACCGGGGACGGGACGGGGGTGGCCGGATGAGCGTCGATCCGCTCGGGGTGGCGTTGCCCGCCGTGCCGGTGGGGTTCGGGCTGGTGGGGTTGCTGTTGCGATACCGGATGCGGGGTCTTTCGGCCCTGCTCGGCATCGGCGGGGCGGCCGTGGCGCTGGCCTGCGCGATCGCCGCCGCCCTGCGCGGGGTGCGCGGGCCGGATGCCGGGGTCACCGTCGTGGAGTTCGGGCGGCTGCCGGTCACGTTCGGCACCTGGCTCGACGGGCCGGCCGGGCTGGTGGCCGTGGCGGTCGGCGTGGTCGCGCTCTGCGTCCAGATCTATTCGGTGGCGTATCTGCACGACGACGAGCGATACGCGCCCTACGCCGCGCAGGTGAGCCTCTTCACCGGGGCGATGCTGCTGGTGGTCGTGTCCGGGGACCTGATCGCGCTGCTGGTCGGGTGGGAGGTCATGGGCATCTGCTCGTACCTGCTGATCGGGCACGACCGGCGGCTGCCCGAAGCTCCGCGCGCGGCGGTGAAGGCATTCCTGGTCACGCGGGTCGGTGACGTCGGATTCCTGCTCGGCATCGTGCTGCTCGGGCTGCACGCGCACAGCTTCCGCATCGCCGACGTGTTCGCCGCGGCGCAATCGGGAGCGATCTCCGGCGGTGTCGTGACGGCGGCGTGCGTGCTGCTGCTGGCCGGGGTGGCGGGCAAGAGCGCGCAGTTCCCGCTGCACACCTGGCTTCCCGACGCGATGGCCGGCCCGACGCCGATCTCGGCGCTGATCCACGCCGCCACGATGGTGGCCGCCGGTGTGTACGTGGTGGCGCGGCTGTATCCGCTGTTCGAGCGGTCGACGACTGCGCTGGTCGTGCTCGCGGTGATGGCCTCGGTGACGATGCTGCTCGGCGCCCTCAGCGCGCTCGGGCAGGACGACATCAAGCGGGTGCTCGCCTGGTCGACGGTGAGCCAGCTCGGGTACATGACGGGGGCGCTGGCGGTCGGCGCGCCGTCAGTGGCGCTGTTCCACCTGCTCACGCACGCCGCGTTCAAGGCGCTGCTGTTCCTGGCGGCGGGGTCGGTGATCCACGCGGTCGGCAGCAACCTGATGTCGGCGATGGGCGGGCTGCGCGAGCGCATGCCGGTGACGTTCTGGACCATGACGATCGGGCTCGGGGCGCTGGCCGGGGTGCCGCCGCTGGCCGGGTTCTGGAGCAAGGACGCGATCATCGAGGCCGCCGCCGGTGACGGGCCGGCGCCTCGCGGGTTTGCGATCCTCGTGCTCTGTTCGGCGGCGCTGACCGCGATGCTGACGGCGGCGTATGTGGTGCGGCTCTGGCGGCGCACGTTCTTCGGCGAGGCGCGCAGCGAGGCGGCCCGGCACGGGCACGAACCGCCCTGGGCGATGCGGGGTCCGCTGGTCGCGCTGGCCGTCCCGGCGGCGCTGCTCGGGCTCGCCGGGCTGCTGGAGGGCTTCAGCGGGCGCCTCGGCTCCGAGGAACGGCTCGCGCACCTGGGCTGGGTAACGCCGGTCGTGCTGGCACTGCTGCTCGCCGGGGGTTGGTGGGCCTGGCTGCGCGACCCGGCAGTGGGGCCGTCGGACACCGCGCTCGGTCGGCTGCTCACGAACGCCTTCTACCTCGACAACGTGCAGGACGCACTCGTCACGCGACCGGTCGCGGCGCTGGCCCGGCTGGCCCGGCGCGGCGACGAAGGCCTGGTCGACGGGGCTGTCGAGGGGGTCGGCGCGGGCGCCGGCGGACTGGGCGGACTGTTGGCGCGGGCGCACATCGCCGCGCTGCCGCGGGCCGCCACGGCGGTGCTCGGCGGCGCTGTGGTGATCGCCGCCGCGATCGTGATCGTGCTGGGAGTCACGCAATGACCCGGGCCACCGCCGCACCGCGGCCGGCCCGACGCGACGGCGCGCTGGAGGCGCTGGTGGATGGCGCTCGGCGAGGGTCGTGCGGGTTGACCGATATATATGGCATGCCGGGGTTGGGGGTGTGGCGGTGACCTCCGGACAGACGCTGCTGCTGGCGACGCTGCTGCTGCCGGCGGTCGGGGCGCTGTTGGCCGCCGCGCTGCCGGCTCGGCTGGACCGGGCCGGGCGGATCGGCGGGACCGCGTTCGCCGCGGCCACGGCAGGCGTGGTCGTCGCGCTCGGCCTGACCCGCACGCCGGCGGCCGGGCAGAGCCGGATCGAGCCGTTCGCCGAGATCGACGTGCCGTGGGCGCCGGCGCTGAGCCTGCGGTTCCACATCGGCGTCGACGGGATCTCGTATCCGCTGGTCGCGCTCACCGCGCTGCTGACCGTGCTGTGCTGTGCCTACTGCCTGTGGCGGGTGCCGGAGCCGGGGCGCGGGCGGCTGCTCGTGGCGCTGCTGCTGGTGCTGCAGGCAGGGATCACCGGGGTGTTCCTGGCCCTCGACCTGGTGCTGTTCTTCGTGTTCTTCGAGGTCGTGCTCCTGCCGATGTACGCGGTGATCGCCGTGTGGGGCGGTGCGGATCGGCGGCGGGCGGCGCGCAAGTTCGTGCTGTACACGCTGTTCGGATCCTTGTTGCTGCTCGTCGGGGTGTTCGTGGTGGTGTCCTCGTCGGGCACCGGTGATCTCGTCGCGTTGAGCGATCCGGCAGTGCGGCCGATGTCGGCCGGCGTGCAGTTGCTGGCGTTCGTGCTGCTGGCGCTCGCGTTCGCGGTCAAGAGCCCGCTGTGGCCGCTGCACACCTGGCTGCCGGCCGCGCACACCGAAGCGCCGACGGTCGGGTCGGTGATTCTGGCCGGGGTACTGCTGAAAATGGGCACGTATGGGCTCCTTCGGGTGGCGGTGGGCGTTGCGCCCGACGGGGCGGCCCGCAGCGCGCCGGTGGTCGGGGTGCTAGCGACCGCGGCGATCCTGGCCGGCGGGCTGATCTGCCTGGCGCAGACGGAGTTGAAGCGGCTGATCGCGTACTCCTCCGTGGGGCACATGGGCTTCGTCCTGCTCGGCGTCGCGACGCTCACGGCGACCGGGATGCAGGCCGCGCTGATCGGCAACATCGCGCACGGCGTCGTCACGGGGCTGCTGTTCTTCGTCGCCGGCGGGATCAAGGACCGTGCACACACGGGCGAGCTGGTGCAGCTCGGCGGGCTGCGAGAGACGGCGCCAGGGTTGAGCGGTGTGCTCGCGTACGCGGCGATCGCCTCGCTGGGGTTGCCGGGGCTGGCCGGGTTCTGGGGCGAGGCGTTCGCGGTCGTAGCCGCGTTCGAGCGCGGCGGGCCGCTGTGGATCACGCTCGGCGCGCTGGCCGCGGTCGGTGCGGCGATCGCCGCGGCGTACTTCCTGCGGCTGCTGCGGCGGGTCACGCACGGCTCGGCGGCGCCGACGGTCGCCGGGCTCGGGCCGGCCGCCCGGCTGGGGCCCGGCGAGTTGGTCGCGTGGTCGCCGCTGATAGCGCTGACGCTGGTCGTGGGCGTCGCACCGGCGCTGGCCCTGAATTGGTCGAACACCGCGGTCGAGGCGTTGGCGGGGGTGTTCGGGCGATGAGGATCGATCAGGTTGCGCTGATTCCCGCGTATGTGGCGGTCGGGACGGCCCTGCTGGCGCTGCTCGTGGATCTGATCGCGCCCGGGCGGCGCGGGCCGGTGCTGGTGGCGACCGCGCTCGGGATGGCGGGGACCGCGGGGGCGGCGATCTGGGTCGGCGTGGCCGGCGGGCACCGGACCGCGTTCTGCGTCGGGCCGGATCAGTGTTCGCTGGTGCTCGACCCGGCCACGGCCATCGTCGCCGGGGTCTTCGCGGGGCTGGCGCTCGGGACGCTCGCGCTGTCGGCGCCGCTGCTGAGGACCGGCGAGGTGCCGGTCGGCGAGTACTGCTTCCTGCTCGCGAGCTCGCTCACCGGGGCCGTGGTGCTGGGCGGGGCGCGGGACCTGATCACGCTGATCGTGGCGCTCGAGACGTTGACGCTGCCGCTCTACCTGTTGGTGGGGCTGCGGCGAGGGGCCCGCGAGGGCGGGTCGGCGGCGGTCACGTTCTTCGTGGTGAGCGTGGTGTCGACGGCGATTGCGCTGCTCGGTGCGGCGCTGGTGTTCACCGCGACCGGGGGCGTGCACTTCGCCGACATCGCGAAGGGTGCGCTGGTGCCGGGGGCGGAGCCGCTGCTCAAGGTGGGCGTGGTGCTGCTGCTGACCGGGCTCGCATTCAAGGTCGCGGCGGTGCCGGCGCACGCTTGGGCGCCGGCCACGTATGACGGGGCGCCGTTGCCGGTCGCGACGTACCTGTCGACGGCCTCGAAGCTCGGGGGCGTGGTCGCGCTGCTGCTCGTCGGGGTGTCGGCGGCCCGGCCGGTGCTGTCGACGTCGGGGCTGACGCTCGCGGTGCTCGCGGTGCTGAGCATGACTGTCGGGAACCTTGTCGCGCTGCGGCAGCGGCGGATGGTGCGGCTGCTCGCGTGGTCGTCGGTGGCGCAGGCCGGCTATCTGCTGGCGCCGCTCGGGGCCCTGATCGCGGCCGACGAGATGACGCCGCTGCTGGCGGCGGCCACCGTCGGCTACGCCTTCTTCTACGTGGTGCTCGAGTTCTGCGCGTTCGGGGCTGTCGTCGGGGTGCGCGGGGCAGGCGACGGCGGGGCGATCGCCGAGTACCGCGGGATGGCGCGGCGCTCGCCCTGGTTCGCGGGCGTGCTCGTGCTGGCGCTCGCCGGGCTCGCCGGGTTGCCGCCGGGGCTCGCCGGGCTGTTCGCCAAGGTGGCGGTCGTGCGGGCGCTGCTCGGCGGGGATGCCACCTGGCTGGCGATCGTCGTGGCGGTCAACGCGGTGATCGGGCTGGCGTATTACGTGCGGGTGGGCGCGATGCTGTTCGCCCCGGCCGAACCGGTCGGCGCCGCACCAGCGGGCACTGCGGGGGCGGCGGCCACACTGGTGACGGCAGGTGTCGGCGGAAATGCCGACGCAACGGACAAAGCGGGCGCGGCCGGAGAGGCGGAGAGCACCGGGCGACCGAGGGTTGGTGAAGGAGCCGGAGCGGCGCTGGAGAGCACCGAGGGGGAGATTTCGGGCGAAAGGGCGGCGTGGCCCGTTGTCGTTTCCGTGGCGGTTGCGTGCGTTGTGGCCGTTTTCGTCGGGTTTGGGCCGGAACTGGTCATGCGGGCGGCGGCGACCTTCGGATAGCTTTCAGCTAGCTCACAGCTAGCACCGGGAAGGTACACCGGGAGTTGCGCTGTTATTGATGACATGCACAGGCATTTCAACGGCTTGAAGACGGCGGCCCTGCTCGGGCTGCTGACCTCTCTGATCCTGCTTGTCGGCTACTGGCTCGGCGGTAGCACCGGTCTGGTCATCGCCGTGTTCCTGTCGCTGGGAATGAACGCCTTCTCCTACTTCTACTCCGACAAGCTCGCCCTGCGGGCCATGAACGCGCAGCCGGTCACCGAGGCGCAGGCGCCTCAGCTGTATGCCATGGTGCGTGAGCTGGCGACGGCGGCCGGGAAGCCGATGCCGCGGCTGTACATCAGCCCGACGCGGCAGCCGAACGCCTTCGCGACCGGGCGCAATCCGCAGAACGCGGCCGTGGCGGTGACCGCGGGCATCCTCGAGATGCTGACGCCGCGGGAGCTTCGGGGCGTCGTCGGACACGAGCTGTCGCACGTGTACAACCGGGACATTCTCATCTCGAGCGTCGCCGGGGCGCTGGGCGGCATGATCACGATGCTGGCCAACCTGGCGATCTTCCTGCCGCTCGGCGGGTCGAGCGACGACGAGGACGGGCCGGGGCTCGGCGGGCTGCTGCTCATGATGATCCTGGGGCCGCTGGCGGCTACCGTGATCCAGCTGGCGATCAGCCGGAGCCGGGAGTACGAGGCGGACGAGTCCGGCGCGAAGCTGACCGGGGACCCGCTGGCGCTGGCCAGTGCGCTGCGCAAGATCCACCGGGGCACCCAGGCGCTGCCGCTGCCGGCCGACGGGCAGCTTGCCAGCCAGGCGCACCTGATGATCGACAACCCGCTCAAGGGTGGCGGTATCGCTTCGCTGTTCTCGACCCACCCGCCGATGGAGCAGCGGGTGGCGCGGCTGGAGCAGATGGCCAGCATGAGCAGCGCCCGGTAAGCAGAACGCCAGCCGACGTCGTTGAGCTGGGAAAAACCCCGCGATATCGCGATGGGGCCCGCCGTAGGATCGGCGGGCCCTTTCGCGTGCGCGGGAGGGCTGAGGGCCGCTTCGCGGGCGAACAGAGTCGATGGGCGTTCGCGGGCGAAGAGGGCTGACAAGAGAGCGAAACGAGGTCTGCCGTGCGGCAGTACATGTCCGTGTGGCGGCTTCCGGGCGCGCCGGTCCTGCTGGTGGTCGGCGTGGTTGCGCGCCTCGGCGTCGGCATGGTGTCGCTGGCGCTGTTGTTGCTCTTGCAGCAGGCCGATGGGCGGTACACCCAGGCGGCGCTCGCCTGCTCGGTCTATGCCATCGCGAGCGCGGCCGCCAGCCCGATCGTGGGGCGGCTGGCGGATCGCATCGGTCCGGCGCCGGTGCTGGTGGCTACGGGGTTGGCGTACCCCTGCTGCCTCGTGTTTTTGATCTTTGCGGGGTTGCACGACCTGCCCTTGCCGGCCGTGCTCGGCGCCGCCGTGCTGGCCGGCGTGACGTTTCCGCCGCTGACGGCCGCGGTGCGGGGCACCTGGAACGCGCTGACCGTGGACGAGCCCGAGGTCCGGGTGACGGCCCTGGCGGCCGAGACCGCGCTGTTCGAGCTCGTGTTCGTCGTCGGGCCGATGCTCGTCGCACTGTGCGTGGCGCTGTGGCAACCCGCCGTCGCGCTCGGCGCCGCCGCCGCGATCACGCTGGTGGGGACGCTGCTGGTGGCGCGCGGGCAGGCGATGCGCTCCTGGCGGCGCCACGAGGGGCACGCGCCGGCGCGAGGGCTGGGGCCGCTGCGGGTGCCCGGGTTCGCCGCGCTGCTCGTCACGGCGTTCGGGCTGGGTTTCGCGTTCGGCGGTACGGGCGTGGCGGTGCCCGCGTACGCGACCGAGTACGTCGCGCGGGACCCGCAGAGCGCGGGCGGCATCCTGCTGGGCGTCTGGGGGATCGGCAGCGCGGCGAGCGGGCTGTGGTTCGGCAGCCGCCCGCGCGCCCGGGCCCGGCTGCGATGGCTCCTCGCCGGCGTCGCCGCGAGCCTGGCTGTGCTCGCCGCCATGCCCAATGCGCTGGCGCTGGGAGCCGCCCTGATCATCGGCGGCGCGACCATTGCGCCGGCGTTGACGGTGCAGAACTCCATGGTGGGCGCGATCGTGCCGCGATCGATGCTGAATGAGGCGTACACCTGGCTGGTCACCGTCTCGATCGCCGCCAGCGCCGCCGGGGTGGCCGTGACCGGCCTCGTCGTCGACCGGCCCGGCGGCGCCGTGTGGGCGTTCCTGCTGGCCGGCGCCGCGGTCGCGGCCGGCGCGGTGGTGGCGCCCGCGCCGTTCACTCACACGGGCGAGCGCGAGAAGGTGCCCGTGTAGGGTCAGCGCCCATGGCACGAACGGTCCACGCCGTGCTCACCGACCCTGATGAGGCCGGCGAGGACGACATCGAGATCCGCCACGCGGACAGCTTCGTGCGCGTGCGCGCCGAGGAGCCGCCGCCGCGCCCCCGCGACCGGGAGGATCGAGAGGGGTCGAACGACGGGTCGTGACGTTGGTAGGCTCGGCGACCGTGGGTGCGATCAGGCCTTGGGAAGTCCTCGCCGGGTGCTGCCTGTGCGTGACAGTCGTGATCTCCGCCGTCGTGCTGACGGTGGTGCTGGTCCGGCGCAACAAGCGCTCACGCTGAACCAGCACCCGTCGGCGCCCTTTCCGCGGCGCCCTTGGCGATGCCGCCGGCGCCCGTCGCGGGTCAGCGGTAGTTCGTGAACTGCAGGGCGATGCCGAAGTCCTCCTGCTTGAGCAACGTGATGACCGCCTGCAGGTCGTCCTTCTTCTTGCCGGTCACCCGCAGCTGATCGCCCTGGATCTGGGCCTGGACGCCCTTCGGCCCCTCGTCCCGGATCTTCTTCGAGATCGCCTTGGCCTTGTCCGACTCGATGCCCTGAATGATCTTGGCGTCGATCTTGTAGGTCTTGCCGGACGCGCGCGGCTCGCCGGCGTCGAGCGACTTCAGCGAGATGTTCCGCTTGACCAGCTTCTCCTTGAAGACCTCCAGCGCGGCGACGACGCGCTCTTCGGTCTCCGCCTGGAGGGCGACCGTCTCCTCCCCGGCCCACTTGATCTCAGCCCCGGTGCCGCGGAAGTCGAACCGCTGCGCCAGCTCCTTCTCGGCCTGGTTGAGCGCGTTGTCGACCTCCTGCCGGTCGACCTTGCTGACGATGTCGAACGAGGGTGCCGAAGCCATGGCAGACGCTCCCTGTTACTGCGTGCGTTAGACGGTTGTGGGCGTGCCGAGGGTACCCGTTTGCATTGCCCCCGGGGGCTACCGCTATTCTTGCTTGCGCCAGGCGGGTTGCCCGAGCGGCCAATGGGAGCGGACTGTAAATCCGTCGCGAAAGCTACAGAGGTTCGAATCCTCTACCCGCCACCGGCAGACAAGTTGGCCCTCGACCAGGGGAAAAGCCTGGACGAGGGCCTTCTTCGTGTGTCCGGCCCCGTCCGAGCGAATCCAGCCAGTCACGGCCGGTTGTGGGCAGATCGTGAGCAGGTCGATCTTGCCCGCGCTGCGTGGAGGTGCCTGCGGCTCGGTCATGAAAAGTTTGAGCCGGACGTCGGCGGGGAGGTGGCCCGCATGAGCGTCGCCGTGCTGGAGCACGTCGGTCCGTGGAGCGAGGCGGACTACCTCTCGCTCGGCGAGACGGTGGATCGGATCGAGCTGCTCGATGGGAGCCTGTTGGTGAGCCCCGCCCCGACGAAGGGCCATCAGCGTTTGTCCCGGCGGATCGCCAACGCTCTCAACGGGCCGGCTTCGGAGGCCGGTCTGGAGGTCTGGGAGGCGGTCAACGTCCGGCTGCGTGCTGGGCGGATCGTCATTCCCGATCTGGTCGTGGTGGACACCGACGATGAAGGCGCGATGACCGAGGCGTCGGAGGTCGTTCTGGTCGGCGAGGTTGTCTCGCCGGGGAACGCGTCGGCAGACCGCCTGCTGAGGATGCAGTTGTACGCGGCGGCGCACATCGGATGGCACCTGCTGGTGGAGCAGGATTCGGACACAGTGCTGTTGCGGCTGTACGGCCTGGAAGGCGCCCACTACGTCGAGCACGCGACGGCTACGAGCGGTGCGGTGCTCGCCTCGGACCGGCCGTTCCCGCTCCAGCTCGACACCGGGTCGCTAGGCCGGTGAGCCGCCACGCCGGCCGATGCCGGCGTTTGCGCCAAAGTCGAAGGGCCTGTCATCAGGGAACCCCAGATGACAGGCCCTTTCGGCGTGTCAGGCCGACGTATGCGCCAGAGCGCCGTGCGCGGTCACGGCCGTGAGGCCGCCGTCGACCGGCAGAGTTGCGCCGTGGATGTGCAGAGCCTCGTCCGACGCCAGGAATGCCGCTGCGGCCGCTACCTCGGCCGCCTGGGCCAAGCGGCCGCTGGGGACCGTGGACACCATCCGCTCGAGCATCGGGCGAAGGTGCGTCGACCATTCGACGTCGGTGGGGCCGGGGGCGATGGTGTTCACGCGGATGCCGTGCGGGCCGAACTCGGCCGCCCAGGCCGCCGTCATCGCGTGCAGAGCGGCCTTCGTGGCGCTGTAGAGCGCGGTGCCCGCCATGCCCGTCAGCGCGTTGATCGAACCGATGTTGACGATCGCGCCCGAGCCGCCGGTACGCATCTTCGGTGCCAGTGCGGCGGTGAGCAGGTAGGGCGCCTTGATGTTGGTGGACAGTGCCGCGTCGACCACGTCCTCGGGGGTTTCGGGCGTGGCGCGGCCGCCGATGAGGTACGCGGCGTTGTTCACCAGGATGTCGACGGTGCCGACGGTCGCGGCGAGTTCCTCGATCGCCGCGGCTCCGGCGTTGAGGTCGGCGGGCACGAACGAGGCCCGGCCGCCGGCGGCGACGATGCCGCGCACGACCTCGGCGCCGAGGTCGGCGCGCCGGCCGCTCACGATCACCGTGGCGCCCTCGGCGGCGAACCGTTCCGCGATCGCGCGGCCGATGCCGCTGGTCGAACCGGTGATGAGGGCGCTTTTATTGGCCAGACGAGTCATGAGGTACCAACTCCAAAAATGGACTGAACGGTCCACTGCACCGTAGCACGTAGGCTGGGCGGCGTGACCATGCCGTTGACGCGCAAAGGTGCCGCTACGCGCGATCGCATCGTTGCGGCGGCCGCTGCGTTGCTGCGTGAGCGCGGTGTGGACGAGGTTTCCCTGGACGACATCCGCACGGCGACCGCTACGAGCAAGAGCCAGCTCTTCCACTACTTCCCGGAGGGGCGCGCCCAGCTCCTGCTGGCCGTCGCCGAGCACGAGGCCGCGGCGGTACTGCAGGATCAGGAGCCCCAGCTCAGCTCGCTCGGGCCGCCGGAGTCCTGGACCGCGTGGCGCGACGTGGTGATCGCCCGCTACGAGGCGCAGGGCACGCACTGCCCGCTCGGGGCGCTGACACGGCAGCTGGCGCCGAGCAATCCCGAGGTGCGCCCGATCGTCGTCGACCTGCTCACGACCTGGCAGGCCCGCCTGAGCGAGGGTGCGGGCCGCGCCGGCGCCGCGGACCCGGGGCGCGCGGCTGTGATCATCCTGACGGCGGTGCAGGGCGGCGTGAACATGCTCCTGGCGACGGGCGACTCGACGGCCCTGCGCGTATCGCTGGACGCGGCGCTGGCCGGGCTACGACTCGTCGGGCCACCAGGCGGCGGTGCGCATGTCGATCTTCTCACCGCGTAGCGGGGTGCCCTCCGAGCGGTGGCGGCGCAGAGCCTCGGCCTCGTGGCCGGGGACCAGACGGCCGTTCGACGCGACGACCCGGTGCCAGGGGACGCCGCCGCCGTAGTGGGACATCACCGAGCCGACCTGGCGGGGGCCGCCTCGGCCCAGGTACTCGGCGATCGCGCCGTAGGACATCACGCGTCCCGCGGGGATGCGCTCCACAAGGTCGAGGACCATCTCGGCGTACTCCTCGTCGGCCACGATATGGGAACCTACCGCGCCGGGGTGAGGAGCAGGCGGCAAGATGGGCGGCGTGCGCGAACAGGTCACCGAGGCTCGACGCATCGTCGTCAAGGTCGGGTCGTCTTCGCTGACCACGGCGGCCGGAGGGCTCGACGGCGAGCGGGTCGACGCGCTGGTCGAGGCGCTCGCCGGTGCGCCGGCCGAGGTTGTGCTGGTGTCGTCCGGGGCGATCGCGGCCGGGCTGGCGCCGCTCGGGCTGCCGCGGCGGCCGCGGGACCTCGCCACCCAGCAGGCGGCGGCCAGCGTGGGGCAAGGGCTGCTCATGCGGGCGTACAACGACGCCTTCGCCCGGCACGGCCGGGTGGTCGGGCAGGTGCTGCTGACCGTCGACGACGTGACGCGGCGGGCGCACTACCGCAACGCCTACCGGACGCTGCGCCGGCTGCTCGACCTCAAGGCGATCCCGATCGTGAACGAGAACGACACGGTCGCCACCGAGGAGATCCGCTTCGGGGACAACGACCGGCTCGCCGCGCTCGTCGCCGCGCTCGTCCACGCCGACCTGCTGGTGCTGCTGTCGGACGTCGACGGGCTGTACACCGGCGATCCCTCCCTGCCGACCTCGCGCGCGATCGCGGACGTGCGCACGGTCGAGGACCTCGAGGGGATCGACATCCGGCGGCCGGGCAAGGCGGGGGTCGGCACCGGCGGGATGGTCACCAAGGTGGAGGCCGCGCGGATCGCCACCACCAGCGGCATCCCGGTCGTGCTGACGTCGGCGCCGCACGCCGCGGCCGCCCTCGCCGGGCATCCGATCGGGACGCTGTTCCACCGGCTGCGGGAGCGGCCGCAGGCGCGGCTGTTCTGGCTCGCGCACGCCACCAGCCCGCGCGGGCGGCTACACCTCGACGCGGGTGCGGTCCGCGCCGTCGTCGAAAAGCACGCATCGCTGCTGCCCGCCGGGATCACGGCGGTCGACGGGCGCTTCGCCGCCGGCGACCCTGTGGACCTCGTCGACGTGGGGGGCGTGGCGGTGGCCCGCGGGCTGGTCAATTACGACGCGGCGGAGATGCCGACACTGCTGGGGCGCTCGACGAGCGACCTCGCGGCCGAACTCGGCCCCGCATACGAGCGCGAGGTCGTACACCGCGATGATCTAGTCCTGCTGTAATACCTATAACGTCCGGCCGATGCCGCCCCGGCGAGGGTCGCCGGCGGAGCCGGTCGCGCCCACGGCGCTGACGCCGCCGAAGTAGTGGTCGAACGTTTCCCACTGCTGCACCTTGTACCCCGCGGCCGACAACGCCTCGAGCTCGTCCTGCGGATAGCCGGGCTCCGCGTGTACCAGATCGGAGACCACGTGGAAACGAGGGCGGTGGATCGCCGTCTCCGGGTCGTCGCCGTCCACCAGGACGTTGACCAGGGTGTGCAGGAGCGCCGTGCGGATGCGCGTGGCGCCGGCCGAGCCGACGGCGAGGACCAGCGGGCCGTCCTCGGCGGTGACCACGGTCGGGCACATGCAGGACGCCATGCGCTCGCCGGGGCCGGTGCCGGGGCGGATCAGCTCGCCCTCGCCGAGCATCGAGTTGAGGTGGATGCCGAGGTCCTCCAGCCACACGCCCGAGCCGAGGCCGAGGGTCAGCGTGACGACGCAGGCGTTGCCGTCGGCGTCGACGATCGAGATGTTGGTGGTGTCGCCGAGGCGTTGCGCGCCGTGCGAGCGGAGCGCGTCGGCCATCGCGACGGCTCGGGCCGATCGCGATAGGCCGCCGAGTTCGGGCAAACGACCCAATGTGGCGATAAATCCGGTCAGATCCCCGCTGCGCGCCCGGACCGCACTGCCGCCGAGCCGCGCGGACGAGACGGGCGCGAGCATGACGCGATATACGGACAAGTCCGAGTACGTCAGGTTCCCGCCGGACGCGTACACCGTCTCGACCAGACGACGCGCGATGCCGCCGGTGTAGAAGGCCGCCGGGCCCTCCTCCGACAGAATGTCCAGCGCCGCATCCAGCCCGGGGTGGTACAGCAGATCCCCACCGGCCAGCAGACGACCGCGAGGGGCGTAGACCTGCGCACCGAAGCCGGGCAGCATGGCCGGCCCGAGCGTGGCCAGCGTCGAAGCGTGCGCGTGCGGCAGCAACGTCCCGCTGCGGGCGAGCGACACGGCCGGCTCGACGACCCGCTGCCAGGGCAGGCGCCCCCAGCGGCGGTGCAGCACCCCGCACCCGGCCGGCACGCCGGGCACGGCCACGCTCGAGGCCCCGATCTCGTACCGCTGCGGCACCCCGCCGAACGCCACCGCGATCGGCTCCATCGGCGCCGCGGCCCGCACGGCGTCCAGCCCGGGCACCGCGCAGAAGAAGTCGAGGCACGTCGTGGTCGCGGTTGCGGCCTCGTAGTACGTGGCGAAGCCCCCGCCGGCGACGCCGGTCATGACGCTCTCGGCCACGCAGCAGGCGAGCATGGCCGCGACGCCGGCGTCGGCGGCCGACCCGCCCGCGTCGAGGACCCGCAGGCCCACCTCGACGGTGGCCGGATGTCCGGCCGCGACGCCCGCCGGAATCTTGGATCCGGAGCCTTTCCATGAAGAAATCTCGCGGTAGCATCCGTGGACCATGGATCACCCGTCGGAGTCACTGCCCGGCCGCGTCCGGGTCGGGTATGCGCTCGGCTCCCTCGTCACGGGAGCGTTCGGCACCGTGCCCGGACTGCTGCTTCTGCCCTATCTGACCGACACCCTGGGCGTCGCGGCCGGGATCGCCGGGCTGCTCGTGCTGGCGCCGAAGGCGTGGGACGTGCTCATCAACCCGGTTGCCGGGAGGATCTCCGATCGTACTCGCACGCGATGGGGCGCCAGGCGTCCTTTCCTGCTCGGTGCGGGCATCGCGGTCGCCTTCCTGTTCGCCGCGATCTTCGCGGCCCCCGTGCGCAGCGGCGTCTACGTCGCGCTCGTCTTCCTGGCCACCGCGACCGCCTACGCGTTCTACCAGGTGCCGTACGTCGCGATGCCCGCCGAGATGACCGACGACTACGCCGAGCGGACCCGGCTCATGACCTGGCGGGTGGCGCTGCTCGCGGTCGCGATCCTGATCTCCGGCGCCCTGGCGCCGGTGGTCACCAAGCAGTTCGGCGACGGCATCCCGGGCCACCGCGCCATGGGCGTCTTCGTCGCCGTCCTCATCCTCATCGGTACCGCGGGATCCTTCCTCGGCACCCGCTCCGCACCCACCGGCAGGGTCCTGGAGAGCGAGCCGAGCCTGGGCCGCCAGCTGCGCACCGCGCGGGAGAACCGCGCGTTCACGAGGCTGCTGGTCTGCTTCATCGTCCAGGCGGCCGGCATCGCCACGATGCTGGCCGGGGTGAGCTTCTTCGCCACCCAGATCCTGCGCGACCCCGACACCGGCGCCACCGTGCTGTTCGCCTGCTTCGTCGGCCCGGCGCTGCTGGTCATGCCCGTTTGGTCCCGGTTCGGCGCCCGGTTCGGCAAGCTGCGCGCCTACGTGGCGGCCTCGCTCGTCTTCGCCGCCGGCGCCGCCCTCATCGGGCTGGCCCAGTTCCTGCCCGCGGCCGCCGTGTACGTACTCACCGGCCTGGTCGGCGTCGGCTACGCCGGGCAGCAGGTCTTCGGGCTGGCCATGCTGCCCGACTGCATCGCCGCCGACACCGCGCGCACCGGCCGCCGCCAGGCCGGGGTCTTCACCGGGCTGTGGACCGCGGGCGAGACGTTCGGCCTCGCGCTCGGCCCGGGCGTCTTCGCGTTGGTGCTCGCCGCGTTCGGGTACGTGTCCAGCGACTCGGGAACGGCCGCCACGCAGACCGACACCGCGCGCCTCGGTGTGCTGTTGGGCTTCACGGTGGTACCCGCGGTCGTGGTCGCCCTGGCGCTGTTCGCGCTGCGCGGCTACGACCTGGACGAACGTCGGCTGGAAGAGCTCGAACTGGAGGCCGCATGAGCGCGCTGTCGGACAAGGGGGTGCCGGCGGACGAGGTGCTCGCGCAGCTGCGGGCCATGCGCGGCGGCGACCTGCCAACACACGGCGGGCGGCTCTTCGCCTACGTCTACGACCCCGGTCTCGAGGGCCTCGACGAGCTCGCCGCGGCCGCGCACGCCATGTCGGCGCACGTCAACGGGCTCGACCCGACCGCGTTCCCGTCACTGCTGGCGATGGAGAACGACCTCGTCGGCGCGGCCGCGCAGGTCCTCGGCGGCGACGGGCGCACCGTCGGCAGCGTGACCGGCGGCGGCACCGAGTCGCTGATCCTCGCCGTCAAGGCGGCCCGCGACGGGCGGCCCGACATCGCCGCGCCGCGCCTGGTCATGCCGGTCACCGCGCACGCGGCCCTGGCCAAGGCGGCCTCCTACCTGCGGGTCGCGCTGGACACCGTGCCCGTCGACCCGGTCACGCTGCGGGTCGACCCGGCGGCGGTGGCCGCGGCGATCACCCCGGACACCGTCCTCGTCGCCTGTTCCGCGCCGTCGTACGCGCACGGGCTCATCGACCCGGTCGAGCCGATCGCCGCGGCGGCCGCGGCCGCGGGCGTGCGCTGCCACGTCGACGCGTGCTTCGGCGGCTGGACGCTGCCCTACCTGCGCCGCCTCGGCGAGCCGATCCCGCCGTTCGACCTGTCGGTGCCCGGGGTCACGAGCATCTCGGTCGACCTGCACAAGTACGCGTACGCGCCCAAGGGCGTCTCGGTCCTGCTGCACCGCGACGAGGAGCTGCGCGCCGCGCAGTACTTCGGCTATGCGGACTGGCCCGGGTACACGATGGTCAACCCGGTCATCTCCTCGACCCGCTCCGGCGGCCCGATCGCCGCGGCCTGGGCCACCCTGCGCCACATCGGCGACGACGGCTACCTGGCGCTGGCCGGGCGCACGCGGTACGCCACCGCCGCGATCGCCGAGGCCGTTTCCAAGGTCCAAGGCCTGGATGTGGTACCGCGGGAGTCGACGGTCGTCGCCTTCATGTCCTCGTCGGTGGACCTGTTCGTCCTCGCCGACGAGCTGGCCGCGCGCGGCTGGCACACGCAGCCGCAGTTCCGCCACGGTGAGATCCCGGCGTCGGTGCACCTGACCGTGACCGCGGCCGTGGCGCCCCGGGTCGGCGAGTTCGAGGCCGACCTCGCCTCGGCGGTCGCCGCGGCGCGCGAGCACGGGCCGGTGCAGCTGCCGCCCGGGATCCTGGACCTGCTGGGTGCGGCTCCCGTCGAGCAGCTCGCGGGCGCTCTCGGGCTCGGGGCGGGCGGGGCGCTGCCGGAGCGCATGGCGCCGGTGAACGCCCTGCTGAATGCGGCGCCTCCCGCGGTACGAGAGAAGCTGCTGGTGGCTTTTCTCAGTCTCCTGCAGCGACCTTCACCGCGGCCGTGAGCACGAGCTGGCCCAGTGCGGTGGGCACCAGGACCAGCCAGCACAGCCGCTGCAGCTGGTCCTCGCGCAGGCGTGGGTAGGAGACGCGCACCCAGATCACGACGAACGACACCGCGAACACCTTGATCAGCGTCCACACCCAGCCGAGCTGGTCGTCGAGGCCGAACGGGCCCTTCCAGCCGCCCAGGAACAGCACGGTGGTCAGCGCCGCGATGACGACGATGCCGACGTACTCGGCGAGCAGGAAGAACGCGAACCGCAGGCCCGTGTACTCGGTCATGTAGCCGAAGACGAGCTCGGAGTCGGCGATCGGCATGTCGAACGGCGGCCGGCGGATCTCGGCGAGGCCGGCGGTGAAGAACACGAGCATCGCCGGCAGCTGCCACAGCAGCCACCAGGGCCGCCACGCCTCGACGATGCCGGACAGCGACAGGGTGCCGGCGGCCATCGCCACCGACAGCGCGGAGAGGATGAACGGCAGTTCGTAGCCGAGCAGCTGCGCCGCCGCCCGCAGGCCGCCGAGCAGCGCGTACTTGTTCGCCGACGACCAGGCGGCCATGAGCACGGCGACCACTCCGATGCCGACGACGGCCAGCACGAAGAAGAGCCCGATGTCCAGCGACTGGGCCACCAGCCCGTGCGGGCCGAGCGGGATGACCAGCAGCACGACCAGGTACGGCAGCAGGGCGATCACCGGGGCGAGCCGGAACACGGACCGGTCGGCCGCCCGCGGGGTGATGTCCTCCTTCTGCACGAACTTCACGCCGTCGGCGACGAGCTGCGCCCAGCCGTGGAACGCGCCGGCGTACATCGGGCCGAGGCGCCCCTGCATGTGCGCCATGACCTTGTGCTCGGCCTGACCGACGATGAGCGGCAGGGTCAGGAACGCCGCGACGACCGCCAGGAGGCGGATCGCCAGCTCCAGCCAGACCGGCATCAGCCGCGCCCTCCCGGCCACTCGTCGGGGCTCGGCACGCCCGGCGGCCGCATGGGCGCCCGCTTGCTCGCCGCGTGCTCGCTCTCGCCCGGCTCCTTGGCGCCCGGCCACGGCTTCGCGACCCGCGAGGCGAGCACGAACTCCTTGCGCAGCGGGTGCCCCTCGAACTCCGGCGGCAGCAGCAGCGGCTGGATGTCGGCGTGGCCGAGGACGGTGATGCCGAACATCTCGTGGGTTTCCCGCTCGTGCCAGGCCGCGCCCGGGAAGATCGCGACGACGCTTGGCAGCTCGGGCGCCTCCCGCGGCAGTGTCGTGCGCACCAGCACCCCGTGGCGGTCGGCGGTCGACCACAGGTGCGCGACGATCGTGAACCCGCCGGGCAGCTCGTCGACGGCCGTCAGCCAGTCGAAGAAGTCGCACCCGAGCTCGTCGCGGGCCGCGGTGATCGCCTCGACCCAGCGCTCGGCGGGCACTTCGACGGTCGCGCGGGCAAACTTCCCGCCGCCGCTTTCGGAGACCTCGCCGGCGCCCAGGGCCTCGACCAGGCGGGCGCCGATCTCAGCCGGGGTCACGGCTTCACCGGCGGGGCGGTCAGGGCGCGCACGTCGGGCCGCGGGGTGCCGCCGAGCCCGGCCTGCTCGCCGGCGATCTTCTCCTGCAGCCGCATGATCCCGTGCAGCAGTGCCTCGGGCCGCGGCGGGCAGCCCGGCACGTAGACGTCCACGGGGATGATCTGGTCGACGCCCTTCGTCACCGAGTAGGAGTCCCAGTAGGGGCCGCCACAGTTGCTGCAGGCCCCGAAGCTGATCACATACTTGGGCTCGGGCATCTGGTCGTAGAGCCGCTTGATCGCGGGCGCCATCTTGTCGGTGACCGTCCCGGACACCACCATGAGGTCGGCCTGCCGCGGCCCGTGCGCGAACGGGATGACGCCGAGGCGCATGAAGTCGTGCCGCCCCATCGACGTGGCGATGAACTCGATGGCGCAGCAGGCGAGGCCGAAGTTGAACACCCACAGGGAGTAGCGCCGCCCCCAGTTGAGCACGAACTTGATCGGCTCTCCCAGCACTCCCGACATGGCGACAGCGTACTCTTGCCCGTTCTCGTCAGCCCCCCACGATCCGGGCGATCTTGGGCACGAAGGAGCGCCCGAACGGGTTGCCGCCCTCGACCGCGCGAACGATCGAGGGCGCGACAGCTCGTGCGTGGACGGTGTTCAGCAGATGACGCCGGAGCAACCGTTCGGGTCGCCGGTGGAGGTGTTGCCGCCGCCGTCGATGACCGTTGCCGGGTCGGCGAAGATGCCGTAGCTCGCGTTGTTCAGCGCGATGTTGTTCTTGACGGTGACCTTGGCGTTGGCAAACGTGGCGAAGTGCGCGCCGTCGGCCACCGGCCGGCCGAGCCGGTCGTTGACCCCGCCGACGAACCCATTGCCGTCGAACGTGTTGCCCGACACGGTCGCCGTGGACAGCGACGAGTCCGTGCTCGCCTCGAAGAGCACGCCGGCCGCGTCGTTGCCGGTGAAGGTGTTGCCGGAGATGTTCGTCCCCGCGATGGTGGCGATGTCGGTCACGGTGGTCCGCACCCCGATGCCGTTGCCGGTGAAGGTGTTGTTCAGGATGCGCCCGTTGAGGCCGGTGACGTAGATCCGCACGCCGGTGACGGCGCCCTGGATCGTGTTGTTCTGGATGAGGATGTTGCGCGAGGTCGTGCCGTAGGCGATCGGCGAGCGGGTGAATGTGCTGTTGATCAGCTGCACGTTGTCGGACTGGTCGATGTTCACGGCGCCGTCCGTGGCGTCGCTGAGCGTGACCTTCAGGCTGTTCGACGAGTTCGCGCTGAGCGGCGCGTGGTCCAGCGTGGCGTCGTCGAACGTCACGCCGGAGCTGAACGTCACGGACACCGAGGCGTTGGTGACCGAGCTGCTCAGCACCTTCGAGTCGTTCCCGTTCTGGATCTTGACGCCGATGCCTCCCTGAACGCTGAGGCTGCTCAGGATCGCGCGTTTCGACTGGTAGACGTACACCTCCGTGGCGAAGCCGCTGACGCCGCCGTTGGTGACGGTCACGTCATTGACCAGCATCTGGGTGCGCACACCGCTGCCGGTGCCGCTGCCGATGATGTTGAACCCCCCGAGGTCGAGGGTCACGCCGGAGGCTCCCACGATGATGGCGTCCCCCGAACACAGGAGATCAGCGGTCAGCGTCGTGCTGACCGTGATGGTGCTGCCACAGGCCGGATTGGCGTGCGCGATCGCGGCGGGCACGACGGCGCACCCGGCGCCGACGAGCGCCGCGGCCAGGATCCGGACTACCGAGCGGGACTGGTTGCGCATGGAGTCACGTCCTTCTGGATCGACAGAGGGGCGGGCTGTTGATCCAGACGCTATAGACGAGATTCTTTGCCTGCTGCCCCGTTTCGCCGGCCGGGAATCTCGACCATTACCCGCAATTGGTCGCCGGCACCAGGTCAGCGCAGGGCGCGGATGGCGGTCAGCGTGGTGTGGACGTTGAACTGTTCGCCGTCGTCGCTGGGCCAGCCGCCGTCGCTGCGCTGCGTTTCCCAGAGGCGCTTCCGTGCGGCGCTCAGGAGCCAGTCCTCGGTGGACATGCCGACCCGGCGCAGGGAGGAGAAGAGGCCGGCGGTGTCGGCCGCGGTCATGGACGGGACGCGGTCGGCCAGGGCGACCTGGATCTGCGCGGACTCGTAGAACCAGCCCAGGTGATACAGGATGGCGCAGCCCAGCCAGCCCGTGACCAGGAACGACGGCCAGGAGCCGTCGGGGCGCAGGGAGGCGCGGAAGGCCTCGGCGGCGCGGGCGATGCGGGCCGCGTGCTCGTCCTCGTCGCCCCGCTCGGGGCCGCCGACGACCAGCCAGAAGGCGGCGTTCGTGGTGAGGAAGAGGCGGGCCTCGTCGTCGCCGGGCTGCGCCCACGGCGGGGCGATGCCGGCCAGGGACTCGTCCTCTTCCCACATGCCGTCGGGGCGCTGGCTGCGGCCCAGCCACGCCAGCGCCTTGCGGGCCGCGGGGCGGTCGATCGCGCCCAGGTCGTCGAGCTCGGCCAGGCGGAAACAGGTGGCGTCGACCGAGGCAACGTGCGCGCCCCAGTAGGCCGGCCAGCCGCCCGTGGACGCCTGGCCGACCTCGGCCTTCTCCAGCACATCGGCCGGGGGCGCCTGGCCTGTGCGTAACCAGGCCAGGCGGGCGCGGTCCACGACGTCGCCGTGTGCGACGACGTAGCCGATCGCGGCATCAAGGTCGACCATGGGCCGTACGGTACCGCGCCGATCTCCCCCGCGTGATCCGTTAGTACACCGGCAGTGAGGGATCGACGGTCTTCACCCACGAGACGACGCCGCCCTGGACGTGCACGGCGTCCTTGAAGCCGGCGGCCTTGACGGCGGCGAGCGCCTCGGCCGAGCGGACGCCGCTCTTGCAGTACAGGACCACCTGCTTGTCCTGAGGCAGGCCGGCCAGCGCGTTGCCGTTGAGGATCTCGCCCTTCGGGACAAGCCGCGCACCGGGGACCCGCACGATCTCCCACTCGGCCGGCTCGCGCACGTCGATGAGGTCGATCGGCTTGCCGGAGTCCAGCCAGTCCTTGAGCTCGGCGGCGGTGATCGTCGAGCCGACGGTCGCGGCCTGCGCCTCGTCGGAGACGGCGCCGCAGAAGTCGTCGTAGTCGATGAGGCCGGTGACGGTCGGGTTCTCGCCGCAGATCGCGCAGTTCGGGTCCTTGCGCAGCTTGATCTTGCGGTAGGACATCTCCAGCGCGTCGTACACCATCAGGCTGCCCAGCAGCGTGTCGCCGACGCCGGTGAGGAGCTTGATCGCCTCGGTCACCTGGATCGCGCCGATGGACGCGCAGAGCACGCCGAGGACGCCGCCCTCAGCGCAGGACGGGACCATGCCGGGCGGGGGCGGCTCCGGGTAGAGGCAGCGGTAGCAGGGGCCGTGCTCGGCCCAGAAGACCGACGCCTGGCCGTCGAAGCGGTAGATCGAGCCCCACACGTACGGCTTGCCGAGCAGCACCGCGGCGTCGTTGACCATGTACCGCGTCGCGAAGTTGTCGGTGCCGTCGATGATGAGGTCGTACTGCGCGAAGATCTCCATCACGTTGTCGTTGCTGAGCGCCTCGTTGTGCAGCACGACGTTGACGTAGGGGTTGATCTCGCGCACCGAGTCCCGCGCCGACTCGGCCTTGGGCCGGCCGATGTCCGACTGGCCGTGGATGATCTGGCGCTGCAGGTTCGACTCGTCGACGGTGTCGAACTCGACGATGCCGAGCGTGCCGACGCCGGCCGCGGCGAGATACATGAGGGCCGGCGACCCGAGGCCGCCCGCGCCCACACAGAGCACCTTGGCGTTCTTGAGTCGTTTCTGCCCGGCCACCCCGACGTCGGGAATGATCAGATGACGGGAATAGCGGCGGACCTCGTCCACCGACAGGTCGGCGGCGGGCTCGACCAGAGGAGGCAGCGACATGGTTCTCATTCTGCCGCGCCCGGGTGCCAAACCCACGTGAGCTACGGCACTTTGGGGCCGGTGTACCGCTTGCCGTCCACGTAGGGCCAGGAGTTCGCCACGCAGCCCTTGAGGCCATAGGTCTGCTGCATCATGACGGGTGCCGGTCGGCCGTCGCCGGTGCAGGCCTCATGGCCGTTGCCGAGCTCGTGCCCGGTCTCGTGGTTGACGACGTACGTCTGGTAGTCCGACACCGGCGCGCCGTAGTCGGGGACGGACGTCAGCCAGCGCGCGAGGTTGATGATGACCTTGCCGGTGATGGTGCAGGAGGCGTACCCGTCGGTGTGCAGCCCGGCCGTCGCGCACATCGCCTCGGAGGTGGCCGGCGTGGCGAGGAACACCGTGAAGTCGGCCGCGCCTTCGCCGGCGACCCGCTGCAGGCGCAGGTCGCCGCCGGCGGTCCAGCCGCGCGGGTCGCCGTAGGTCTTCTCCACCGCGGCGGCGAAGGCGTCGGCCTGCTGGCCGGAGCCGTTCTCGACCGCCACGCGGTACTTCTTCAGCGCGCCGCCCGCGCCCGCGACGGGCCCGGCGGTGGTGGCGTAGGCGAACGTCCCGTCGCCCTTGGCCGGCCCGGCCTCCGGCGGCGGGCTGGCCGGCTGCGACGGCGGCGCGAGCATCGGCGCCTCGCGGCGGGGCGTCGCGGCGGAGGTCTCGTCGTCGGCGAAGAGCATCTGCCGGCCCATCCCGAGCACCGCGAGCAGCCCGGCCGAGGCCATCACGCCGGCCACGAGGTAGCGGCGGCGGCGCGCGTCCTGGCGGCGGCGGTGCCGTGCGGCGCGCACGACGTCGCGAGCGGCCTCGGGGTCACTCGGCAGAGGTTCCGGCTCCCGCCGGCGGTCGCTGATCAGCCGGCTCGCCATCGATGCTCAGCTTGCCATGCGCACCCGCGCGACGCTGCGCCGGACCTTCTCCTGCGCCGGCACGGCAACCGGCCGGGCGGCCGGCTGCGAGATCTCGTCGAGCAGGCCGAAGACGGCGCGGGCCACCGAGCGCGGCACCTCCATCTGCGCCACGTGGCCGACGCCCTCGAGCATCATCAGGCGGCTGTCCGGGATGAGCTGGGCGACCTGCGGCGCGGTGCGGATGTCCACGAGCCGGTCCTGCCGGCCGGCGATGACCAGGGTCGGCGCGGTGATGCGGGCCGCGGCGCGCCACATGGAGCCCTCGCCCGGCAGATAAGCGCGCAGGAAGCTTCCGACCAGGCCGCGCAGGCTGCCGACGTAGGCTTCGGCGTACCACGGAACCTGATGCCGCAGGCGCGCCTCCTCGATGGCCTCCAGCCGCCGCTGCTCGGGGTATCGGGTGGGGTCGGCGTAGCAGGAGTCGATCACCATGTCGGCGAGCGCCTCGGGGTCCATCGCCGACATCCGGCGGCCGGCCAGCCGCGCGGCGTTGGGCAGGAGCAGCAGCGGGACGACCCGACCCTGCAGGGATCGACGCGGGTCGAGGAACGGCATCGCCGGCGAGATCAGGGTCAGCGAGCGGACCAGGTCGGGGCGCTGTGCGGCGGCCTTGACGATCGCGGCGCCGCCCATCGAGTTGCCGAACAGGTGAACGGGGCCGCGGTCGCTGTGCTCGATCCAGCGGATGACGTGGTGCGCCATCGCGTCGAGGCTGTAGCTGCGCGCCCGGCCGCTGTAGCCGAAGCCGGGCAGGTCGATGGCCTGCCCGTCCAGCGCGATCCCGTCCTCGCGGGCCGCGAGGATGCCGGCCAGGTCCGTCCAGTTCGTCGACGAGCCGCCCAGGCCGTGCACATAGACGGCGGGCTCGGCGCCGGGCGCCGCGGCCGGCGTGTCGCGGACGTAGGCCACCAATCCGTCGAGCTCGACCTCTCGCCCCGGCCAACGTTCCGGCAGCCGCTCAGATGACGGGACGGTGAACTCTGGGACAAGAGGAGCTCGCTTCATGAACCAAGTGTGCCCCGGACTCGCGTTCGGCACGCGATCTTGAGCACACCCGACTCTACGGATCGCTCTTGGATCGCTTCTACGGCTCGCTTTACGGCTCGCTTTGACGGCTCGCCTTTACGGAAGCAGGGCCTCCAGGCGCCTGTTCACGGCCGCGAGGGTCGCGCGGACGATTGCCTGCCGCGAGTCCCCGTCGCCGCTGACCACCGCGGAGCCGGTCAACTGCTCGACGAATCCGTCGTACATCAGCAGCAGCACGACGACCGCTACCTCGCACCCGCCCAGTGCCACCACGGCGGCGTGCTCGATGTAGCAGCGCGCCCGGACGGTGGTGTCGGAGTCGATGAGCAGCTGGTCGACGGCCGAGGCCGCGGCGAGCGCGGCGAGCTTCAGCATGTAGCCGTCGAAGTTGGGGCCGCTGGCCACACCGATCGCCGGGTGGTTGTCGGCGGTCAGGCGCACCTCGACGGTCGCGTCGATGCCCTGCGTGTTGACGTCGACGGACTCGATGACGACCCGCGGCGAGACGATCGCGCCCGGGTTGGGGATGAGCGCGGGCGCCTTGTTGTTCTCGTTGGGGCGGCGCGCACCGGAGCTGACCGGACGGCGGCGGCGCGCCTCCCGCCCGTAGCCGGGCAGGGCGCTGTGCGGCGTGTTGCGCGCGGGCGGCCGGCCGGCCATCGTCGGCGCCAGCGGGCCCGCGATGGGCCCGGGGACGTCGGGCGCGCCGTCGTCGTAGGGCAGCAGCGGGTTCTGCTCGGCGGAGAGCCCCATCGTGTCGTTGAGCATCCGCGCGACGATGCGGCTGACCTGCCCTGCGTCGGCCTCGTCGGCCAGCTCCAGGCGCAGCGTGTGCAGCCCGTCGGCGTTCTTGCGCAGGGTGGCGCGGCTCACACCGCTGACGGTCTGCACGGCCCGCAGCACGCTCTGCACGTCGAAGCCGTCGGGGCGCTCGTCCAGGCTCTCCGGCCCGAAGTCCTCGTCCTCGCGCAGCTTGTTGGTGATGCGGGTCAGCTCGGGCGCGCCGACGGCGACCGGCTGCGGCTCCACCACGGGCACCTTCGGCACGTCGGGCTCGGACGGCACGCGCTGGGGCAGCTCGAGCGCCTCGTACGACGGCTCGTTCATGGCGTCGGCGAACGACGGCATCGCGGGCTCGCCGGCCGACAACCCGGTCGCCGAGCCGAGCAGGACCGGCGGCAGCGGCCCGACCAGCGGATCGTCCTCCGGGACGCGCTGGGCGGCCGGCGACTGGGCCTGCGGCTGCGATGGTGGCGTCAGCGGTACCACGGGCTGCGCCGACGTCGGCTCGTGCACGGCC
Organism: Dactylosporangium darangshiense; assembly: GCF_039537565.1. Lineage (NCBI taxonomy): Bacteria > Bacillati > Actinomycetota > Actinomycetes > Micromonosporales > Micromonosporaceae > Dactylosporangium > Dactylosporangium darangshiense. The sequence continues at coordinate 225,777 of NZ_BAABAT010000006.1, forward strand.
GGCAGGTGCTGAGCGGGCGCGGCCCAGTCGAACTCCGGCTGCGCCGGCTCCGGCGCCCAGTGCCGCTGCTCCGGCGGCTGCTGATACGACGGCTCGGGCTGGTGGTAGGCGGCCTCGTGCTGCTGGTACGGCGGCTCCGGCTGGTGGTACGCCGGCTCGTGCTGCTGGTACGGCGGCTCGGGCTGGTGATACGGGGATTCCGGCTGGTGGTACGGGGGTTCGGGCTGGTGATACGCCGACTCCTGCTGCGGCTGGTGCTGCTGGTACGGCGGCTCGGGCTGCTGGCGCTGGTACTGCTGGAACTGGTAGCCCCACTGATCCGACTGGTGCGCCTGCTGCTCGGCGGCCCGGTCGAGGGCCGACGGGGCCTGCTCGTAGCCGTAGGACTGCTGCGGCTGCTGGCCGAAGTCGTAGGACGGCTGCGCCGGCGCCTCCTGCTGCTGCGCCTCGAACGGCGGCTGCGGCCCGTGGACCGGCTGCACGTCGAACGGGGGCTGCGGCCCATGCAGCGGCTGCACGTCGAAGGGCGGCTGGGGGCCGTGCAGTGGCTGCACGTCGAACGGCGGCTGCGGCCCGTGCAGGGGCGCCACCGACGGCTGCCCGGACACCGGACGGCGGGTGTCGCCGGCGTGGTCGACGCCGCTGAGGGCGCCGTAGACCGTGCCCGGCGACGGCGGCGCGGGGACGTTCTTGGTCTCGCCGGTGCTGCTCGAGTTGGGCCAGCCCTGCCCGTCCGGGCCGTAGTGGCCGTAGTGCAGCGTGGAGGTGGGCGGCTGGACCGGCGGCGGCGCCGAGACCGGCGGGCTCATCGGGGCCAGCATGTCGGAATACGGACTGCGCACCTCGGCGCGGCCGCGCGAAGCGCCGTTGCCGTTGCCGTTGACGCCGTTTCCGTTGATGCCGTTGCCGTTGAGGCCGTTGCTGTTTCCGTTGAGGCCGTTGCCGTTGAGGCCGTTGACCGTGGCACGACCGGCGATGGCGCCAGTGGCCGGCTCACGCCATGCGGAGACGATCGCTTCGAGCGCGTCGTCGCTGGGCGAAGCCCCGCCGACGTGCCCGTCCTGGTAGCCGCTCCGGCCCCGGCTCAGCCCCGGGTTGGCGCCAGGGTATGCGCCACCCGCATCCGGGCTACCGGCTTGCCCCGTTTCGTCCACCGCACGCTCCTCCGTCGCCCCTAGGTGAGGCTACCGTGTGGGTGGAAAGGGGGTAAGTTGCAATCTCGACCCAAATCCGGATGGTGAACATGACCTCGGCGATGAGCGGCACGCAGGCGGCCGGTCGCCCCGTGCGGCTGCCCCGGTCGGCGCGGCGCAAGCAACTGCTCGCCGCGGCACAGCAGGTCTTCGTGGCGCAGGGCTACCACGCCGCGGCGATGGACGACATCGCCGAGCGCGCCGGAGTCTCCAAGCCTGTGCTCTACCAGCACTTTCCCGGCAAGCTCGAGCTGTATCTCGCCCTGCTCGACACGCACTGCGACGCGATGGTCTCGCGGGTGCGCTCGGCGATGGAGGCGACCACCGACAACAAGGACCGGGTGCGCGGCGCCATCCAGGCGTACTTCGACTTCATCGACCACGAGAGCGAAGCCTTCCGGCTCGTGTTCGAGTCCGACCTGCGCAACGACCCCGCGGTCCGCGAGCGCGTGGACCGCGTCGAGACCGGCTGCATCGCCGCCATCACCGACACGATCATGGCCGACACCGGTGTCAGCCGCGCCCGCGCCGAGCTCCTGGCCTCCGGCCTGGTCGGCGCCGCCGAGATCGCGGCCCGGTTCTGGCTCGCCGGCGGCCGTCAGGTCGACAAGGCGGAGGCCGAAAGCCTGCTGACCACCCTGTCCTGGCGCGGCATCGCAAGCTTCCCCTTGCACGGCGAACACGCCTGACCGCGTTAATCTTCAACCACACTGGGTGTGCAGGCCGACGCACGGCCGCGCCCGATCAAGGAGGAAGACGTGGAGGTCAAGATCGGCGTGCAGTACGCGCCTCGGGAGCTGGTGCTGGAAAGCACTCAGACGCCCAGCGAGGTCGAGTCTGCGGTCACCGACGCGATCAATGGTGGGGATAAAAGCGTTCTGTCCCTGGTCGACGAGAAGGGCCGCCGGGTGATCATCCCGGTCGGCAAGCTGGCCTACGTGGAGATCGCCGAGTCGTCGCCGCGTCCGGTCGGCTTCTCGTCCGCTCGCTGAGCTCGAACGGCATCGAAGGGCCCCCTCGTGGGGCCCTTTTGTGTTGCCCCGAGCGCGGGTTTTGACCTCTCGCTCGGATACGCACATGAGGTGATAAATCCAGACAGCTGCGCTGTCCGGATTTATCGCCTTTATCATCACTTCCCGGCATGCGCCGGAGTCACGATCGGGTGACGCGCCGCGTCCAGCAGCACGTGCGGCTCCCGCGCCCAAGCGAGCTTGGTGGGGTCGGCGAGCTTGGTGGGGCCGTCGAGCTTGGTGGGGCGAGCGAGCTTGGTGTGGGCAGCGAGGGCAGCGAGCTTGGCGCGGCCGACGGGGTTTAACGCGGCCAGCGAGCTTGGCACAGCCGGCGGCCGACGGCCGGCGGGACCAGCGGGGTTGACGCGGCCAGCGAGCTTGGCGGGACCAACGGGCCGGCGGGGTCCGTGACGCCGCCGCAGTCGGGGCGGCTGCCGCGGTTCCACGCGGCCGCCGCGGTCCGCGGCGGGCGGGTGCGCAGCGGCGTCAGTTGTTCAGGCCGACCGCGCCCATGCGCGCCGTGTGTGCGCTGGTCAGGCGCTTGAGCAGGGCCTGGAAGTCGGTGCCGTTGATCGCCAGCAGCGCGGTCAGCGACGGGCGCTCCCCCGCCACGCGCAGTGCCTGCGAGATGCCCTCGCCGACCAGGCGGCGCGCCCACATCGACAGGCGGTTGGCGACCTTCGGGTCGATCGCGATCGCGGCGCGCAGCTCGTCGGCGGCGAAGTCGGCGTGGCGCGAGTCGTGCAGCACGTCCAGGATGAGGTCGCGGTCGGGAGCGGTCAGCACCGAGGCCACCTCGCGGGTGAAGTCGTCGGCGATGCCGTCGCCGACGTATGCCTTGGTCAGGCCCTCGAGCCAGTCGTTGGGCTCGGTCTGCTCGTGGTAGTCCGACACCGCGCGCACGTAGGGGCGCATCGCCGCCTCGGGGTCTATGCCGAGCTCGCCCAGGCGGTCCGCCATGCGGCGGAAGTTGGTGATCTCGCGGGCCGCCATCTCGCTGAGCACCGCGCGGCGGCGCAGGTCAGGGGCCAGACGGGCGTCGGCGGCCATGCGATCGAAGGCGACCAGCTCGCCATATGCGAGCATGCCCAGCAGATCGACGACCGCCTCGGCGGCCGGCTCGGGTGAAGACTCGCCGGCGGGCTGGACGGGCGGGGTGACATCGGACACACCGGCACAGTACCGCGCCGGATCACCTGACGGGCTCCGCGCGGTGCTGTGAGCGGAAAGGCCCGGCGGTCGGTACAATGGCCGGAATAGACCCGGGCGGACCCTAGCCCTGGCACATCGGCGCTTGTAGCCCGCGACCAGCTGTCGTTCCGGTAGCACTGTCATCCGGTTGCGTGTGGCCCGCGCCGACGACCGATCGAGCGCACCCGGTAATTCAGGGGCGCTCCCGCGAGAGAGACACCCCGAGCAAAACATGACCATCGACAACACTCAGGCCGCCGAAACGGTGGCCGCCCGCGCGCCTGTGCGCGCCGACAGTCCCTCATTCGCCGACCTGGGCGCCCGGCCGGAGACCGTGGCCGCGCTCGAGGCGGTCGGCATCACCCGCGCCTTCGCGATCCAGGAATACGCCGTGCCGATCGCGTTGCGCGGCACCGACCTGATCGGCCAGGCGCCGACCGGCACCGGCAAGACCCTCGGTTTCGGCGTACCGCTCCTGGACCGCGTCACCGCACCCAGCGAGGGCGCCGACGGGCTACCGCAGGCGCTCGTCGTCGTGCCGACGCGCGAGCTCGGCCTGCAGGTCGCCCGCGACATCGCGGCGGCCGGCAAGACCCGCGGCGTGCGGGTCCTGCCGCTGTACGGCGGCGTGGCCTACGAGCCGCAGGTCGAAGCGCTGCGCAACGGCGTCGAGATCGTGGTCGGCACGCCCGGCCGCCTGCTCGACCTGTCCAAGGGCAAGCACCTGCGCCTGCACGCCGTGCGCGCGCTGGTGCTCGACGAGGCCGACCGGATGCTCGACCTCGGGTTCCTGGACGACGTCGAGCGCATCCTCACGCTGCTGCCCGAGGAGCGGCAGACGATGCTGTTCTCGGCGACGATGCCGGACCCGATCGTGACGCTGGCCCGGCGCTTCCTGCGCCAGCCGATGACGATCCACGCGCATCACGACGCGAGCACCGGGCCGTCGCCGCTGACGAAGCAGTTCGTGTACCGCACCCATCCACTCAACAAGATCGAGATCGTGGCGCGGGTGCTCCAGGCGACCGACCGCGGCCTCACGATGATCTTCTGCCGCACCAAGCGCGCCGCCGACCGGGTGGCCGAGGACCTCGACTTCCGCGGGTTCGCCGCGGCCGCGGTCCACGGTGACCTGGGCCAGGGCGCCCGCGAGCGGGCCCTGCGCGCCTTCCGGGCCGGCAAGATCGACGTGCTCGTCGCCACCGACGTCGCGGCCCGCGGCCTCGACGTCTCGGGCGTCACGCACGTCATCAACTACGACTGCCCGGAGGACCCGGACACCTACACGCACCGCATCGGCCGCACGGGCCGCGCCGGCGCCACCGGCGTCGCGGTGACGTTCGTGGACTGGGAGGACATGCCCCGCTGGCGGATCATCGACAAGAGCCTGGGCATGGATCTTCCGGAGCCCCCGGAGACCTACCACACGTCGGCGCACCTGCTGACCGACATCGGCATCCCCGAGGGCACGACGGGCTCGCTGCCCACGGCCGACCGCAAGCGCGCCGGCCTGTCCGCGGAGACGCTCGAGGACGTCGAGGGCAAGCCGCGCGGGCGTGGCCGCACGCGGGGCCGGGGCCGTTCGTCGACCGCGCCGGCGCCGACCGCGTCGGAAACCGCCGAGGCGACCGAGCCGCGCCGCCAGCGCCGACGCCGACGCCGGGGCGAGGTGGACGGCGTCGAGCTGACCGAGTCCGCGTCCTCGGCCGACCTCGCCGATTCGTCGGCGTCCGAGGCGGAATCCGAAGGCGCCGGAGCGTCCGTCGCGGTGGCCGGCGAGGAGGGTGCCGCGCGCACCCGCCGGCGTCGCCGTCGCGGTGGCCGCGGACGGGGCGGTTCGAGCGAGGGCGCGGCCGAGTCCGCGGCGGACTCGAGCCCCGAGGCATAAGGCACCACGGATATCCAGCAAGGGCGGGCCCGCACCGGGTTCGCCCTTGTTTCATTCTTGGCACCGTCGGACGTGGCAGCGGAGGGCCGCCAGGCCCGCAGCGGTGACTGGTGGGAACAACGGTCGCCAGTTGCACGGGCCCGAGCCATGGAAATGCTCTTAAGCCACGTCGACCGTGAACTCCGCGCGGTGGACCGTGCCCTGCTTCTGGAACTCGAAGTACATGCGGTAGCGGCCGGGGCTGGGGGCGGACAGCCAGAACTTGACGGCGCCGCCCACCAGCTGGTCCTCCGGATGCACATGCAAGAAACCGAGGTCGCCGTCTCGGACGACGACCAGGTGCCCGTATGCGCCGAGGTAGCGCTCCAGATCGGTGACAGGAGTGCCATTGGCGAAGACGCGCATCGACAGTGGCTGAGTTGCGTTGACCTGAGGCGTGCCCTCGAGAGTGACCGTGAACCCGTCCGTCTCCACCGTACGCGACGGCGGCGGGACCGCGATCGGGGCGTAACTGCCCGCGACTGTTGCATCTACGGCGAGTGCCAGGGGCAGCTGCTGGCCGGTTGGGTCGAGCGTCACGAAGTCGGCGTAGAGGCGCCACACGCCCGGGGTCGGCAGCGTGAGGGGGATCGACCAGGTGCCGTCCGCGGCCATCGCCGGGTGAAGGTGCTGGAATCCGGACAGGTCGTGCCGCACGGCGATGAAGTGCAGGTTCTTCTCGTGATTCACGATGTACTTCGTGACGGGCTTGCCGTCGGGGCCCACGATCTTGAAGTTGAACTGCTGCTGCGCGGCCGCCGGCATCGTGAGCGGCTGCGCCGGGACTAGCGTGAAGCCGCCGGCGCTGAGCGAGAAGCCGCCCAGGTCGCCGGTGACCGCGCCGCCGTGGGAATGTGACGGTATCGCCGTCGTGGCGGGCGCGGGGGCCGGAGAGGCGGACGTGGTATCCGTTGCGCGGGCGATGCCGAAGCCCAGCAGGAGGGCCGCGACCAGCCCAGCGGCCACGAACGGACCCTTCAACGCCATGCGACCACCCTAGCGAGCGACCGAAGTGCGCCTCGGACAGGTGAACATATCTCCATGCGACTGCTCGACTACGCTCCGGTCACCGGATACGGTCGTCCGCAGTGCACGTAGCGCTTTTTGTCAGACCCCGTTGCTAGCGTCGACCCCGTGAGACACGAAGCCTCGAACGTTCTCAAGAAGCTCGCCGGACCCGCCGCCGAACTGCGCGAAGACCAGTGGACGGCCATCGAAGCCCTGGTGGCCGGGCACCGCCGGGTGCTGTGTGTGCAGCGCACAGGGTGGGGGAAGTCGGCGGTGTACTTCGTGGCCACCGCCCTGCTGCGGGCCCGCGGCGCCGGGCCGACCGTGATCGTCTCGCCGCTGCTTGCGCTCATGCGCAACCAGACCGACGCGGCGGCCCGAGCCGGGATCGTGGCCCGCACGATCAACTCGGCCAACCTCGAGGAGTGGGACTCGATCACCGAGGAGATCGCGGCCGGCGCGGTCGACGTCCTGCTGGTCAGCCCGGAGCGGCTGAACAACCCCGGGTTCCGCGACGATGTGCTGCCCAAGCTCGCCGCGACGACCGGGCTGCTGGTCGTCGACGAGGCGCACTGTGTCTCCGACTGGGGGCACGACTTCCGGCCCGACTATCGGCGGCTGCGCACGCTGCTGCTCGACCTGGCGCCGGACACGCCGGTGCTCGCCACCACGGCCACGGCCAACTCGCGGGTCACCGCCGATGTGGCCGAGCAGCTCGACGACGCGCTGGTGCTGCGGGGCTCGCTCGACCGGGAGTCGCTGCGGATGGGGGTGCTGAGCCTTCCGTCGCCCTCGCACCGGCTGGCCTGGCTCGGCGAGCACCTGCGCGACCTGCCCGGCTCCGGGATCATCTACACGCTGACGGTGGCCGGGGCGCACGAGACCGCGGCGTTCCTGCGGGCGCAGGGCTATGACGTCGCGGCATATACGGGCAAGACCGAGAACGCGGACCGGCTCGGCGCCGAGGCCGACCTGATCAACAACCGGATCAAGGCGCTCGTGGCGACGTCGGCGCTGGGCATGGGGTTCGACAAGCCGGATCTCGGGTTCGTGGTGCACCTGGGCGCGCCGTCGTCGCCGATCGCGTATTACCAGCAGGTCGGGCGGGCCGGGCGGGCCGTCGAGAAGGCCGACGTGCTGCTGCTGCCGGGCAGGGAGGACACCGACATCTGGCGATACTTCGCCTCGCTCGCCTTCCCGCCCGAGCACCAGGTGCGCTCGGTCCTCGACGTGCTGGCCGACTCGGCCCGGCCGCTGTCGACGATGGCGCTGGAGCCGCGGGTCGAGCTGCGGCACAGCCGGCTCGAGCTGATGCTCAAGGTGCTCGACGTCGACGGCGCCGTGAAGCGGGTCGCCAGCGGATGGATCGCCACCGGTGAGCCGTGGAGGCACGACACCGAGCGATACGCGCGCATCGCCGCGGCGCGGCAGGCCGAGCAGGACGCGATGCTGGAGTACGCGGCGTTGACCGGCTGCCGGATGGAGTTCCTGCGCCGCCAGCTCGACGATCCCGAGGCGGTGCCGTGCGGGCGGTGCGACAACTGCGCCGGGGTGTGGTACGAGCCGGAGGTCTCCCCCGAGGCGCTCGCCGCGGCCCGCGCGCACCTCGGCCGCGCCGGCGTCGAGATCGCACCGCGCAAGAAGTGGCCGACCGGGATGGCGACGGTCGGGGTGTCGCTGAGCGGCAACATCCCGGCCGGCGAGCAGACGCTCGCGGGGCGCGCGATCGGGCGGCTCAGCGACCTCGGCTGGGGTGACCGCCTGCGCAACCTGCTCGCGGCGCCCGACGGGCCGATCCCGGACGAGATCTTCAACGGGGTCGTGGCCACGCTGGCGGAGTGGGCGAAGGGGGACGCTCGGTGGGCGGAGCGACCGGCCGGGGTGGTGGTCATCGGGTCGTGGCATGCGCCGGAGCTGGTCGGGTCGTTGGGGGCGCGGATCGCCGAGGTGGGGCGGCTGCCGCTGCTGGGGACGGTGCCCGCGGGGGTGGGGACCGAGTCGGCTTCGCGGACGAACAGTGCACAGCGGGTTCGGGCGTTGCATGCGTCGTTCTCGGTGCCGGGGTCGGTGGCATCGGGGGTGCGGGAGTTGGGTGGGCCCGTGTTGCTTGTTGATGATCATGTGGATAGTGGGTGGACTATGGCGCTCGTTGGGCGGGCGTTGATGGGGGCCGGGGCTCGGGGGGTGTTGCCGTTCGCGTTGGCTGTGGCGGCTTGAGGGGTGTGTCTTCTGGGCCCTGGGGGGCGGGGCGGGGGGCCGAGGACGGGGGCGGGGGCGGGGGGCACCGTGCGCCCCTTTGCCTGGACTGGGGGCGTTGGTTGCGGTCGAGCTACGGCCGTTGCTGATTGGAATACCGGGCGGGCCGCCTTGCCTGGCCTTGGCGCGTTGGGTGCGGTTGGGCTATGGCCGTTGCTGATTGGAATACCGGGCCGTGAGTTTCACCTTCGACGTCAACAACGAGGAAATCTGGAGCCCGGCCAACAAAGTCGCTCGGCTCTACCTCGACACGGTCGACGCGGCCTCGCGCTACGTCGACCGGCCGACCGGGCTCACCGATGTCTCGGGAGACTGGTACACGATCGAACCTGACGCCTTCCGCGACTTCGTCGGGGCGATGCTCCACGCGTACGTGGAACGCGGGCGTGGGGACGTCCGGGCGTTGCTCCGCGGGCCACTGGCCGTTTCCCTCGACCTGTTGCGTCGGGCGGACATCGCGCTGGACGGACGGACCGAAAATGAGGTGGCCGCGCTGACCGAGCTCAGGTCCGAACTGCCGTTCTGACCGGCCGCACGAGATGAGGCGATCGGCGGGCATCCAGCTTCGGGAACGATCAACAGGGCGTAGGAGCCTCGATGGTCTTCCGAACAGGTCATGCCCGTCCTGCTGCGCCCAGCAAGGGCGCGTCTACACGAAGCACCTCAAGCCGGACATGCATCACGACTTTGTCGGGGCCCTGCCCTTGGAGGGGGTGAAAACGCGTGATCGTGGAAAGAAAACGCTGCCGAGAAGGGCTGGAGCGCGCACTGGTGGTACTCGGCGGATGCGGAACAGCGAATGGTGAAGTGGGCTAGTTGACTAGGCGCAAAGCTACCGTGGGGGCGTCCAGTAGGACTGACGCGGGCTCGGAGCCGACTACCGTTTGCAGGCGGTGGTCGCCTACCACCAGTTCTACGCCGGTGTAGAGCTCGATTGAGTCCCAGCCGTCCAGGTTGTACGACTTGTGGTAGATGCGCTGGGTTTCCTCCTTGACGTCTGGAGTTGAGCGCTTCCAGATCAGGGTGCCGTTGTTGCTGGTGTCGGTCACCCTCAGGCGGGCGTCCGTTACCTCCAGGCGGAGGTGTTCCTTGGCGATCCAGGCGGCCGCTGCCTCGTGTAGCCAGGCACCTACCGAGATCTCGTCGGGGTCGGATGGGTCGCGGCCGACGATGACCGGGTGGTTGGCGGCTACCACGAAACGGCGGCGGGCCAGGTCGTCTACCACGATGGCCACCGCGAAAGCCGCTGGGCGGGGGCCGATGTCCTTCACGGCCTCGCCGTGGCGCGGGCAGGCGGGGACGCCGCCGCGCATCCTTGGGACGGGCTGGCCGATTCGGCGGTACTCGCCGAATGCGGGGCAGTCGGGCTCCTTGCAACGCCACTGGCGGGCCATCAAGGCGGCGCCTACGCCGCTCGGGTCTGCCCGTGTAAAGCGGCGGCGGACCACCCGGGTGCGGCCGGAGCGCTGGGCGCCCCTCGCGGTGAATGTCTGGAGGCCGTCGGGGCGGCCGCCCTTGACCTCCGGGGACGGGCTTGGCTTGGGCGAACTATTGTCCGATTTATCCGAACTTGGCGATTTATCCGAACCCGCAATCCCCGCCGAAACCGACGTGTCCGAATCCGAAGAGTCCGAAGCCGCCGAGCCCGATGCCGCTGAGCCGGAAGCCGCTGAGCCCGACGTCGGGTCCCCCGAGTCCGAATCCGAGGCCGAGGCCGACGCAGAGGCCGAGGCCATGTCCGACGCCGCGGCCGGCTTGTCCACGTCCGATTCGCCGACGTCCGATTTGTCCGGGTCCGATTTATCCGCGTCCGGACCGGCCAAGGTGGCCGTAGCGGCGGCCGGTGCGTCCGAATTGTCGGAAGATGCCTCTTCCGGGCCGGGCGTGTCGGCTCGCTGGTCCTCGATGGGGGACGGAGTTGCCATGGGCTTCTCCGTTGCGGGGTCCTCCGGGTCGGGCGGGACGATCGGCAGGGTCGCCTTGCCGACCACGACCAGGCGCTCCTTGCCGTCCTTCGGCGGAGCGGGCTCGCCGCCCGGCGTCAGCACCGCGCCGCCGGCGCGAGGGCTGAGGCGCAGCACCCGTTCAGGGCTGTCGGCCAGCCAGGGGAAGCGGGCCGCGTACTGAGGGGTGTCGCGCACCACGATCAGCGGGAGGCCGGTGAAGTCGGCGATCTCGGCGGGACGGTCGGCCACCACCGGGGTGACCTCGATCAGGCCGTCGTCGGCCCAGCGGCCCAGGACCATGCGCTCCTTCGACGTGAGCGCGGCCTCCGACAGGACCTCGCGGCCGGTCACCGGGTAGAGCATCGCGCCCGCGTCGATCAGGTAGCGGCTCAACGCGTCGACCACCATGCCGAGGCGTAACAGGTTGATGGGGCGGCCGCCGTCCAGGGCGACGAACCTTGCCACCTCGGCCAGGTCGACCACGGCCTGCGCCAAGGTGACGTCCGTGGTCAGCCGCTGCTCGATCGTGTCCATGACCCGGCTGATCTCGAAACGCACGGCCCCTCCTACCTTCGACCCCAACACCCTAAGGCGAGACGGCCCGTACATGGACGGGACGCCACCAGGATCAGACTTGTGTACCAGTCAGGAAGGTTGCACGCCATAACCAACAAAGCGCCAAAAACCCAAAAAACGAACGATCAACTTACGAATGGGTCATTGGTCCTTCTTCCCGGGCTTGTCCTTCTTCTCATGCTTGTCGTGGACGGTCGGGGGCGCCGAGGTCGTGGTGGTGGCTACGAGCACCGAGCGACACGCCGAGCCGTTCAGCGCGAAGTCGGAAGGCTGACCGGACGAGGCGCGATCGGCGCCGGTGACGGCGAACGTGGCGCCGGTCGAGAGGTCGGCGGCGAGGTCGGGGCCGCGGACCGAGACCTGGCTGCCGTCCTGGGTCCAGGTGGCGCCGTTCAGGGCGCCGATCGCCTGGCCGGCGGGGAGGCTGAACGTCAGGCTCCAGCCGCCGTCGCCGCCCGTCGCGGTGAGGTGGAGGTCGGCGGCGAAGGCGCCCCCGGCACCGTCGCGGACCGAGTACTGCACGGCGCAGTCGACCTCGGCGGGGGCGGCGCTCGCGGGAGTCGCGGCGGCGGCCATCCACGTCGGCTCCTCGGGGGTGCCGGGGGCGCACATCGCGAGGCCGGAGACCGCCGCGACCGCCACGGCGCCGGCCAGCGTCAGGCGGCCGTATCGGGACCTTGGCATCCAGGCGCCGGGCGCCAGCGGTACCGCAGCCGAGAGGACCTCGCACATCTCCTCCGCGGACGGGCGGTCCTGCGGGGACTTGGCCAGGCAGCGGGCGATCGCCTGGGCGACCGGCGGCGGGCAGAGGCCGGGCGGCAGAGGGGCGGGGCGAACGAAACAGTGGGCCTCGAGCAGGCCGGTGGAACTCTCCACGGAGGGCCACGGCAGGCGGCCCGCAAGGGCCTTGTACAGCAGCACGCCCAGCGCGTAGACGTCCGTCGCCGCCGTCGTCGGCAAGCCCTGCAGACGCTCCGGCGCCAGGTACGCGGGCGTGCCGAGGATCTCGTCGTGGCGGTCGCTCTCATCGCCGGCCACCGCGGAGATGCCGAAGTCGACGAGCTTGGCGCCGGCCTCGGTGAGCATGACGTTCGCGGGCTTGACGTCGCGATGTACCAGGCCCCTGGCGTGGACCGCCGACAGTGCGGCGGCCAGGTCGGCGCCGACGCGCAACAACTCGGACAACGGGAGCGGGCCGGCCTCCTCCAGGGGGCGGCCGGTGACGAGCTCCATGACCACGAACGGCGCGCCGTCCGCGTCGTGGCCGAAGTCGTACACCTGGGCGATGTGCGGATGACTGAGCAGCGCGGCGGCGCGCGCCTCGGCCTGGATGCGCGCGCGGAAGCGCTCGTCAGCGAGCAGGTCGGGCGCCAGCAGCTTGACCGCCACAGCGCGTTCGAGCACCTTGTCGAAGGCGCGCCACACCACGGACATACCGCCGGTGCCGAGGGGTTCGATCAGCCGGTACCGGTCCACGCCATGGTCTTGCCCAGATTCACATCAGTCACACCAACCTCGCCGGCGTGGTGGGCGCCCAGGGCTCCCAGCATGGCCAGGACGGGCTCGATCTTCTCGTAGAGGAGCAGCACGACGTCGCCGGGGCGGGCCAGGGCGAGGGCGGCCGGCACGGCCTCGTCGACCGTGCGGACCTGCACGCACTCGGCGTGCGGTGCGGCGCGGCGCAACTCGTCGCGCAGGATGCCGGGCACCTCGCCCATGGCGCGGCCGCGCAGGTCGTGGTCCTCGTAGAGCACGATCCGGCCGAAGCGGGACGCGACCACCGCGGCGGACTCGCGCAGCAGGTCGTCGCGGCGGTCGCCGGGCAGCGTGATGGCGGCGACGGCGCGCTCGCAGCCCCAGACGCGCTCGACCAGGTCGCTGACGGCGGCGATGGCGGCGGGGTTGTGGGCGTAGTCCACGAGGACGTGCACGTCGGCGCAGCGCAGCAGCATGCCGCGGCCGGGGTTGTCGGCGGGGTCGGCGCCGAACGTGCGCAGGCGCTCGGCGACGCGGGCGGTGGTGACGCCGAGGACCCGGGCCGCCGCCGTGGCGGCCAGGGCGTTGGCGACCAGGTGGCGTGCGGCGCCGCCGAAGCCGCCGCCGAACTCGTGCGCGGCGAGCAACGGCACCCAGCGGCGGGCCGCGAGCTCGACCAGCCAGCCGTCGGCGAGCAGGTACGCCCGGCCGCCGGAGTCCCAGTGGCGGCGCACGAGCGGGTTGCGCGGGTCGAGGGAGCACCAGATGATCTCGCGGCCGGAGAACTCGAGGTCGCGGCTGCGCGGGTCGTCGGCGTTGAGAATGATCGCGCCGCCCTCGCGGACGCGCTCGGCGACGATGGACTTGAGGTCGACGAGGTCCTCCATGCTCTCGATGCCGTCCTGGCCGAGGTGGTCGCTGACGAGGTTGGTGATGACGCCGACGTCGCTCCAGTCGTACCCGAGGCCCTGGCGCACCAGGCCGCCGCGCGCGGTCTCGAGGACCGCGGCGTCGACGGTCGGGTCGCCGAGGACCACCTGAGCCGAGCGGGGGCCGGTGGCGTCGGCGCGCTGGACCAGGCGGCCGCCGACGACCACGCCGTCGGTGGTGGTGAGGCCGACGCGCAGGCCGGCGCCGGAGAGCAGGTGCGCGGTCAGCCGGGCCACGGTCGTCTTGCCGTTGGTGCCGGTGATCGCGACGGTCGGCACGCGCGACGGGGTGCCGGCCGGGAACAGCGCGTCGACGATGGCCGCGCCGACGTCGTGCTGCTCCAGGTGCATGCGCAGGCCGGGCGCGGCGTTGACCTCGATGACGCCGCCGCAGTCCAGGGGCAGCTCCTCGGCGATGTCGGGCAGGCGCAGGTCGATGCCGGCGATGTCGAGGCCGACCAGGCCGGCGACCCGGCGGCACAGGTCGGCCACCGACGGGTGCACCCGGGCGGTGACGTCGACGCTGGTGCCGCCGGTGGAGAGGTTGGCGTTGTCGCGCAGCCACACGATGTGGCCGGTCTCGGGCACGTCGTGCGCGGCGAGACCCTGCCGGCCCAGGAGCGTGGCGGCGACCTCGTCGATCGCCAGGCGGGTCAGCGCGCGGGCGTGGCCGACGCCGCGGCGCGGGTCGCGGTTGGCCCGCTCGATGAGGCCCTCGATGTCGGTGCGGCCGTCGCCGATCACGTGCGCCGCGACCCGCTCGGCGGCGGCCACGATCTCGCCGCCGACGGTCAGCACGCGGTAGTCGCGGCCGTCGACCTGGCGCTCGACGACGGCCTGGCCGCCCTCCGCGGTCGCGGCCCGGTAGGCGGTGCGCACCGCGTCGGGGGTGTCGATGCCGAGGTACACGTGCCGGCCCTGACGCCCGCCGCGCGGCTTGACCACGACGGGCGGGCCCAGCTCCTCGAACAGCTGCAGCGCGGTCGCCTCGTCCTCGGCCGCGCCGCCGCGGGCCACGGGGATGCCGGCCTCGGCGAGCAGCTGGCGGGTGAGCTCCTTGTCGCCGGCGATGTCGACGCCGATCGCGGAGGTCTGGTCGGTGAGGGCCGCCCAGACGAGGCGGCGGTGGCGGCCGTACCCGAGCCGCAGCAGGCTGAGGTCGCCGACGCGCTCGACGGGGATGTCGCGCTCGCGGGCGGCCCGGGCGATCGCCTGGGTGCTCGGGCCGGGGCGCTCCCGCTCGTACCGCCGCTGGATCTCGCTCAGGTCGGGCAGCGCCGGCGTCTCGCCGCGGGTCAGCGCCAGGATCAGACCGATCGCGTTTTCTAGTAATTTTTCGGAAATCTCCGAATCGTACGGCTCGTCGAGCGGGCACTCCATGATCACGTCGAACACCGCCGGGTCTGCCGTGCCGACGGTGCGGCCGAAGCTGACCTCGCGGCCGAGGACGTTGGACATCTCGATCGCCATGTGCTCGGCGGTGTGGCCGAAGTACGTGCCGCCGTAGAGCCGCTTGACGAACCCGCCGGGCGCCCCCGCGGCGCAATGGTGCTCCGCCAGGCCGGGCAGGAGGTCCAGCAGCCGCTCCGGCAGGCCCGGGAACTCGCAGGTCTCGCGCCCGGTGAGCCCGTCGAGGCGGACCTGGGTGACCCGGACGGGGCGCGCGAGGTACCGGTTGGGCCCCCGCAGCCACCGACTGCTCTCAATGCGCATGATCCTCTTCCGCTCTCCTCATCGGCATCCGCTCGGTCAGGTTGAACCGGTGACCGGCCGGCAGGACGTGCAGTTGGGCGCCCCACAGGGCGATCGGCCCGCCGGCGTCCACCGACGGGCAGCTGATGTCGCGCGCCTGCCCGGCGTCGATGACGGTGACGGTGCCGCGCCCGAGCACCTCGAAGACGTCGCCGTCGACCAGGATGGCCGTGTTCTCGTCGATGCCGAGGCCGAGCTCGTGCGGGAACATGGCGATGGCGCTGAGCAGCCGGTTGAGCCGGCCGCGCTCGGCGAAGTGCATGTCGATGAGCACGCCGGGCAGGAACTCCATGCCCGGGCCGGTGCGCACGCTGGCCGAGCTGACGGTGGCGACGCTCCCGCCGAGGATCATGGTGCTCGACATCATGGCCGCGCCCGCGCTCGTGCCGGCCAGGACCATGCCCTCGGCCAGCCGTGCGTGCAGCGCCGAGTCCACCTTCGACCCGCCCAGGACGGTGGTGATGCGCAGCTGGTCGCCGCCGGTGAAGAACACACCGGTGGCCCGCTCGAGCGCCGATGTGGCGAGGTCGCCGTTGGCGTCTTCGCGCGACTCGAGCCGCAGCGGCGTGACCCGCTCGGCGCCGAGGCGGTGGAAGGCCTCCGCGTACTCCTTCTCGCGCTCGGCCGGGCTCTCGCTGGCCGTGGCGATCACGACGAGGTTCGCATCCGCACCGCCAGCGAGCAGCACGAACCGCTCGAGGATCTCGTCATCACCCGCGTCGTGACTCTCGGCACCGCCGATGACGAGCAGCTTTCCCGGCATCCCACCTCCACAACCCCTTCATCTTGCAAACCAGGGCCCTCGGCCGCCCTGCGTTTGCCGGGATTGCCAGGGCTACGAACGGGGGATACGAAGAGCGCCTCGGCGGCGGCTTTTCAAGAAGATGGCTCGGGTTCGCGTCACTTGCTGACCGTTGTTCCCACCAGTCACCGCTGCGGGCCTGGCGGCCCTCCGCTGCCAGGCCCGCAGTGCCAAGAATGAAGATCAGGCCGCGGCGGTGAAGGTGTACGAGCCGGCCGGCAGGTAGAACGTTGCCGTGCCGGACGGGACCGCCTGCGCCGGCGCCGCGATCGAGGCGGCGTTCGACGTCGGCACCCGCACCGTCGCCGAGGCCCCGGCCGGGACCGTCACCCGCAGCGTGAGCGTGCCGCCGGAGACGGACCAGTCGCTGACCGCGTTGCCGTACGGCGTCTCGTAGGCCGACTTCGCCGACGTCAGCCCGCCGCCCGGCTGCGGCGCGACCAGCAGCGCCGAGTAGCCGGGCGCGGCCGGGCCGAGGCCGCCGACCTGGCGGTACAGGAAGTCGCCGACCGAGCCGAGGCCGTAGTGGTTGAAGGAGTTCATCCCGGGGTCGTTGAACGAGCCGTCGGTGCGGATGCCGTCCCAGCGCTCCCAGATCGTGGTGGCCCCCTTGGAGATCATGTACCCCCAGCCGGGGAAGCCGGGCTGCATGAGGATCTGGTACGCCTCGCTCGCGTGACCGTTGGAGGCCAGCACCGGCAGCAGGTTCTCCACGCCGAGGAACCCGACGGACAGGTGCCCGCCGGTCGCGGCCACCTTCGCCGCCAGCTTGTCCGCGGCCGCCTGCACCCGGTTGGCGGGCAGCAGGCCGAACGCGAGCGCCAGCACGTAGCCGGTCTGCGTGTTGCCGCTGACCGTGCCGTCGGTGGCCACGAACCGGCTCGTGAACGCCGCCGCCACCTGGTCGGCGAGCTGGCCGTACGAGGTCGCCTCGGCGCTGCGGCCGGTCGCCGCCGCCATCCGGGACACCAGCCGCGCCGACCACGCGAAGAACGCCGTGGAGATGACGTCCTGCGCGGTGTTGTCGTTGACGTTGAGCCAGTCGCCGTAGGTGGGCTGGTTGCGGATGAGGTCGGCGCCCGAGGTGGAGCGCAGGTAGTCGACCCACTTGGCCATGGCCGCGAAGTGCTCGTCGACGACGCGGACGTCGCCGTAGCGCTGCCACAGGGTGTACGGCACGATCACGCCGGCGTCGCCCCACCCGGCGGTGCCGGCGCCGCAGCACACGCCCGGCGCGACGTCGGTGAACGCCCCGTCGGAGTGCTGCGCGTCGGTGAGGTCGTCGGCGAACTTGTCCAGGAACTGGTGCACGTCGACGTTGAACGTCGAGGTGGCGCTGAAGATCGCGATGTCGCCGGTCCACCCGAGGCGCTCGTCGCGCTGCGGGCAGTCCGTCGGGACCGACAGCATGTTGCTGCGCTCGCCCCACAGGATGTTCTGCTCGAGCTGGTTGAGCATCGCGTTGGACGTGGTGAACGTGCCGAGCTGCGCGCCGTTGGTCCACGCCGCCCGGCCGGTGATCGTGTCCGCGGTCGGGGTGAAGCCCGCCGGCGCGCCGGTGAGCTCCACGTAGCGGTACCCGTGCACGGTGAACCGCGGCTCGTAGGTCTCGGTCCCGCTGCCGGCGAAGGTGTACCGGTCGGTGGCCTGCGCGCCCCGCAGGTTGGCGGTGTAGATGGTCCCGTCGGGGTTGAGCACCTCGGCGTGGCGCAGCTGCACCGTCGTGCCCGCCGGCGCGGCCATGGACAGCCGGTTCCAGCCGGCGAAGTTCTGGCCCAGGTCGAAGACCCACACGCCGGGCTGCGGCTGCGTGATCGCGACCGGCCGGAAATCCTGCTGCACGGTCACGCCGGGGTCGACCTGCGCGACCAGGGTGGGCTTGGCGCCGCTCTTCACCGCGGCCGCGGACCACGACGCGTCGTTGAAGCCCGGGTTGTCCCAGCCGGCCATCGTGAGGCGGGCGTCGTAGGACTCTCCGTTGTAGAGGTCGTCGGCGCGGATCGGGCCGGCCGTCACCTTCCAGCTGCTGTCGGTCTTCACCGTCTGGGTGGTGCCGTCCGTGAACGTGATGAGCAGCTGGGCGGAGTACCACGGCTGGGTGCCGTAGTGCTGGCTGCCGGCGAAGCCGAGGCTCCCGGAGTACCAACCATTGCCGAGCCAGGCGCCGAGCGCGTTGTCGCCCTGGCGGATCTGCCCGGTGACGTCGTACTCCTTGTACTGCAACCGCTTGGTGTAGTCGGTCCAGCCCGGTGCGAGCACGTCGGCGCCGACCTTGGCCCCGTTGAGCCGGGTCTCGTGCAGGCCGAGGGCGGTGGTCAGCAGCCGCGCGGTAGCGACCGGCTTGCTCACCGTGAAGCCCTTGCGCACCAGCGGCGCGGCCTTGGCGATGACGACGTTGGAGGCCCACGGCCCGCTGCCGTAGGTCGCGACGGCCTTCGCCGCCGGCCACGCGGAGTCGTTGAAGCCCGGCTGGTTCCAGCCCGACGGCCCGCTCGTGAACGACTTCCAGGCGGTGTCGGTGTTGATCGTCGCGCTGCCGCTCACGGTCAGCTTGGCGATCATGCCGGCCGGCGACTGGGTGGTGTTCTGCGCGGCGATGGCGATGGTGTTGGTACCGGCGGTGAGCTGCGTGCGCAGGTCGAGCGCGACGGCCTGCTTCCACGAGTCGGTGACCCGCGGCGAGGAGCTGACCTGCGCGCCGTTGACCCACACGTCGGCGGTGTCGTCGCCGGTGACCACCAGCGTCGCCGCCGTCGGGGCGCCGGGCAGGGTGAAGGTGCGCCGGAAGTACCGCGTGGCGGCGGGCACGCCGGCGGCGGGGTCGCCCTCGGGGTACCAGATCCAGGTGGCACCGGAAAGGTCGGCGTTGACCGCGGGCTGGCCGATGAAGTCGCCGGTCCACTCGGTCGCCGGGCTGCGCAGCGCCGTCTCGAACGTCTGGTTCGCGCTCCAGCCGCTGGCGCGGCCCTGCGTGTCCCAGACGCGCACGCGCCAGAAGTACCGCCGCATGCTCGACAGAGCCGGGCCGCCGTAGACGACGTCGACCTGGTTGGCGGAGGCCACGCGCCCGCTGTCCCACACGTCGGCGGTGTTGGCGCTGCTCGTGGAGACCTGGATCTCGTAGGCCGCCTGGCGCTGCTGCGCCGTGCTCGACGTGAGCTTCCAGCCGAAGCGCGGCTGCGCGGCGTCGACGCCGATGGGGTTGGCGCTGTGCTCGACGGTCGCGCCGGCCACGCTCAGCGGCGAGGCCGCGTTGGGGTCGGGCAGCACGACGGCGGTGTTCCACGGCGAGGAGCCGTAGAGCCCGAGGTCCAGCGCGGCCGGCCACGACCCGTCGCCGAAGCCGCCCTGCTCCCACCCGGTCGGCGCGCTCTGCGCCGACTTCCACCCTGTGTCGGTGACGAGGTCGGTGGTGCCGCCGGCGGTGACGACGTGGACGTGCCCGATGACGCCGGCCGGCCCCGAGGTGGTGTTGCGGACCGCCAGGGCGATGGTGTTGGTACCGCTGGTCAGCGCGCTCTGCAGGTCGACGTAGAGCGCGCTCTTCCACGAGTCGGTGACCCGCGGCGACCCGGCGAGCGGCTTGCCGTTGAGCCAGACGTCGACGGTGTCGTCGCCGGTGACGACGAGCTGCGCGTCGCTGACGGCACCGGCGGCGACGGAGAAGCTCTTGCGGAAGTAGCGGTACCCGACCGGCGCGGTGGTGCGCGGGTCGCCCTCGGGATACCAGATCCAGTGCGCCCCCGACAGGTTGACGGGCGCGGCCGCCGCGGCGGGCGCGGGCGGCGCGATGAGCACGAGTGCGGCCAGCGATATCAGCGCGGTGGCGGCCGCGCGACCTCGTTTTTGCAGTTTCACGATGCCTCCAGTCCTGAAACGTTTCATTTAAACGTTTCATTTAGCCCAGATGCGCTCACTGTAATGAGACACCCGTCAATGCGCAACGGCTGCGAGCGACGACTCCCAAAGTCGAGCCGCGCGCGTCGGGCTGGTCGAGCGGGGTGTGGCGGCGAAGAGGGAGCGGCGGAAGTAGTAGCCGCCCGGTACCAGCTCGGAGCGCGGGGCGTCGGCCAGCCAGCACAGCGTGTCGGCGGCCCGCGCAGGGGACGTGAACAGGACCGGGACCAGCTTGCCGAGCACGAACAGCGGGCTCGTCGCGGCGAAACCGCTGCGCACCAGGCCGGGGAAGAACGCAGTCGGCAGGATGCCGAGGGACGACCAACGGCGCGCCGCCTCCAGCGTGAACAGGAGGTTCGCCTGCTTCGAGGAGCCGTAGGACAGCCAGCGCGACCGGTGCGCCAGAGACGCGCGCAACGGGTTGTCGACGTCCAGCACCGACCAGGCCTCGGCCAGCGACGCCGTGGTGATGATCCGCGCACCCGGCAGGAGATCGAGCAGGAGGTTTGCTAGTAGGAAGCCGGCCAGGTGGTTCACCGCGATGGCGCGCGGGCCGCGGTACAGGCCGCCGGCGTTGTTGACGAGCACGTCCACGCGGTCGCAGAGGCCGGCGATCCGCGCCGCGGCCGAGCAGACCTGGGACAGGTCGGCGAAGTCGGCGCGGATCGTCGTGGAGCCGGGGAACAACGCGCCGGCGGCGGCCAGGCGGCGCTCGTCGCGGCCCAGCAGGATGAGGCGGTCGGACGCGAACCGGCGAGCGGCGGCCAGGCCGATGCCCGCGCTGGCGCCGGTGATGACGACGGTGCGGGTCATGGGCGCGACCGGGCGTGGAGGGCCGCCATGAACACGACCCAGGCCGAGACCCCGACCAGGGCGATCCGCTCCATCACGCCCGTGAACAGGGACCGGCCGGCGAAGAGGATGCCGGCCGCGGACAGGATCAGCGGCGGGTACGCCACCAGCAGGCCGATCCTGCCCGCCCGGCGCAGGAGGGCGGGCAGCCGCAGCGTGGAGTACAACAGCATCGCCAGCGCGCAGAAGCCCAGTGCGCCGATAGCGGCCGTCGCGTGGAGCAGGTCGCGTGGCGACGGGGTCTCATAAGGGGGGAGCGGGCAGCCGGGACTGCAGTGCACGGCGCCCGATACGGCGGCCAGCGGGGCCGCCAGCAGGAAGCAGGCCGCGACCGCGCGATGGGCCGACACCGCGAGCAAGGCCAGCGAAACGGCCAGCAGGACCATGCTGAGCTGGTACAACCCGGCGTGCGGCGCGCCGGGAACGCCCGACTCCGACACGTAGCGCCACGGCGCCGAGCCCGCGACCGCCATGGCCAGGCCCGCGGCGCCGAGCGTGCCGGCGGCCGCGGAACCGGCGGCGGCCCAGCGCGTGATCACGAGCGCCAAGCCTAGCGATGGTGCTGGTGATGCCGGTGCACGCGGCGCCATGTACCCCCTTGGGGTATCGGTACAAGAAGGTTGCGCAACAAGGGGCTGCAGGACGAGGCGACGCGGCTGGCCAGCGCCGCCGGGACCGCCGTGCGCTACCGCATCGGCGCGGTCAACGGGCCGATCCTCGGCGGGCTGGTGCGCCGGATCACCACCAACCACCCCGGCGCCCAGGTCAGCACGCACGCGTCCTGGTCGGCGTCGCAGCTCGGCGACCTTGTGCTGTCCGGGCGGCTGGACTACGTGCTCGTCGGGGCGTGCGGCGACGCGCCGCCGGCCACCGACAACGGGCTGGCCTGGCGCGTCGTCGCCGCCGACCCGGTGTTCCTGCTGCTGCCCGAGAAGCACGAGCTGGCCGGGCGGGACGAGGTGGACCTCGCGGAGCTCGCCGAGGCGCAGTGGGTGGCCGCGCCCGGCGACGGGTGCTTCTCGGCCTGCCATGCGGCGGCCTGCGCGAAGGCGGGGTTCACGCCGAAGGTGCTCTTCGAGACCGAGGTGCGCGGCGCGATCGACCTCATCGAGTCCGGCGACGCCGTCGGTCTGTGCCAGGCGACGCTGCGGCCGATGGCGGGGCTGGCCA
Organism: Dactylosporangium darangshiense; assembly: GCF_039537565.1. Taxonomy (NCBI): domain Bacteria; kingdom Bacillati; phylum Actinomycetota; class Actinomycetes; order Micromonosporales; family Micromonosporaceae; genus Dactylosporangium; species Dactylosporangium darangshiense. Next base: position 247,762 of record NZ_BAABAT010000006.1, read on the forward strand.
CCGTGCCGATCGCGGGTGCGCCGCTGCACTGGCGGCAGATGCTCGGGTGGCTGCCCGACGGATCCGCGTCGGGGCAGGCGGGGCAGGTGTGGGCGTACGCCATCGAGGCCTACGCCGACGCCGTGCGCCGCAACGAGCGCTACTCGGCGTGGCTGAGGCGCCATCCCGACTACAAGGGGCCGGCGCTGTAAAGACATCCATCTATTGCGACTGTCGGGTTCCGACGCCTTCTTGTCAGGGCCGCTACGCTCGCAACCGTGGACGACGCTGTCGACCGGCGAGGCTCGCTGGTGCAGGAGGCGTCCCGCCGCTGGCGGTCTCAGCTGATCGACCTCGGCGGGCGCAACACGCTGCTGTATTACCGCGATCTGCGGGCCGGGACCCTGGATCTGACCGGCGTTGATCCGCTGACGCTCGAGGCGCTCTTCGGCGGCCGCACGATGCCGCTCGGCCAGCTCTTCCCCGACGCCGATGCGCACGCCGCCGCGATCAAGCGGGCCCGGACGATCCGCAACAAGGCGCGCGAGCTCGCCGAGGAGCGCGGCATCGAGACGTGCTTCGCGGCGATCGGCAGCGCCACCTGGACCCCGCCGCCCGGCGGCGGCGCCGCGCCCGCCGCGCCGGTGCTGCTGCGCTCGGCGGTGCTGCGGGCCCGCGGCGCGGCCGAGGACGACTTCGACCTCACCCTGCAGGGCGACCTGGAGCTCAACCCGACGCTGCTGCAGCTGCTCGAGGAGGACTTCGGCGTGCGGGTCGACGCCGACGAGCTCGAGGAGCTGGTCAGCTACACCGCCGGCTTCGACCCGCAGCCGCTGTACGAGCGGCTGGTCAAGGAGGCGGCGGGCCGGGTCCGCGGCTTCGCGGTCAGCCCGCGCTGCGTGCTGGGCACCTTCTCCTACGCCAAGCTGCCGATGGTCACCGACCTGCGGGTCGCCGCGCGCGCCCTGGTGGAGCACGACGTGATCGCCGCGATCGCCGGCGACCGCGACGCGCAGGAGGCGCTGCGCCCGGCGCCCGGCATCGCGCTGCGCGACCCGGACTGGATCCCGCCGGAGGACGAGTTCCTGGTCCTCGACGCCGACTCCTCGCAGAACTACGCGATCAACGCCGTGCTCGCCGGCCAGCACAGCGTCATCAAGGGCCCGCCCGGCACCGGCAAGAGCCAGACCATCGCCAACCTCATCGCCTCGCTGGTCGCGCGGGGCAAGCGGGTGCTGTTCGTGGCCGAGAAGCGGGCCGCGATCACCGCCGTCACCGACCGGCTGGCCCGCCGCGGGCTGGGCAACCTGGTCATGGACGTGCACGACGGCACGACCTCGCGGCGCAAGGTCGCCGCCGACCTCAAGGCCGCCTTCGACTCGGCCGCGCGCATCGCCCAGCCCGACCTCGGCGTGCTGCACGAGACCCTCGCCGCCCGCCGGGCCACGCTCAACGACCACGACGACGCCATGCACCAGTCGCGCGAGCCGTGGGGCATCTCGGCGTACCAGGCACAGGCGGAGATGATCCGGCTGTCGGCGGCGGTGTGGCCGATGACCACCGTGCGGCTGCGCGGACCGGTCCTCGCCGCCCTCGACGCGGCCAACGCCCGCAGGGTCCGCGAGCAGCTGCGCGACTACGCGACCGTCGGCGGGTTCGCCGTGACCGGCGAGCAGTCCGGCTGGATCGGCTCCGCCGTGGCCACGCCGGCCGACGCCGAGGCCGCCTTCGACCTCGCCGAAGGGATCAACGAGCGGTCGCTGCCCGCCGCCCGGCCGGCCCTGCGCTACGTGCTCGAACAGACCGGCCTGCGCGCGCCCGCCGACCTCAACGGCTGGCGCGGCCTGTTCGGCTTCCTCGACGCCGTCGCCGCGACCCTCGCCCAGTTCCGCGACGAGGTGTTCCGCGTCGACCTCTCCCTGCACCTCGCCTCGGCCGCCGACAAGGAGTGGCGGCGCGCGCACGCCGGGCAGCCCGGCACCGACGCCGGCTGGTGGACCCGGCGCAAGATGCGCAAGCAGGCCGCGCAGCTGTGGCGCGGTTCGGGCGCGCCGAGCCGCCAGCAGCTCTTCGAGGGGCTCTCGGCGGCGCTCGCGCAGCGGCGGCGCTGGGCGGAGCTCGCCCGCGACGGCGGCCAGCCGCGCCTGCCCGCCGACCTGCCGCGGGCCCGCGCCGCGTTCGACCAGCTCGACGGGCAGGTTCAGCAGCTCCTGCGGTACTGCGGCCACATCCCGATGGCCACCATGGACCTCGACCGGCTCGGCCGCGTCGCGGCGAGCCTCGCCGCCGACGAGCGCACCCTGCGCCGGGTGCCGCGCCTCAACGAGCTGACGGGCGCCTTCACCGCCGCCGGCCTCGACCCGCTCCTGGAGGACCTGCGGGCGCGCCAGGCGCCCGACGCCGATCTCGCCGCGGCCGTCTTCGACGCCTGCTGGCACGCGTCGATCCTGCAGCACCTCAACTTCACCGACCCGCGCGTCGGCGCCTTCGACGGCCCGCTGCACGCCCGCACCGTCGCCGAGTACCGCGACGCCGACCGCCGCCATATCGACGCGACCGCCACCCGGGTGCTGCGCGCCGTCGCCGAGCACATCACCCATACCCGCGACGAGTATCCGGACGAGAGCCGCCTGGTCGAGCATCAGGCCAACCTCAAGCGCCGCCACCTGCCGATCCGCCAGCTCTTCGCCACCGCGCCGCACATGCTCACGGCGCTGCGCCCGTGCTGGGCGATGAGCCCGCTGGTCGTCTCGCAGCTGCTGCCGCCGCAGGCCGACCTCTTCGACGTCGTCGTCTTCGACGAGGCGAGCCAGGTCACCCCGGCCGACGCCGTGCCGGCGCTGCTGCGCGGCCGCCAGATCGTCGTCGCCGGCGACGAGCACCAGCTGCCGCCGACGTCGTTCTTCACCGCGGCCGAGGAGGGCACCGGAGCCGACCCGCTCGGCGTCAACGCCGACGGCTCGATCGACCTGTCGCTGACCTCCGGCTACGAGTCGATCCTGGACGTGCTCACCGCGCTGCTGCCCGGCTACCTGCTGCGCTGGCACTACCGCAGCCAGGACGACCGGCTCATCGCCTTCTCCAACGCGCACATCTACGACGGCTCGCTGGTCACCTTCCCCGGCGTGGCCGGCGCCGGCACGGTGTCGCACGTCCACGTCCCGTTCGCGCCAGTGGGCCGTGACGACGACGCCGGTGAGGAGGGCACCGACTCGGTCACCGCCGAGGTCAACCGGGTCGTCGAGCTGATACTGCAGCACGCGCAGCTGCGCCCCAACGAGTCGCTCGGCGTCATCACGATGGGCATCACCCACGCCGAGCGCATCGACCTCGCGCTGCGCAAGGCGCTCTCGGCGCGGCCGGAGCTGCACGCGTTCTTCGCCGAGACCGCCGCCGAGCCGTTCTTCGTCAAGAACCTCGAGCGGGTCCAGGGCGACGAGCGCGACGCGATCATCCTCTCCATCGGGTACGGCAAGAACGCCGCCGGCCGGCTGCTGTACCGCTTCGGCCCGCTCCTGCTGCCCGGCGGCGAGCGGCGCCTGAACGTCGCCGTCACGCGGGCCCGCCGGCGCATGACCCTGGTCAGCTCGTTCACCGCCGCCGACATGGACCCGTCGCGCAGCACCAGCGACGGCGTGCGGCTGCTGCGCTCCTACCTGGAGTACACCGAGTCCGGCGGCACCTCCCTGTCCGCCGCGGCCGGCGCCCGCCCCGAGCTCAACGCCTTCGAGCGCGACGTGCGCGACCGGCTCGCCGCCGCCGGCATCCCGGTGACCCCGCAGTTCGGCGTGGCCGGCTACTGCATCGACTTCGCCTGCGAGCACCCGACCATCCCCGGCGAGATGGTGCTCGCGATCGAGACCGACGGCGCGTCGTACCACTCGTCGAGCACCGCCCGCGACCGCGACCGCCTGCGCCAGGAGCAGCTGGAGCGGCTCGGCTGGCGCTTCCACCGCATCTGGTCGACGGACTGGTTCGCCGACCCGGTCGCCGAGACGTCCCGTGCGCGGGCCGCCTACGACGAGGCGGTTGCCGCCGTCGACGCCCGCCGCACCGACGAGCCGACCGTGGTCCTGGCCGCGCCGCCCGCCGAGGCCGCCGCGCCCGTCGACGACGACAGCCGCCCGCTCCCGCGCCCGGTGCTCACGCCGGGCCGGCCGATCAACGAGTACCCGCGCGAGCTGCTCGTCGACCTGATCCGCTGGATCGAGTCCGACACCCTGCTGCGCACCGAGGAGCAGGTCGTCGACGAGGCCCGCAGGCACCTGGGCTTCAAGCGCGGCGGCTCCCGGATCAACGCGACGCTCCTGGCCGCCCTGGCCGAGGCCCGCGGCGAGAGCGCACCCGGCGACGACCCGGGTGCCGAGCCCACGCGCGTCCTGGACACCGACCCCCGCCAGCGCCCCGAGACCGACTAGTCGAGCGCGACGCGGGCGAGGGCGGGCTCGGTCAGGCTGGCCAGCCACAGGGTGTCGCCGGCCTGGCGGACGCCGGTCAGCATCGGGTAGTGGCCGGTCGGGCCGTGCAGCGTCTCGAGCACGGCGCCGGCCGCGTCGACGCGGGCGACGATCGTGTGCGGCAGCGGCTGGGGCTGGAGGCGCTGCGGCAGCACGGCGGCGATCCGTCGCACGTTCGGGTGCGGCAGCAGGCGCTCGGCGATCGGGACCCGGAGGCTGGCCAGCGCGATCCAGAACGTGCCGTCGCCCACGGCCGACATGTTGTCCGGGTAGGCGGGCAGATCGCCCAGGTGTGTGACCTCGCCCGAGGACAGGTCGATCCGCGAGAGCCGGTGCGCGACGGTCTCGCAGACCAGCAGCGCCGACTCGTCCGGGGTGAGCGCGACGCCGTTGGGGAAGTACATTCCGTTCGCGACCACCGATGTCTCGCCCGATGCCGGGTCGTACGCGAGCACGCGGCCGTTCGGTTGGTGCTCGAGCAGGTCGCGGCGCCAGTGCGAGACCGGGAAGCGGCTGGAGGAGTCGCTGAAGTACACGACGCCGTCGCCGGCGATCGCGGCGTTGTTGCACATCATGATGGGGGTGCCGGCCGCGGTGCGGGTCAGGTCGGTGATCGCGCCGTCGGGCGTGACGCGCAGCAGGCCGCGGTAGGCGTCGCAGACGATCAGGGTGCCGTCGCGCGGGTCGGCCTCGATGCCGAGCGGGCGCCCGCCGGTGTCGGCGAGCTCGGCGAACTCGCCGGTGTAGCGCCAGAGGCGGCCGTCCTCGGTGCCGCAGTACACCGCGCCGGCACCGTCCACCGCGACGTCCTCGGGCGGGTGGCCGCCGGGGATCGCGATCAGCTCGGCCGCGTCGATGCGGGCGTCGGCGGGCGCCCACGCGCCGTCCAGCGGCGGTGGGGTGGTCGCCGGGAGCTTGGCCGGCCGGATGAGCCACGGTGCCCTCGGGCGCGGGACAGTCATGCCCGCAGTGTCCACCCGGACCCGGTCCGTCCGGAACCCGTTGCGCCCCCTCGTTGTCCCACCGAGCAGCGCCGTGGTCAACGCCGGCAGGATTCGGCCCGGCGCGGACGCTGACCACGGCTGAGGCTCGTTCGGGCCTGGGGGTCAGTTCGGGAGCGTGATCTCGCCCCAAACCGCGTCCGGGCCGGGGTTGGCGGTGAAGTCGTAGCGCACGCCGGGCTCGCCGATTGCAACCAGGCTGGCCGAACCCGAGCCGTAGAGCAGCCCGTCGACCTCGCGGCGGACCAGCAGCGGGCGCTCGGCGGCGCCCGTGAACTCGCCGCCCGAGAGCAGCGCGATCCAGTCGCCCCAGGCCTCCGCCGAGGAGAGGCCGGGCTTCGGGTCGGGGGTGGCGGCGGCGCGCAGTGGGGCGAAGTGGTTGACGTCGATGCCCTGGTTCACGATCACGTGGTCGCCGGGCGCCAGCAGGCGGTGGGTCACCGCGGTGCCGTCCCACGACGTCACCGCGATCTCGGTGGGCTCCGCGCGGACGAGGTGGAACGCGTCGAAGGCGCGCAGCACGTCGTCGGCGGGTGGGTGCGGTGCGAGCGGGAGTGAGCCACGCGTGGGGCGATCGCCGACCGGCGGCAACGGGGGGAAGCCGTTGAGCAGGGCGGTCGCGCTCGGGCGGGCCGGGTCCACGGCCAGCCAGGTGCCGCCGGCGGTGCTGTCGCGGCCGCCGAACCGGCCGGGCCAATGCTCGGCGGGGGGCTCCCAGGGGCGGGCCAGGTACTCGTCGCGGACCGCTGCGATCAGCACGGGCCACGTGGCGTCGGGGTCGAACCGGAGGAGCACGGTGCACATGGACCGAACGTTATGCCCCGCCGAGCCGAGGGATCCCGGCGGTCAGCCAATCCGCGAGATCGCCCGCGGCGACGCCGCTATTCGGGCACCTCGACCGGGATCCGCCGAATCGCACCCGGCCCCGGCTGCGGCACGACGTCGCGCGGGACGACGTCGACGTGGCCGGCCTCGCACATGAGCGTGGCGTGCACCTCGGCGCCGCAGCCGCGGTGGACGGTCTGCAGCGGCGGACCGCCCGGGTCGGCGAGGTAGCGGTCGCCCCACTCGCGGACGGCGACGAGCAGCGGGTACAGGTCGAAGCCCTTCTCCGTGAGCCGGTACTCCTCGCGGGCCCGCGAACCGGGCTCCCGGTAGGGCACGCGGCGCAGGATGCCGTTGTCGACGAGCAGGGCGAGCCGGTTGGTGAGCACCTGGCGGGGTATGCCGGTGCGCTCGCGCATGTCGTCGAAGCGGAAGACGCCGTTGAACACCTCGCGCAGCACGACGATCGTCCACCGCTCGCCGAGGATCGCCATCGTCCGGCCGATGGTGCAGTTGTCCACCGACCACTCGAGTGCTCTGGGTCTCATGTTCTCAGGCTAACGCCGAGCTGGGTCTTATTGACAGATCCAGGCCGCCCCGGAAGGCTGGGTCCATGACGCAGACCGAGGCGGACCTCCGCAGCCGCACCTTCACCTGGTCGGACCCGATGCTCAACGCCGCCGAGGTCGGCCGGCGCGGCGGGCTGGAGCTGCTGCAGGCCATGTCGCGCGGCGAGCTGCCGGCGCCGCCGGTCACCCACCTGCTGGGCACCGGGCGGCTCGAGGCCGAGGCCGGGCGCGTGGTGGTGACGCTGGAGCCGCGGGAGTACCACTACAACCCCCTCGGCACCGTGCACGGCGGGGTGCTCGCGACGCTGCTGGACACCGCCACGGGCTGTGCGGTGCACTCGACGCTGCCGGCCGGCATGGGGTACACCACCCTGGATCTGAACACCAAGTTCCTGCGCCCGGCGTCCATCGCGTCCGGGGTGCTGACCTGCGAGGGCACCGTCATCTCGAAGGGGCGCCGGACCGCGCTGGCCCAGGCGCAGATCACCGACGCCCGCGGCGGGCTGGTCGCGCACGCCACCTCGACCTGCATGCTGTTCGAGCTCTGAGTTCACAGCCGGCCCACAGCCCTCGTTGAAGCGGCCGGAAGGGTCGGGCCGCAGCTTGAATGGCATGACCACCACGCTGACCCGCCCGGCCGCGCCCGCCGCCCCGCCCGCTGAGTCGACCGGGACACCGGCCTGGACCCGCGCGGCGCTCCCGCTGCTCCTCATCGCCACCGGCGTGCTGTACCTGTGGAACCTCGGCGCGTCCGGCTGGGGCAACGCCTTCTACGCGGCGGCCGGCCAGGCCGGCGGCGAGAGCTGGGAGGCGTGGTTCTTCGGCTCCTCGGACGCCTCGAACTTCATCACCGTCGACAAGACGCCGGCCGCGCTGTGGATCATCGGGCTGTCGGTGCGGATCTTCGGGCTGAGCCCCTGGAGCGTGCTCGCGCCGCAGGCGTTGATCGGGGTGGCGACGGTCTGGCTGCTGTACATCACCGTCAAGCGCTGGCACGGCCCGGCGGCCGGCCTGCTCGCCGGCGCGGTGCTCGCGAGCACCCCGGTGGCCACGCTGATGTTCCGCTTCAACAACCCCGACGCGCTGCTGATGCTGCTGCTGGTGGCCGGCGTGTACGGCATGGTGCGCGCCATCGAGCGGGGCAGTACCTGGTGGCTGCTGTTCGCGGGCTCGGCGGTCGGCTTCGGGTTCCTCACCAAGATGCTCCAGGCGCTGCTGGTCGTGCCCGCGTTCGGCCTGGCCTACCTGCTGTTCGCGCCGACCGGCTGGGCGCGCCGGCTGGTGCAGCTGCTCGCGACCGGCGCCGCGGTGATCGTCTCGGCCGGCTGGTGGGTCGCGATCGTCTCGCTGACCCCGGCGTCGTGGCGGCCCTACATCGGCGGTTCGCAGACGAACTCGATCCTCGAGCTGACGCTGGGGTACAACGGCTTCGGCCGCCTGACCGGCAACGAGACCGGCAGCGTCGGCGGTGGCGGCGGGGGCAACGGCGGCGGCTGGGGCGAGACCGGCTGGTCGCGCCTGCTCGACGGGCAGACCGGCGGCCAGGCCTCCTGGCTGCTGCCGGCGGCGCTGATCCTCACGGTGGCGGGCCTGGTGTGGTCCACGCGGCGGGCCGCCTATGTGCTGTGGGGCGGCTGGCTGGTCACCACCGCCGTGGTCTTCAGCTACATGCAGGGCATCTTCCACGACTACTACACGGTGGCCCTGGCCCCGGCGATCGGCGCGCTGGCCGGCATGGGCGCGGCGACCCTGTGGCGCCGGCGCGCGGACCTCTACGCCCAGCTGGTGCTCGGCGGCACGGTGGCGGTCACCGCGGTCTGGTCGTACCTGCTGCTGGAGCGCGCCAGCGGCTTCCACCCGTGGCTGCGGGTCGCGGTGCTCGTCGCCGGCGGCATCGGCGCGGCCGGGCTCCTGCTGAGCCAGCAGATCAACCGGCGCCTGCGCCTCGCCGCGGTGGCTCTGGCCCTCTTCGCGGTCCTCGGCGGCCCCGTCGCCTACTCGCTCAACACCGCGGCGACGCCGCACACCGGCTCGATCGTCACCGCCGGCCCCGCCGTCGCGGGCGGGTCGGGCGGCTTCGGCGGCGGGCGCTTCAACGGCACTCCCCCGGGCGGCTTCAACGCCCGCGGCGGCGGTGGCGGCATGGGCGGCGGGATGGGCGGCGGCATGGGTGGTGCTGGCGGTATGGGCGGCCTGCTCAACGCGACGACGCCGAGCTCGGAGGTGGTCGCGGCGCTGCAGAAGGACGCCGCGAAGTACACCTGGGTCGCCGCCGCGGTCGGCTCCAACAACGCCTCCGGCTACCAGCTAGCCTCCGAGGAGCCGGTGATGGCGATCGGCGGGTTCAACGGCAGCGACCCGGCCCCGAGCCTGGCGCAGTTCCAGCAGTACGTGCAGGACGGAAAGATCCACTACTTCATCGGCGGCGCGGGGCTCGGCGGGCGCAGCAACGGCGGCAGCAGCGTGAGCGCCGAGATCGCCGATTGGGTCGCGGCCAACTACACGGCGCAGACGGTCGGCAACACCACGCTGTACGACCTGACTGCGTAGGACTTTCTCATCGGCGGCGGCGGTCGGTTTTCCGGCCGCCGCCGCCGTGCCTGCCTCAGACCGCGCGGGTGGACCGGGGCCCGTCGAGGCCCCACGAGGTGATCTTGTTGGGTGTGATCCGGATGACCTCGCGCGACATGCCGCGCATCGGCGGATCCTGATCGGTCAGCGCCTCCGCCGTGCCCCGGATCTCGATGCCGCGGACCGTCCACGGATCGACCGACGCCAGGTCGTCCACGACGAGCGCGACCGTGCTGCCGCGCTGGACGTTGCGGAACTTCTTGGTCCCGCCCATGGCGCCGCCGCCGATGACGATCGCGCCGGTGGCGCCGTCGACGAAGAAGCCGACCGGGTTGTTCTGCACCTGCCCGTCGGGCGAGACGGTGGCCAGCCGCCCGAGGCGTTGCGTGGCCAGGTAGTCGAGCTCAGCCTGCGTGAAGGTCATGACCCGACTCTATTCACAGGCGGGCCACAGGTACGCCGGAAGCTTCCGGAAGGTCCGGCCCCGACCGTTGGTCACCATGAGCACTGAGACACTTCCTCGCGCCGACGGCCCCGGCCGCCGAGCGACCGGCGCCGTCCTCGACGTCGTGATCCCGGTCTACAACGAGGAGGCCGACCTCGGGCCCTGCGTGCGTCGGCTGCATCGCCACCTGAGCGAGAGCTTCCCGTACCCCTTTCGCATCACCGTCGCCGACAACGCCAGCACCGATGCAACGCCAGCGGTCGCGGCCGCGCTGAGCGTCGAGCTGCCCGGCGTCGAGGTGCTCCGCATGGCCGAGAAGGGCCGCGGCCGGGCGTTGAAGCGCGCGTGGTCGGCCTCGGACGCGCCGGTGCTCGCGTACATGGACGTCGACCTCAGCACCGACCTCAACGCCCTGCTGCCGCTGGTCGCGCCGCTGCTGTCGGGCCACTCCGACGTGTCGATCGGCAGCCGCCTCGCGCGCGGCTCGCGGGTCGTGCGGGGCCCGAAGCGCGAGTTCATCTCCCGCAGCTACAACCGCATCCTGCGTACCGCCCTGAGCGCCCGCTTCTCCGACGCACAGTGCGGCTTCAAGGCGATCCGCCGGGACGTGGCCGAGCAGCTGCTGCCGATGGTCGAGGACACCGGCTGGTTCTTCGACACCGAGCTGCTGGTCCTCGCGCAGCGGGCGGGCCTGCGCATCCACGAGGTGCCGGTCGACTGGATCGACGACCCCGACAGCCGGGTCGACATCGTCGCGACCGCGCTCGCCGACCTCAGGGGCATCGCGCGCCTGGGCCGCGCGCTGTTCACCGGCCGCCTGCCGCTGGCCGCGCTGCGCAACCGCTTCGGCCGCGCCCCGCTGGTCGAGGGCGTCCCGGCCGGCATGCTGCCGCAGCTGCTGCGCTTCGGCGGGATCGGCATCCTGTCCACGGTCGCGTTCCTGGCCCTGTTCGCGCTGCTGCGACCGGCGACCGGCGCGCAGGCGGCGAACTTCATCGCGCTGCTGAGCACCGCGGTGGCGAACACGGCGCTGAACCGGCGGCTGACGTTCGCCATCCGGGGCGCCGAGGGGGCGGTACGCCACCAGGTCCAGGGCCTGCTGTTGTTCGTGCTCGGCTGGGCCCTGAACGCGGCCGCTCTCGCGTTGCTGAACGTCGCCGCTCCTGCCCACAGCCACTGGGCCGAGCTGTCCGTCCTGCTCCTCGCCAACGCCGTGACGACGCTCCTGCGGTTCGTCCTGATGCGCGTGTGGGTCTTCCGCCGTGTTTGAGAGGCAATGTCGGGCGCTGGCGCGACCATTGTGGGCTGATTTATCGCCTGACAGGGCATAAATCCGACAAGTCGTGGCGCGCCAGCGCCCGACTTGTCGGAAAAGACCGGCTTCAGGACCAGGGGAACGCCGGCGGGCGGCGGGACAGGAACGCGGCGATGCCCTCCGACAGTTCCGCCTCGTCCTGCGGCGGGGGCTCGCTGCCGGAGAGGACGGCCTTCGTCGCGCGCTGGGTCAGCTGGGAGCGGGAGGCGATCGTGGACGCAACCTGCAGTACCGACGATGCCAGATCGGCCGGCGGGAACACAGCGTCGACGAGGCCCATGCGCTCGGCGGCCGCAGCGTCGAAGAGGTCCGCGGTGTAGAGGAGCAGCTTCGCCCTGGCCGGGCCGATCAGGGACGCCAGGCGGCGGGTGGTCGACGGTGGGTACACGATGCCGAGCTTCGCCGGGGTGATGCCGAAGCGGCTGTCGGAGGCGGCGAAGCGCAGGTCGCAGGCGACCGCGAGCTGGCAGCCGCCGCCCACGCAGAAGCCGTCGATGCGGGCGATCGTGGGCTTGGGGAAGGCCGCCAGGGCCTGCTCGGCCCGGACCGCGAGGCTGGCGTCGCCGGCGCGGGCCAGCGATGCGGCCTCGGTGATGTCGGCACCGGCGCAGAAGGTGCCGCCGGCGCCGGCCAGGATCAGGGCGCGGACCGACGGGTCCTTGGCGGGGGCTTCGAGCAGGGATGGGAGCGCCCGCCACATCGCGGCCGTCATCGCGTTGCGCTTCGCGGGGTTGCTGATGACGAGGGTGGCGATCGGGCCGTCCTGCGTGAGGACGAGCTCGCCGTTCACCATTCGTGGACGGGGACGTTCGAATGCATCCTCGGAAGGTACTCCGCCACGAGTTTGCGCATCGTCACGTCCCGCTCGACCGGGCCGCTGCCCTCGATCGCGTGCACGGTCTCGACCTGCCAGGCGGCGCCGTTGCGCTGGGTCAGGCAGCGCTGCTCGATGATGCCGAGCAGGCGGTCGCGCTGGTCGGGGTGGACGCCCCAGTCGTCGAGGCCCTCGTAGGCCAGCGGGAGCAGGCGGCGCAGGACGAGTTCGGTGACGGGGACCGAGCCCAGGCCGGGCCAGAACACGGCGGCGTCGATGCCGAGGCGGGCGGCAGTGTGGAAGTTCTCCTCGGCGGCGCCGAACGACATCTGTGTCCACACCGGACGCTCCTGGCTCGCCAGGCGATGGACGAGGCCGAAGTAGAACGCCGCGTTGGCCATGTTGTCCACGACGGTCGGGCCCGCCGGCAGGACGCGGTTCTCGACGCGCACGTGCGGGCGGCCGTCGACGACGTCGTAGATGGGGCGGTTCCAGCGGTAGATCGTGCCGTTGTGCAGGCGCAGCTCGCCCAGGCGCGGCGCGGCGCCGTCGTCGAGGGTGGCGATCGGGTCCTCGTCCTCGCAGATGGGCAGCAGGGCCGGGAAGTACCGCACGTTCTCCTCGAACAGGTCGAAGATCGACGTGATCCAGCGCTCGCCGAACCAGACCCGCGGGCGCACGCCCTGGCTCTTGAGCTCCTCGGCGCGGGTGTCGGTGGCCTGCTCGAACAGCGGGATGCGGGTCTCGCGCCAGAGTTCCTGGCCGAAGAGGTACGGGGCGTTGGCGCCGAGGGCGACCTGCGCCGCGGCGATCGCCTGGGCCGCGTTCCAGTATGCGGCGAAGCGCTGCGGGGCGACCTGCAGGTGGAACTGCACGCTCGTGCAGGCGGCCTCGGGTGCGATCGAGTCGCACCGCACGTGCAGGCGCTCGACGCCGTCGATCGCGATGAGCAGGTCCTCGCCGCGGGCCGCGAAGATCTGCTCGTTCAGCAGCGCGTACCGCGGGTTGGCCGACAGCACGTCCGGCGTGAGCAGGTCGCGGCGCAGGGTGGGCAGGATCCCGATCATCGCCAGCCGGGTGTCCACCTGCGCGGCGTGCTCCTCGGCGGCGTTGAGGCTCTCGCGCACCTGCGCCTCGAAGCGGGCGAGGCCGTCGCCGGCCAGGCGCCGCGGCGGCACGTTGATCTCGATGTTGAACTGGCCCAGCTCGGTGACGAACGCCGGGTCGGCCAGCGCGTCGAGCACCCGCTGGTTGCGCAGCGCCGGGTCGTACGCGTCGTCGACGAGGTTGAGCTCGATCTCCAGGCCGCTCATGCCGTCGCCGTCCTCGAACGGCGACTCGGCGAGCATCCGCGCGAAGGCATCGAGGCATTGGCGCACTTTGTCGCGGTACCGCATCCGGTCTTCCCGGCTGAACACGTGCGACTCGACGTCCTTGCCCATGGATGCCACCTCCGCGCGGGAGTGCCGTCCATCTGGCATACCACGCCGGGCGAGCTTTTACTCCTGTCCGTTATGGCAGGACGAGCTTCAGGTGACGAAGAGCCGCCCGCACGCTGTCGAACTCGGGCAGGTCGGCGAGGAAGTCGCCCCACACCTTGCGGTCGTGCTGCCAGGCATCGAGGTACCGCACGCACAGCTCCGGCGTGATCTCGGCTCGGCTGTTCTGCGCCGCCCGCAGCGACTCGGTCATCCTCGCCCGCCGCTCGTCCTCGACCCCGAGGGAGGGCAGGCGCTGCATGACCGCGGCGATGAACGCCTCCCGCCGGCCGAGGTAGTCGCGCCAGAAGTCCAGGCCCGCGTCGGCGAGGTCGCGGCCGTCGTCGAGCAGCTCGAAGACCCCCTCGGCGAGGCAGTCGCCGAACTCCTGGCGGCGGGCGCGGGCCGGCTTGTCGAACGGGTCGTAGACCCGCTGCGCGGCCTCGCCGGTCAGGGCGACGCGCCGCTCGCGGATGTGCTCGAAGACAAAGAACCAGTCCTCGTTGTACACGTGCGGAAAGTGCGACCGGCCGCTCGCCGGCACCAGCAGCGCGCCGGCGCCGATGAACGTGTCCTGGAACTGCTGGCCGCTGACCTCCCGGTTGGCGTGGCAGACCACCGAGTTGTCGGGGAAGCCGGTGTTGGCCAGGCCCACCGCGTCGTAGTCGGCGAGCAGCCCGGCGGCGCCGCGCACGTCGTCGGCGGTGACCGTGATGTCGTCGTCGAGGAAGAGGATCGCCTGCCAGCCGTCCATCATGCGCGCGACGGCGAGCCCGATGTTGCGCTTCATGCTGGTGTCGCTGCGGCTGCGGAAGGGGGTTTCGAGCAGCACGTCGTCGGCGGTGGGCCGGGGCAGGCGGACCCGCGGCGGCACGTCGACGGCGATGGTCGGCACCTCGGCGCGCGCGGCCTCGCTGATCACCAGGCCGGCGTTGCTCCACGTGCTGCACAGCACCAGCAGCAGGCAGTCGAGCTCGCGGGCGAGGCGCATCGACTCGCGCAGATAGCTGATCGGCCGGTTGGTCGGCACGACGATCGCATCCAGGCGGCCCGGCGCGGCGGTGTCCGGCTTGAGCAGTTGCCTGTGCGAGAAGTGATGGTGCGGGTCCGCGGGCTCGGTCATAAAGCTGCCGACTCCACGCGACGCCTCCCGTACTTGCCAATCGTGTGACGAGTACTCTACGGGTCACGCGCGCGCATGTCACAGCTGCTCAGCCGGACTCCATCGGCCATTCGTGCAGACGCATGTTCGGATCGGTCCAGTCCGGGACCGTGAGGATCCCGGCGACGATGTGCACCCGCGACACGATGCTGAACTCGGTGCCGCCGCCGAAGCGCCGCTCGAGGTAGCGGAAGTTCCGCTCGCGCCGGTCGACGTCGGTCAGCGCCCGCACGATGCCATAGGTCCCGCGGCCGTACACGCCGTTGAAGATGGTCACCGTCGAGCCCTCGCCGCCGAACCGGTTCGCCGTGCGCCACAGGTGTGCGACGTCCTGGCGCAGCGTGAGCCGTCCGTTGTCCTCCTTGAGGTCGGGCACCAGCGTGCGCTTGGTGCCGTCGGGGTCGACGACCTCGAACGCGCCGGCCTCGATGCCTTCCCGGCCGACCTGCTTCACGGGCGGGTCGAGCATGTCGTACAGCTGCCGGGTGAGCGTGTTCCAGTCGACCCCGCCCAGCAGGAGCAGATGGGTGTCGAGGTCGGCCGGGTCGAGCCGGTGTACGAGCTTGTAGCGGATGCGGCTGGCGGGGTTGACCTGGCGCAGGTAGCTGTAGAGCTCGAACAACGCGTCGGGGTCGGCGTAGCTGTAGAGCTCGACGTGGTCGGGCGCCAGCGGGTCGGCATACTCCCGGGCCGCCTGCAGCTGCTCGGGCAGCTCGGCGCAGACGATGGTGAGGGGCTCGCCGGCGGGGTACCGCAACGGGTTCACCGGCTCGGAGTCCAGGCCCAGCGACTGCTTCAGCTCGTCGTACCGCACCCGCTCCTCGGGCGTCAGGTCGCTGAAGTCGAGCAGCTCGGGCCGCGCACCGGCAAACGAGCGGGGCGTGGCGAACAGGCGCGCGTACTTCTCCAGGTGTACCGGGTTGGGCCGGGCGGCGCCGCCGACCTTCTCCCACGAGGAGATGAGGGGCACGCTCACCTTCAACGCCTGCTTCAGGTCCCCTTGGCCCAAACGTTGCTGAAGCCGCAGTTCGCGCAGGCGCTGCGCGAGGTCGTCGGGTGGGTTCAATCGATGCCCCCTTCAGTCCGCTTCAGTCCACTTCAGCGGCCGAAGATCACCGCCGCCCCGGTCGTGACGCCGGTCGATCGTCGCCGCGATCTGGACATATACGAAAGTCGGCCCCAGACCTCCGGCGCTCATTGTTTCAGGTATTGCTGAACAATAAACTATTGAGCAGGAAGAAGTCGAGGACTTCAGGCATCACTGAAATTCAGTCGCGTTGACTGAAACGAGGGGGGTCGGAGTGATGTCCTACGGACCGGTCCATCGCACGAGAGCACCGCCCGCCGAAGACGCCGTGGCCTGACGCAAAAAGTGGGGCGTTCCCGGTTGCCCCCGGGACGCCCCAGATTGGCAGCTCCGCGCTTTACCCAGGCACCGGGTCCAGGCTAAGGAACGTACCGATGGCCATTCTATTCGTTTCGAGTACACCGGTAAATCACGAGTCGGGCGCGAACACGGGACTGTTGTTCATCGCGGTGGTGGGCATCGTCATCGCGGTCGTCATCAACCAGCTCGGCCGCTCGTTCAACAGTTACCGGCACCCGGAGACGGCTGCGATGAACAACCACCAGCGTCAGCTGCGGCGCGAGTCGCTGCAGAGCATGGTCCGGGGTTCGTTGTGGCTCGCGCTCCTGGTTCCCGTAATGTTCGTCATGCTGTACGCGGTGATCCACACGAGCTCCGGCTGACCCTTGCGGCCGGGTTTAACCCACATGAAACCGGGGACGGCACCGGGGGGCGCCGTCCCCGACCCACGTGCCCAAACCAACGCGTCTTCCCAGCGGGCCGAGAGGAAACTCGACTACGGTGCAACAGGTTCGCCCAGCGGTCAACGCTGACCTGCCGGCCCTGATCAAGGCCTTCGGAGAGCGGTACTACTTCGAGGATCGCCTTGCCCGCCCGCCACTTCACGGCGTCCTCTTCGTGCTCCCGGGCGACGACGCCGCCGCACTCGGCGCGGCCTTCGTGCGCATGGTGCCGGCCGAGGAGTGGGAGCTGCGCGAGCGCCTCCGCGGCGTGCCGATCCTCAGCCGTCTTCAGGTCCGCAAGGACGTACGCCGGCAGGGCGTCGCGTCCGCCATCATGAAGGCCGCCGAGGAGTACGTCCTGTCGAAGGGCCGCATGCGCATCGCGCTCGGCGTCACCTCGAACAACGCGGCGGCCCGGCGGCTCTACGCGGCCCGCGAGTACGTCGAATGGGACTTCGGCCAGGTCAACGCGATGGTCGTGGACTACCTCGACGACGGGCGCAAAGCATTCAGCACCGAGCGCTGCCACATCATGGTCAAGGCGCTCGGCGCCGCGGTCCCGGCGCGGGTCTGATCCGCTTGGCCAGGCGCCTCGCCAGGCGTGCCGACCAGCTGCTCTCCCACGCCGGTCTGCTGCAGGCCGCGGCCGCGCCGGCCCGCGAGGCACCCGGCCTCGACGCGATCGTCGTGCCCACCGCCCGGCGCATCCGCGGCGACGCCGAGCAGGCCGCGACGCTGCTCGGCACGGCCCGCCTGGCCGAGAGCCTCGGCACCCGGCTCATCGCCCTGGCCAGCCGCGACGCCGGCCGCGAGGACATATCCGAGCTGCTCGCCGCGCATGGCGTCGCCGTCGACCTCGTCGCGATCGACGCGCCGCGGGTGCCCGGCGGCGGGCACCCGTACCTCGAGACCACCGAGATGCTCACCGGCACCGACTTCGAGCGCGACGCCGACGTGAGCCAGAAGCGCAACCTCGCGCTGCTGCTGGCCCGCTCGGTCGGCTGGCGGCGCATCGCCTTCCTCGACGACGACATCACCGTCCCCGACCCCGCCGACCTGCGCCGCGCCGCCGGTGCACTGAACGGCCACGCCGTGGTCGGCCTGCGCGTCGGCGGCTTCGAGGACAACTCGGTCGTCTGCCACGCCCGCCGCGCCCTCGGCGACCCGCAGGACACGTTCGTGGGCGGCGGCGCGATGGTCGTCTCGCTGGCCCGCGCCGCCGAGGCGTTCTTCCCCGACGTGTACAACGAGGACTGGTTCTTCCTGCTCGGCGAGGCCCGCCTGCGCGGCGTCGCGCGCTTCGGCGCGGTGCGGCAGCGCCCGTTCGACCCGTTCGAGGACACCCGCCGCGCCTTGGACCAGGAGTTCGGCGACACCCTGGCCGAGGGCGTCTTCGCCGTGCTGAGCCGCGGCGGCACCATCCGCGACACCCTCAACGAGGGCTACTGGATGGGCTTCCTGGCCACCCGCCGCCGCCTCATCCAGCAACTGCTCGTCCGCGCCACGACGACCCGGCACGAGCCCGGCCGCGACCGCATGATCACCGCCCTGCAGGCCGCCCGCGCCCGCTCGTACCTCATCGAGCCCCGCGCCTGCCTGCGCTTCCTGCTCGCCTGGCGCCGCGACCGCCTGGAGTGGTCCGACGCTGTCGCCGCCCTGCCGACGACGCTGCGCCTGGAGGAGGCCCTGCACGAGTTCGGCCTCGCCCACGCCACCACCGTCCACCTGGGACGCCGCGCTCGCCGCCCGCTCTTCAGACGGTGAGGAGCCCGCGGACCGCTGGATCTTGCAGGTCGGCGCGGTCGCCGGAGCGGACGACCTCGCCGGCGTCGATGATGACGAAGCGGTCGGCCAGGCGCAGGGCCAGGTCGAGGTACTGCTCGACGAGCAGCACGGCCACGCCGGTTTCCTTGTGCAGGCGCTCGATCGCCTCCTCGATCTCGATGATCACCGAAGGCTGGATGCCCTCCGTCGGCTCGTCCAGCAGCAGCATCGACGGGCGGGTGACCAGGGTGCGGGCCATGGACAGCTGTTGCTGCCGGCCGCCCGAGAGAAAGCCGGCCTTGTTGCGCAGCAGAGGCTTGAGCGCGGGGAAGATGTCCAGAGCCTCGTCGAGCGACGACGGGGTGGCCTTCGGGCTGGCCTCGAGTACCACCTGGAGGTTTTCCCAGACCGTCAGCTGCGGGAACGTCTCGTGGCCCTGCGGCGCGTAGCCGAGGCCCAGGCGGACGCGGTCGTAGGTCTTGAGGCGGGTGATGTCGCGGCCGTCGAAGGTGATGCGGCCGGCGCGGACCGGCAGCACGCCCATGACGGCCTTGAGCAGGGTGGTCTTGCCGACGCCGTTGCGGCCCATCACGCAGGTCAGCGAGCCGGGCGCGACGGTCAGGGACAGGCCGAAGAGGACCTGGGCCCGGCCGTAGGACACGTCGATCGCCTCAACCGTCAACATCGACTGCCTCCCGCTGCTCGGATCGGGCGCGGCCGAGGTAGACCTCCTGCACGCGCGGGTCGGCCTGCACCTCGGCGACGCTGCCCTCGCACAGCAGGCGGCCCTCGTGCAGGACCGTCACGACCGTGGCGAAGCGGCGCAGGAACTCCATGTCGTGCTCGATGACCACGACCGTGTGCGTGCGGGCCACCTCGACGAGCAGCTCGCCGGTGCGCTCCCGCTCCGACTTGCTCACGCCGGCCACCGGCTCGTCCAGCAGCAGCAGGCGCGGCTGCTGGACCATGAGCATGCCGATCTCCAGCCACTGGCGCTGGCCGTGTGACAGCACGCCGGCCTTGCGGTCGACGAGGTCGCTCAGGCCGGTGGTCTCCAGCACCTGCACCACGTCGTCGGGGTAGGCGCGGCGGCGGCGCAGCAGCGAGACCAGCGGGCGGCGGAACGACGCGGCGAGATCGAGGTTCTCGCCGACGGTGAGCTCCTCGAAGACGACCGAGGTCTGGAAGGTGCGGCCGATGCCCATCCGGACGATCCGGTGCTCCCGGCGGCCGAGGATCTCCTGGCCGTCGAACGTGATGCGGCCCGACGCCGGCTTCGTGCGCCCGGTGATGCAGTCGACGAGCGTGGTCTTGCCGGCGCCGTTGGGGCCGATGACGAAGCGCAGCTCGCCCGCGGCGACGGAGAAGTCGAGGTCGGTCACCGCCCGGAAGCCGTCGAAGACGACGTTGAGGCCGCGGACCTCCAGCAGCGGGCTCATGCCGACCTTCTCAAACGAACCGAAGAACGAACCGAAGCCAGCAGGCCGGCGAGGCCGCGCGGTGCCCACACCATGACCGCGATGAACAGGGCGCCGACGAGGTACTTCCAGCCCGACGGCCACGCCTCCGACAGCGACGTCTCGGCGTAGTTGTAGAGCAGCGCGCCGGCGACGGCGCCGACGAGGGAGTAGCGGCCGCCGATCGCGACGCCGATGAGCATGGCGAGCGAGGGCACGATGCCCAGCTCCGCCGGCGAGATGATCCCGACGACCGGCACGAAGAGCGCGCCGCCGATGCCGGCCAGGGCGGCCGAGAACGCGTAGGCGACGGTCTTGACCACGGCCGGGTCGTAGCCGAGGTAGCGCACCCGGTCCTCGCCGTCGCGGATCGCCACCAGCAGCCGGCCGAGGCGGCTCTCCTTGAGCTGCCAGGCCAGCAGGAACGACACGGCCAGCGCGCCGACCGCGATGAGGTAGACGATGCGCTGGTCGGCCTCGTCGTACAGGTCCAGGCCGAAGAAGAACTGGATGTTCGTGAGGCCGTTGGTACCCCCGGTGAGCCCCTGCTGCCCGACGAGCAGGATGACGAACGCGGCAGCGAGCGCCTGGGACAGCACCGCGAAGTACGCGCCGCGCACCCGCTGCCGGAACACCAGCAGGCCCAGGAGCACGGCGACGGCGGCGGGCAGCAGCACCACCATCGCCAGCGCGAAGAGCGTCAGCGCCACGCCCGCGAGCCCGGCGAAGCCGGAGCCGATGAAGAACGTGAGCTGGTCGACCCGGTCGGTCGCCACGCCGCTGACCGCCGCGAGCTGCCGGTTCTGCATCACCGCGCGCATCCGGCGCCCGGCGGCCAGGCGGGTGAGGTACAGCCAGATGCCGACGACCCCGGCCGCGGCCAGCGCCATGATGAACAGCCGGTTGTACGAGATGCTGACGTCCGCGACCTGGAACCCGCCGCGCAGCCAATGCGGCGCGCTGACCTGCACGTTCGGCGCGCCGAAGAGGTCGATGGCCAGCTGCTGCAGGATGAGGCTCACGCCCCAGGTCAGCAGCAGCGTGTCCAGCGGACGGCCGTAGAAGCGCCGGATGAGCAGGCGCTCCAGGACCAGGCCCATCGCGCCGGCGACCAGGAACGCGATCGGCAGCGCCACCGCCACGGCCTGTGTGCCGGCGAACGACTGCACGAGATAGGTGGTGTACGCGCCGGCCATGATGAACTCGCCGGCGTTGTAGCCGGCCTCCATCGGGACGGAGGTCACCTGATTGCCAGGCGATTACCTCCCGTTCACAATCGATTGTCGACAGATGTGTTACCCGAGGACCGGTCCCGACTGGTCCGTTAGGACAGAAGTTCCCGAATCGCTTGCTATTGGGCCATACAGTCCGGGCAGACTAGCCCGGTGTCTCACCGCTTGCCCCGCCAAGCGCCGGGCGCCCAGTCTGGCCCGACGCGCTATCGCAGGGTCGGCCCAGACCAGGCGGTGCTCCCCATCGTCATTGCCATCGTGCTGATCCTCGTCGGCGGCGTGAGCGTCGCCCGGATGGTGTGGTCGGACGCGATGTCCGCCTCGGCCGGCGGGCCGGACATCGATCGGTTCGGCAACGGCGAGCGGGCCAACCGGGCCGCCGACGCGCGCAACGACCCGCAGTCCGCCCGCTGCGGCGGCGCGCCGCTGAGCGCGCCCCGGGAGCTGCGCGGGATCTGGATCACCACGGTCGAGAACATCGACTGGCCCAGCCGGCCCGGGCTGCCCGCCGACCAGATCAAGTCGGAGTACATCGGCTGGCTCGACCTCGCCGTGCAGCGCAACCTCAACGCGGTCTTCGTCCACGTGCGGCCCAGCGGCGACGCGCTGTGGCCGTCGCGCTACGCGCCCTGGTCGGAGTGGATCACCGGGGTCCGCGGCCAGGGGCCGGGCTTCGACCTGATGCAGTGGATGATCGACGAGACGCACCGGCGCAACCTCGAGTTCCACGCCTGGTTCAACCCGTACCGCGGCAGCCAGCCCGCCCCGTCCGGCGCCGGGCCCGACATCAACGCGCTCGCGCCCGACCACCCGCTGCGCCAGCACCCGGACTGGGCGGTCGTCTACCCCTCGGTGGGGACCACCGGCAGCCGCCTGCACTTCAACCCGGGCATCCCGGAGGCGCGCAAGTTCGTCGAGGACTCGATGCTCGAGGCGGTCGAGAAGTACGACGTCGACGGCGTGCACTTCGACGACTTCTTCTATCAGTACCCGGTCGGCAAGCAGGACTACCCGGACGAGGACGCCTACCGCAAGTACGGCGGCGGCCTGAGCAAGGCCGACTGGCGCCGCGACAACGTCAACAAGCTCGTCCAGGAGATGAGCCAGCGCATCAAGCAGCTCAAGCCGTGGGTGAAGTTCGGGATCAGCCCGTTCGGCATCTGGCGCAACGACGGCACCGACCCGTCCGGTTCGCCCACCCGCGGGCTGCAGAGCTACGACGACATCTACGCCGACACCCGTCTCTGGGTGCGCCAGCAGTGGCTCGACTACATCGTGCCGCAGCTGTACTGGAACATCGGCTTCGACATCGCGGACTACGCCAAGCTCGTGCCCTGGTGGTCGGCGGTCGTCAAGGACACCAGGGTGCAGCTGTACATCGGTCAGGCCGACTATCGCGTCGGGCAGTCCGGCCCGTGGTCCGACCCGGCGGAGCTCGACCGCCAGCTGGCCCTCAACCGCAAGTATCCGCAGGTCACCGGCAGCATCCACTTCAGCGCCAAGAGCGTGCGGGCCGACGCGCTGGGCTCGGTGTCGAAGTACGCCGCGGACTTCTACTCCACCCCGGCGCTGCCCCCGGTGATGAAGTGGCTGCCCAACCGCGCGCCGGTCGCGCCCGCGCTGCGCAGCCGCGCCGACGGGGACAAGACGGTCCTCAATTGGACCGGCAAGGGGGTGTCGGCGGCGGTGTACCGGGTGGAGGGCGACAAGGCGAAGCTGGTGGCCACCCGCCGGGGCGGCGACGGCGAGTTCACCGGCCCCAAGGGCACCTACTGCGTCACCGAGCTCGACCGGTCCTGGAACGAAAGCCCACCGTCCGGGTGATCACGGCTCATCCGGTCATTGCCGAAGCTTCGGGCCATGACCACGAGCTTCATCTCGGATCAGGACTTCACCACGCCCGCACACATCCGGGCCGCGCCGCCGGAGGAGCGCGGGCCCGCGAGCGAAGCGAAGAGCGCCTCCCGGGTGCTGCTCACCGTCACATTCCTGGCCGCGGTGTGGCTCGTGGTCTCGGCGGTCCCGTTCGGGTACATCGGGGCGGGCCGCTACGACGTGTTCTGGAGCGATGCGGTCACCGGCATCACCATCGCGATCGTGACGACGATCCGGCTGCTGCACCCGCGCGCGGTGGCGTTCGGCTGGGTCACCGGCGGCCTGTCGGGCTGGCTGCTCGTGGCGCCGCTGGTGCTGCAGTTCGGCTGGTCGACCTCGACCGCCAACGACATCATCGTCGGACTGATCATCCTGGTCTGCGCCGCACTCGCCCCCTCTGACGAGCGGGAGTAGCCACAGAAGGGCGGGCCGCCCCCGGCAGGGAGCGGCCCGATCCGTCGCGTGGTGATCAGCGGTCGAACGCTTCGCGCACGTTGCGCCCGGCGTCCTTCACGTGGTCGCCGGCCTGCTTGGCCTTTGCGGCGGCCCGCTCGGCTGCGCCCTCGGCCTCGATGCGCTCGTTGTCCGTGGCGTCGCCGTACTTCTCCTTGGCGGCGCCCTTGAGCTCTTCGGCCTTGTGCTCGACCTTGTCCGTGAAGCCCATTGCACTTCCCTTCCACGTTTCCGGTCTTCGCCTTGCTACAGAATTGGGTTCCCGGCCCGGCGCATGCGCAAACGCAGGCGCTGTGCCAGGGTCGTCACACCCGTCACCATGAGTGAGAGCGCGATCCCGAGACCGGCGGCGGCCAGTGGGTTGCCGCTGAAGACGTTGCCGCCGAGGTAGCCCAGGCCGACCACGTAGAGGCTCCACAGCACGGCGCCCACGGCGATCGCGGGCAGGAAGCGGCGGCGGGGGAACTCGGCGTAGCCGCTGACGAGCGCGACCGTCGTGCGCCCGAGCGGCACGAAGCGCCCGGCCGCGACGATCGCGCCGCCGCGCCGCTCGAGCAGGCGCGCGACCCGGGCGACCGCCCGGCCGTAGCGCTCGCCGCGCAGGAACCGCTCGACCAGCCGCCGCCCGCCGCGCCGCGCCGCCTCGTGCATGAGCAGGTCTCCCACGACGACGGCGCTCGCCGAGGCCAGCAGCACGACCGCCACGTGCAGGTGCCCGTTCGCGGCGAGGGCGCCGCCGGCGATCACGCTCGTCTCCGCCGGTACCGCCGGAATGAGGCAATCCAGCACCAGCAACACGAAGATCAGCAGGTACGCCCACCCGGCCATCGACTCCATGCCTGCAACGTTGCCGTCCGGCGGCCCCGAAATCAGCGGGGCCACCCTGCCGATCGACGGTGGGGGTTTCCCTACCCCTAGGGGCTCTTGCGAAGAAAGTCCGCGAGCAGGCGCGGGTCGTGGAACGCGGTCATCTCGCGGATCAGGCCGGCCTCGATGCGCAGGACGGACAGCGCGAAGGGGCGCTCGGTCCGCTCCCCCGGCGGGATGCGGTGCACGACGATCGCCGGGGTCCGGTTGGCCCGGGTCGGCACCGCGCGGACGCGCCCGACGTCGTAGGGGCTGCCGGGCGGGACGCTCAGCGCGAGCGCGCCGACGATGGCGGGCTTCCGGAGGTACCACACCTGGATCGGCGGCATCGTGGCGCGCGCCTCGTCGGCGATCAGCCGCGCCATCCCGGCCACATCGGCGCGCTCGAAGGCCTCGACGTAGCGGCGCAGCACCTCCGCCTCCTCCGGCACCGGCGCCCGCGCGGGCGTCCAGTCCGCGCCGCGCTCGGGCAGCCGCTCCCGCAGCGTCGCCCGCGCCCGCTGCAGCGCGCTGTTGACCGCCGGCGCCGTCAGGCCGAGCAGCGCCGCGGCCTCGCCGGCCGGCCAGCCGAGGACGTCGCGCGCGATGAGCACGGCCCGCTGCCGCGGCGGCAGGTGCTGCAGCGCGGCGAGGAAGGCGAGCTCGACGGTCTCGCGGGCGACCAGGCGGGTCTCGGGGTCCTCGTCGAGCACGCGGTCCGGGATGGGCTCCAGCCAGGGCACGTCGGCGCGCGGCGGAAGGCTCGTGCCGGGCGCGGACGGCGGGCCGAGGTCCATCGGCAGGACCCGGCGCTGCGCGCTCTTGAGGACGTCGAGGCAGGCGTTGGTGGCGATGCGGTAGAGCCAGGCCCGCACCGACGAGCGGCCCTGGAACGCGTCCCAGCCGCGCCAGGCCCGCAGGAACGTCTCCTGCACCACGTCCTCGGCCTCGTGGTACGACCCGGGCATCCGGTAGCAGTGCACCTCCAGCTCGCGTCGGTGCTTGCGCAGAAGTTCGGTCAGGTCCATGCGTGCCCCCTCGTCGCGGCGTGCGATGTTAGGACGATGTGGGCGGAGTTTCGTGAGCGCGTGATCCTGGAGGACGACGCGATCCTGGTGCTGGACAAGCCGGTCGGCGTCTCCGTGATGGGCGAGCGGCACGAGACCGACCTGGTCCGCATGGCCGCCGACGCCGGCGAGCGGCTCTTCCCGGTGCACCGCATCGACAAGGTGACCTCGGGCGTGATCCTCTTCGCCAAGGACCTGGCCGTGCACGGCGGGCTGACCCGGCAGTTCAACAAGCGGACCGTGCACAAGGCATACCTGGCGGTGACCGCGCCGGGCGGCCTGCCGCCGACGGGCCGCATCGACCTGCCGCTGAGCGTCGGGCGCAAGAACCGGGTGCGGATCGCGGCGCCTCGGGAGAGCATCGAGGTCAAGGATGACACCTGGACGGTGCCGGAGGCGGCGGTGTTCGACTCCGTGCCGACGTACGCGTCGGTGACGACGTTCGCGGTGCGCGCCCAGACGCCGGAGCGGGCCCTGCTGGAGGCGGTGCCGGAGACCGGGCGGCGCCATCAGATCCGGGTGCACCTGGCCTGGATCGGCCACCCGATCGTGGGCGACCCGCTGTTCGAGAAGGCGCCGGCCGGGCGGACGTACCTGCACTCGTGGCGGCTGTCCTTCGACCATCGCGGCGAGCGCGTCACGGTGGAGGCGCCACAACCCGCCGAGTTCAGCTGAGTAATCGGCGCGCTTCGGCGGCCACCTGGGGATAGTCGATGGCGACCGCGGTCTCCAGGGCCCGGCGGGCGTGCGGGATCCACGGCTCGGACGGGTCGAGGGCGCGCAGGGCGCGGGCCAGGCCGAGGCGGGCCCGGGCCTCCTGCCGGGACTGGCCGAGCGCCTCCAGCAGCGGCACGGCCGCCGTCAGCGACTCCGCGGCGGCCGGCCAGTCGCCGAGGCGGACCTCGAGTTCGCCGATCCACAGGGTGCTGTGCGCGATCGAGATGTCGGCGATGACCGGTGACACGCCGCGCACCGGGTCGGTGAGCGCCGCCCGGCGCGTCCGGTGCTGGGCCAGGGCCTCCTCGAGCCGGCCCGTGGACTCCAGGCCGAACGCGGTCACGGCCAGGGCCTGCGCGTAGCCGTCCCAGTCGCCGACGGCCTCGAAGCGGGCGGTCGCCTCTCCGCCGGCGCCGAGCATGAGGTCGGGGTCGGGCACGTCGATGGCGGCGCCGCCGATGTACGTCCACGCCCACGCCTGCTGCCGCACGTCGCCGATCGCCTCGGCCAGGGCCAGCGCGCGGCGGCCCTCGGCGATGGCGTCCGCCGGCCGCTTGCCGATCTTGTTGAGCGCCCACGCGTGGTAGTTGCGGTGGGTGACCTCGAGCCCGCCGTCGCCGAGGGCGTGCGCGGACGCGGCGGAGCGCTCGTAGACCTCCAGCCAGCGCGGCCACCACATGAGGCGGTCGGAGTACCAGTGCATGGACTCGGCCAGGTCGACGACCCGCCGGTGCTCGCCGGCCTCCGCGGCGAGCCGGAACGCGCCGAACCAGTTCGCCAGCTCCGCCTCGATCCAGGCGCGGGCCTGCTCGCGGGTGCCGAGCTCCACATGGCGGACCGGTTCGGCCGGTGCCCGGCCCCAGTCCGGCTCGAACCACCGCCCGGCCGCGGTCGCGGCGTCGAGCAGCCAGCCGACCATGCGCTCCCGCGCGGCCCTGCGCTGCGCCTCCGGCTCGGCCTCCTGCAGCCGGGCGCGGGCGAAGAGGCGGATCAGGTCATGGAAGCGGTACCGCCCGTCGCTCGCCGACTGCAGCAGCCCGAGCTCGACGAGTTCCTCGAGGGAGTCCTCGGCGTCGTCGAGCCCGGTCTGCCCGAGCACGGCGGCGAGCTCGGGCCCGGCGTCCGGCCCCGGCACCAGCGAGAGGCGGCGGAAGGTGCGCTGTGCGAGCGGGGACAGCTGCTGGTACGACAGCAGGAACGGCCCCTCGACCTGCAGGTCCCCGGCGGTCAGCGCGGCGAGCCGGCGCTCGGTGTCGGCGAGGCGCCCCACCAGGTGCGCGACCGTCCACCCCGGCCGGCTGGCGAGGCGATTGCCGGCGATGCGCAGCGCCAGCGGGAGGCCGCCGCACAGCGCGACGAGCTCCTCGACGGCCTTGGCCTCGGCCTCCGCGCGGGCGCCGCCGAGCAGCCGCACCAGGAACTCACCCGCCTCGCGGGCCGGCAGCGGAGCCAGGGCCAGGCGGTGCACCCCCTCGAGCCCGCTGAGCGAGCGGCGGCTCGTCACCAGCGCCATGCCCGCCCCCGCGCCCGGCAGCAGCGGCCGGACCTGCGCCTCGTCGGCGGCGTTGTCGAGGATGAGCAGGCAGCGCCGCTCGGCCAGCAGCGCGCGGTAGCGCCCGGCCGCCTCCTCCTCGCCCGCCGGCACATCCCGCTCGGGCACCCCGAGGGCGCGTAGCAGGATGGCGAGGGCCTCGGCGGGGCGCAACGGGGCGCCGTCGGTGCCGCGCAGGTCGAGGAAGAACCGGCCGTCGGGGAACAGGCCGCGTTCGGCGAGCACGCCGGCCGCGTGCACGGCGAGGGCCGTCTTGCCCGCGCCGGGCGGACCGGAGACGACCCCGATCGTCGCGCCGCCCTGGGCGGTGAGCTGGGCGATCCACGTCAGCTCCGCCGGACGGCCGGTGAAGTCCCAGACGGTGCGCGGCGGCTCCAGCAGGCCGATGTGGTCGCGGGCGCCGGGCGCCGCCGCCGGGCTGCCGCCGCGCGCGGCCGCGATCAGGGCCGCATGGTCGTCCGGGGCCAGGCGCAGCGCGTCGGCGATCGAGGCCACCGTGCGCCGCTGCGGGCGACGGCTGTGACCGAGCTCCATGTCGCTGATCGCGCGGACGCTGACCCCGGAGGCCTCGGAGAGCTCCTCGAGCGTCATCCCCGCGTTGTGCCGGTGCCCACGCAGCAGCGCGCCGAAGCTGGTGGGTCCGGTCATGTGCGGGAGTCTAGTGATGCGGACCCGTGCGTCACGCCAGCACGGCGGCCAGCGACAACAGGATGGCCAGGCTGTTGGTGAGGCAGTGCACGGCGATGCTGATCCGCACGCTGCGCAGCCGCAGCATGATGGCGATGAGCAGCAGCTGGGCGACGAAGACGAAGACGAACTTCTCCGGCTGCCAGTAGTGCTGGGCCGCGAAGAGGCCGGCCGAGGTCACCACCGCCGCGATGCCGCGCACGGGCAGGCGGGGCAGCAGGTACGCCCGGAAGTACAGCTCCTCGACCGCCGGGTTGACCAGGCCGTCGACGAGCAGCGTGACGAGCAGCGTGGCGACCATCGTGGTGGCCGGGAACGCGTCGGAGTCGGGCGGCAGCAGCCACGACGACGGGTAGATGTCGAGGATCCGCTCCTCCAGCGGCGCCAGCAGCACGACCATGCCGATCGCGATGGCGGTGACGCAGGGCAGGATCATGAGGTACAGCCGGATCGGCAGTTTGCGCTTGAATGCCAGGACCTCCGGCACACGCCGCCAGGACCAGCCCGCCGCGCGCAGCAGCAGGCCCGCCTCGATCGGGGTGAGCACGAAGGCGAAGGCGAGGGTGAGCGCGAACTGCGGCGGCAGATGCCACGCGCGCATGAGCGGCTCGAGCGCGAACGCCGCGGCGAAGGTGGCCGCGGCCGGCAGCAGGTGCATCGCGAGGACAGTGGGCCAGCCCAGCCGTTGGATCGGCTGCGCGGCGCCGCGGTACCGGATCAGGGTGGCCGTCGTCATAGACCCGACGCTATGAAAATCGGCGGTCGGGACCCAGCCCGCTGGGCGGAGTGTTCGGGGTAGGGCAAGCCCTACCCCGCGTACTCATGCCTGCGTTACCCCGGCGACCGCGGCGTCCGTGCCGCCGCGCCAGACGACGCCGGTCTCGACGAAACCGGCCGCGGCGAGCGCCTCGAGATGCCAGCTCGCGGGCGGGAGGAACTCGCTCGAGTGTGGCTCACTGTAGATGCGGTGGCGCTCCTCGACCAGCGGCGCGAGCACCGGGTCGAGGGCGGCCCGCTCCCACCAGTCGCGCCAGGACGGCACGGCGCCGGTGGCGTACCGCGCGTCGCGACGCTGGTCGGCCCGGGCCACGAGCCGGCGCGACAGCTCCGGCAGCGTCTCGTCGGGCATGTGGTCGGCGTTGACGAACACGCCGCCCGGGCGCAGGACGGCGGGCAGCTCGCGGTACAGCTGCGTGAGGCGCTCCGGGCTCAGCCAGTGCAGTGCGGTGGCGGTGAGCACGGCGTCGTATGCGCGGTGGGGCAGCCGCGCGGCCCAGCCGGGCTCGCGCAGGTCGGCGGCGACGAGCTGCGCGCGGTCGCCGAGCGAGGCGCCGGCGATGGCCAGCAGCGCCGGGTCCAGGTCGAGGAGGGTGACCTCGACGCGGTCGAGGCGCGCGAGGGCGCGCAGGCTGATCGAGCCGGTCCCGCCGGCGAGGTCGAGGATGCGCACCGGCCCGGCGGAGGCGGCGTCGCCGGACGTGACCGCATCGACGACGTCGAGCATCGCGGCGAAGCGGTGCTCGCGGTCGGGCATGAACGCCTCCTGCTGGCGGTCCCAGCTCTCCTGCCACGCGCGCGAATCGAGCTTGTAAGGAGTCATAGGCGATAGGGTAATTACATTCACGTCCCGTTTCCAGACCTGTGGTGAACTTCGGTGGTGACAACTGAGCGCCTCGCCCGGCACCTGCGCACGCCCGACGCCGTCGTCGTCGGGCTCGGCGCCATGATTGGCGCGGGTGTCTTCGCCGCGTTCGCACCCGCGGCGCGAGCCGCCGGCGGGCTGCTGCTGGTGGCGCTGGGCATCGCCGCGGTGGTCGCCTACTGCAACGCGACGTCCTCGGCTCGGCTCGCGGCGCTCTATCCGCAGTCCGGCGGGACCTACGTCTACGGGCGGGAGCGGCTCGGGGGCTTCTGGGGGTACCTGGCCGGGTGGGGCTTCGTCGTGGGCAAGACCGCGTCGTGCGCGGCGATGGCCCTGACCGTCGGCGCCTACGCGTTCCCCGGCCACGAGCGCGCGGTCGCGGTGCTCGCCGTCGCCGCGGTCACCGCGCTCAACCTCTTCGGGGTGCAGAAGTCCGCGCTGGCCACCCGGGTCATCGTCGCCGTCGTGCTCGTGGTGCTGGCCGCGGTCGTCGCCGCCTGCCTGCTCGGGCGCCCGGCCGCGCCCGGCACTGCGGCGAGCGGTGGCGGCTGGGGCGTGCTGCAGGGCGCCGGGCTGCTGTTCTTCGCCTTCGCCGGCTACGCGCGCATCGCCACGCTGGGCGAGGAGGTCGCCGAGCCGGCGCGCACGATCCCTCGCGCCATCCGGATCTCGCTCGGGATCACGCTGGTGGTGTACCTCGCGGTCGCCGTCGCCGCCCTCGCCGCGCTCGGCCCGGGCCGCCTCGCCGCGTCCACCGCGCCGCTGGCCGACGCGGTCACCGCGGCCGGCTCCGCCTGGCTCACGCCCGCGGTGCGCGCGGGCGCGGCCATCGCGGCGCTGGGCTCGCTTCTCGCCCTGGTGCTCGGGGTGTCCCGCACGACCCTGGCGATGGCCCGCGACCGGCACCTGCCACGGTTCCTCGCCGCCGTGCACCCGGCCCGCCAGATTCCGCACCGCGCGGAGATCGCCGTCGGCGTCGTGGTGATCCTGCTGGTGACGTTCCTGGACCTGCGCGGCGCGATCGGCTTCTCCTCGTTCGGCGTGCTCGTCTACTACGCCGTCGCGAACGCCTCGGCCTGGACCCTGCGCCCCGACGAGGGTGCGCCCCCTCGCCTCGTGCCGGCGCTCGGCCTGGCCGGTTGCCTGCTGCTGGCCGCCACGCTGCCGTTCGCGTCGGTACTCGCCGGGCTCGCCGTGTTCGCTATCGGCGCCCTGCTGTGGCTGGCCCGCCGTGCTGCACGGCCCACTCCGCCAGGCTCGCCAACGCCTCCATCAGCGTGACCCCCTTCGCCGTGACCCACGCTCGACCCGGCCGCCGCGGCGTGGCTGCGCGCGGCGACCGAGGCGCTGCTGGCTACCCTTGCGCCGCGGCCAGACCGGTGAGCTTCTCCGGGTTGGCGATCAGGTGGATCGTCTCGATCCGCCCGTCGACGAGGTGGAGCGTGATGGCGCTGACCGGCTCGCCGTCGTAGCGGGCCACGATGGCCGGGCCGCCGTTGAGCTCGACGATCTCGGCGGTCGCCGCGGCCGGGGTCCGGCCGGCGAACGTAACGAGCGCCCGGGCCACGAGCTCGGCGCCGACGATGGGCTTGCGCGGGGCCTGCGCCAGTCCGCCGCCGTCGCTGATCATGGTCACCTCGGGGGCGAGCACCTGCACCAGGCTGCGCAGGTCGCCGCCGACACAGGCGGCGAGGAAGCGCTGGGTGGCCTCGGCGCGGGTGGCCCGGTCGGTGTCGTAGCGCACGCGGTGGTCCTCGACGTGCGCGCGGGCGCGGGCGGCGGTCTGGCGCACCGACGGCTCCGTGCGGTCGACGAAGCCGGCGATCTCGGCGTAGGAGTACCCGAAGGCCTCGCGCAGCACGAACACGGCGCGCTCCAGGGGCGAGAGCGACTCGAGCACGAGCAGCATGGCGGTCGACACCGAGTCGTTGAGCGCCACACTGTCGGCGACGTCGGGCGAGGTCAGCATCGGCTCGGGCAGCCACGGGCCGACGTAGGCCTCCCGGCGGGCCTGCGCGCTGCGGAGCCGGTCGATGGCGAGGCGGGTGGTGACCCGGACGAGGTAGGCCTCCGGGTCGTCCACCGAGTCGAGGTCGACCGTGCTCCAGCGCAGCCACGCGTCCTGGACGACGTCCTCGACGTCCGCGATCCGCCCGAGCACCCGGTAGGCCACGCCGGCCAGCCGCTCGCGGTGCTCGCTGAAGATCTGCGCCGCGTCCGCCATGCCACCGATCGTAGGCTCGCGGGTCTATGCGACGCGGCGCAGGGCGCGGTCGCGGCGGGCCGCCACCGCCGAGCCCGACTCGTGCCGGGCCATGCGGCGCAGCACCGCCGGCGCGATGAGCAGGCCGGCCACGGCCCAGGCGCCGAGCACCGCCGTCGTCTCCAGGTGCCGCCACGAGTCGCCGATCTCGACCGCGGCCGCGCCGGCGGGCAGCAGCGCCGAGCGCATGCCGAGCCCGAGCCAGTACACCGGGAAGACCTGCGCCAGCCCCTGCACCCAGCCGGGCAGCGCGGTGATCGGGTAGAAGATGCCCGAGATCGCGATGACGGCGAGCACCGGGAGCGTGAGCAGCCCCTGCGCGCGGGCGCTGCCGAAGACCGAGCCGAGCACGGCGCCGAGCGGCAGCGTGGCCAGCAGGCCCAGCGCGAGCACCCACAGCACGGTCCCCCACGCCGCCGGGCTGGCGGTGGCGAGGCCCGGGACCAGCAGCAGGGCGGGCACCAGGAAGATCGCGAGGTCCACGAGCAGGGCGCCGGAGACGGAGACGACCTTCCCGACGAGGTACGCCCCGACGCCGTCCGGCGTCGCCTTGGCCCGCAGCAGGGTGCCGTCCTCGCGGTCGGCGGTCAGCGTCTGGCTCATCGTCACCATCGCCATCGCCGCGTTCATCCCGAGGATGCTCGGCAGCACCAGGCCGGCGAGCGGGAAGCCGCCGCCGTAGTCGTGGTGGCGCATGAAGTACAGCGTGACGAGCATCAGGGCCGGCCAGAAGCAATGGTTGAACAGGTCGCCGGCGTTGGTCAGCGATTGACACAGCTCGATGAGGCCGCGAGTGCGGCCCTGTCGCAGGACGGCGGTCATGACTCGGCTCGCCTCACCAGGGTCAGGTAGGTCTCTTCCAGGGACGACTTGCGGATCTCGAGGTCGCTCAGCGCCTCGCCGTGCGTGCGGAACAGCTCGAGCGCCAGGCGCGTCGAGTCGGGCGTGGCCTCGACGAAGCGCCGCTCGCCGAGCCGCCAGCGCACCTCGTCCGGCCCGGCGATGCGCCGCGCCAGCTCGGCAGCGGTGCCGTCGGCGACGATCCGCCCGCCGTCGAGGATCACGATGCGATCGGCGAGCCGCTCGGCCTCGTCGAGGTCGTGCGTGGTGAGCAGCACCGCGGTCCGGTTCGTCGCGACGAGCGCCTCCGGGTCGGCCAGGCCGCGGACCAGCGCGTGGAACTCGCGGCGGGCCTGCGGGTCGAAGCCGGCCGTCGGCTCGTCGAGGAACAGCACGTCGGGCCGCCCGACGATGCCGACGGCGACGTCGAGGCGGCGCCGCTGCCCGCCGGACAGCGTGCCGATGCGCTGCCGGGCCTGCCCGGTCAGCCCGACCGCGGCGAGCAGCTCGTCGGGGTCCCAGGCCCGCCCCGGGTAGTAGCCGGCCTGGTGTGCGAGCAGCTCGCGGACGCGCCACTTCGCGTGGTCGCGCCACGACTGCAGCACGATGCCGACCCCCGCCCGCCAGCGCTCGTCGCCGCGGGCCGGATCGCGCCCGAGCACCTCGACCTGCCCGGCCGAACGCACCCGGAACCCTTCGAGAATCTCGATGGTGGTCGTCTTGCCGGCCCCGTTGGGCCCGAGGAGGGCGACGATCTCGCCGCGGCGCACCGCGAGGTCCACCCCGTCGAGCACCACGTTGTCCCCGTAGCGCATCGCGAGCCCACGGACATCGACGACGACTTCGCTTCGTGTTTCCACAATCGCGAACGTAGATTGCATTTCCAATTTCAGCAACGCTCTGGCATGGATAATTGCAATGGCGTTGCCGCCTAATGCAACGCGTTGCAATGCCATGCCGGCTAATGCAACACTGGTCGGCATGCCAGGCGTCCGGCTCACCCAGGAGGACCGCGAGCGGATCGCGGCCGGATTGGCGGAGGGCCTCGACTACGCGGAGATCGCCCGCCGCCTGGGTCGCCCCACATCGACGATCTCCCGCGAGGTGGCCCGGAACCTGCGCCCGGGCGGCTATCAGGCGACCGAGGCGCACCGGGCCACCCTCCAGCGCCGTGCCGCCCGCCGTGGCCCTTCGACCACTGAATCCGAGAGTGGTCTCGATAAGTCCGTCGACTCCGTCGCCGGACTTATCGGACATATCATGATTTACCGTGATGTGACGGTGGAGAGGGCCGGACTGCCGCGAGATCCGCAGGTCACGGCCGAGTTCGACGAGCGGTTCGCGGCGCTGATGGTGGAGACCGGGCTGCCGCGCATGGCGGCGCGTGTCCTCGGGGCGCTGGTCACCACCGACGCGGGTGCGCTGAGCGCGGCCGAGCTGGTCGGGCGGCTGCGGGTCAGCCCGGCATCGGTGTCGAAGGCGGTCGGGTACCTGGAGAGCCTCGACGTCGTGCGGCGGGAGCGGGTGCCGGGGCGGCGCGAGCGGTACGTGATCGACGACGACGTCTGGCTGCAGAGCTGGCTCACGAGCGCCCGCCTGCACCGCATGTGGGGCGAGGCCGCGCGCGACGGCGCGGCCGTGTACGGGGCCGACACGCCCGCCGGGGTCCGGCTCGAGCAAATGGGGCGGTTCTTCGGGTCGCTGAGCGATCAGATGACCGGCGGGCTCGATCCCCAGCTCGCGACCGACCTGCTCACCGTCGTCGCCGCGCTCGTGCACGCCGCGGGGCCGCGGACCGTGGAGCAGCTCGCGGACGCGCTCGGGTGGGAGGCGCGAAGGGTGGCCGCGGCGGTGGACCTGGCCGAGCGGCGTTCCGACATCGGGGATCCCGTCGCACCGCGGGCGGTTCCCGGCGGCTATGTCGCGGTGGCCAACGACCAGCGGCTCACCGAGGCGCAGCGGGCGGCCCTGAGCGGCAACGGAACAGCCGGCAACTGAGCAGCCGGCCGAGGCCGCGCAACAAAGGGCGCGGCCTCGGCTGGGGCACCGGTGAATGCGCGGCACGCCGCGGTCCTCGCTGGCGGCCGGGCATCACGCCCGGCCTCCCCCCTTTACGAGCACCGCGAGGTGGCCGGCGGCATCCTGGGCCCCCTCCCCCTCAGCGGACCCGTCCATCAGATCCCGGCCGGGCGCCGGTCGCCATGCGGAACCGCATGCAGAAGTCTCAGGACGGGCGAGTCTCGGACCGGGCGAGTCTCAGGACGGGCGCAGGCGCAGGCCGCCGAGGCGCACGCGCATCGACTCCAGGGCGGCGCGGACCGAGCGCGGGGTGAGGAACAGCGCCTCGGCGATCTCGCGCTCGTCGACGCCGCCGAGGTGGCGGTCGAGGATGCGCCGCTCGGTCGCCGACAGCGTGGCGACCGGCGAGGGAGGGGCGGGCGGGGCGACGCCGCGCGTGGTCAGGGCGGCGACGGCGGCGGCGTAGAGGGCGTCGGCGCCGCCGGCCGCGGCGAGGTCGACGGCCAGGCGCAGGGCCGGCACGGCCTCGTCGCGCTCGGGGCTCGCGGCGCCGAGGGCGAGCAGCGCGCGGGCGTGGTCGATGCGGGCGTTCCCGGCGCCGAGCAGGGCCGCGGCCTCGCGCACGTCGGCGAGGCCCTCGTCGCCGCCGCGCAGCTCGCCGCGCAGGCGCAGGGCGCGGCCGATCGGGCGGGCGGCGCCCCACGCGCGGGCGCGGGCCACCTCCTCGTCGAGCAGCTCGACGGCCTCGGCGGTGCGGGCCAGGCCCGCGAGGGCGGCCGCGCGCACGGAGCGCCACGGGCGCCAGGCGGGATTGTCGATGGTGGACATCACCCGCAGTACCGAATCCTGGGCCGAAAGAGCCTCGCGGTAGCGGCCCTCGGCGACGAGCAGGCGGGCCTCGGCCTCGCCGAACATGCGCGCGCCCTCGGTGATGCGGTGGTGCGGGCGGACCTGTTCCAGGAATGCCCGGCAGGCGGCCGGGTCGCCCTGATCGAGCAGCACCTCAAGCAGGAAGGACTCGCCGTAGCCGGAGGCGATGCCGCCCTCGCCCCAGGCGTGGGACATCTCGTTGCCGGCGGTCAGGGCCTGGCGGGCCTCGCGCAGGTCGCCGCGGCGCCACTCGACGTAGCCGCGCCACAGGTTCATGCCAAGGGCCGTGAACATGTCGCCGCGGCGGGTCGCCTGGTGCAGGCCGGCCGTCCACAGCGGGCCGGAGTCCTCGTCGCACAGGTCGAGGACCTGGCCGGCGATGACCCACAGCAGGCCGGTGTCCCCGTGCAGCAGGTCGCCCTCGGCCACGCCGAAGCGGGCCAGGCGCGCCGCGAGGTCGCGGTCGGTGCCGTCCATCGCGGCCTCCCAGGCGAGCGCGACGGAGAGCATCCGCGCGCCGATGCCGGTGCCGGTGACCGGGGGCGGCGGCAGCGTGCGCCAGGCGGCGGGGTCGAGGTCGTGGAGGTACCCGCTGATGCGCTCGGTCGCCAGCAGCGCCTGCCGGTCGTCGTCCAGCCCCGCCGGCAGGGCCGCCGCGGCGTCGTGCGCGAAACGGGTCGCGGAGCCGGGCTCGCCGACGAAGACGAGGATGCGCCCGAGCGTGCGGGCGAGATCGGCGCGTACCGCCGGATCCGTCGCGGCGTCGTATGCCTGGCGCAGGTGCGTGATCGACGCCGGCGCGTCGCTGATCGCCTCGGCGTGACCCAGCTCGAGCAGCACGCCCGGGCGCGCGTCCGCGTCGGGCGGCTCCTGCAGCGCGCGGGTCAGCGACGCCACGGCGGCCTCGGGCGCCGCGCGGTCGCGGGCGCGCCGGGCGGCCGCGCGCAGGATCTCCACGACCCAGGCGTCGCCGCGAGGCGGCACCTGCATGAGCTGCGCGGCGACCTGCTCGGGCGGCGCGCCGGCGTCGGCGAGCACGCGGGCGGCCCGGCCGTGCTCGAGCTGGCGCCGCCCGGGCGCGAGGTCGCGGTAGACGGCGTCGGCGACGAGCGGGTGGACGAAGCTCAGCGGGTACTCGTCGCGCAGCACCTCGGCGCGGGCGAGCGCGGCGACCGCGGCGGCGGCCTCGTCCTCGCCGACGCCGGCCAGAACGGCGACGGTGGGCAGCGCGGCGCCGCTGCCGAGCACGGCGATCGCGGTGGCCACGGCGGTGCTGGCGGCCTCGAGCCGGGCCAGGCGCATCAGCACGAGGCTGGAGACCGCCCGGGAGCCGATCGCGGTGACGGTGCCGGCGTGCGCGGCGTCGGGCGTCACCTGCTCGGCCCGCAGCGCCTGCAGCAGCTGGCGCAGCAGCAGCGGGTTGCCGGAGGTGGTGCGGTGGCACGCGCGCACGAAGGCGTCCTCGGCGTGCGCGCCGAGGACCTGGCGGACGAGGTCGGCCACGCCGGGCTCGGTGAGCGGGGCCGGGCGCAGGTGCGTGGTGATGGGGTCGGCGGCGAGCTCGGCGAGGACGGCCTCGTCGTCGTGCGGCTCGCCGGTGCGCAGGGTCGCGATGACGAGGACCGGCAGCCCCTCGACCCGCCGGACCAGGTACGCCAGGAACCGCAGCGACGCCGAGTCGCACCACTGCAGGTCGTCGACGGCGAGCACGACGGGCCCGGCGCGGGACAGGTGCACGGTCAGCCAGTACAGCCCGTGCAGCACCGACTGCCCGCCGCCCTCGTCGCCCCCGTCCAGGTCGAACACGCTCGCGGCCGGCGCGGCCGGGCCGCCCAGGGCGCCCGCCGTCTCCCGGGCCGCGGTCTCGAACAGCTGCCGGATGGCGCCGAAGCCGTACTCCTTCTCCAGCCGGCTCCCGCGCGCCGCGAGCACCCGCGCGCCGCGCCCGGCCGCGTCCCGGCGGGCCTCGGTGAGCAGGCGGGTCTTGCCGATGCCGGCCGGACCTTCGACGAGCACGAGCCGCGCCTGCCCGTCGAGCGCCTCGGCGAGGGCGGCGCGCAGCTCGTCCAGCTCCCGGTCGCGGTCGACGAGGTCGCCCGCGGCGGCCGGGGGCGCCGAGAGCCGCCGGGGCGGCGCGGGCGCGGCCGGCGGCGTCAGGGTCGAGGCCTGCGCGAGGACCTCCGACTCGAGGGCGCGCAGCGCGGGGCCGGGCTCGACGCCGAGCTCGTCGGCGAGCAGCCGCCGTGCGCGGCGCAGCGCCGCCAGCGCGTCGCCCTGCCGGTGCGCGCGGTACAGGGCGAGCACGAGCAGCCGCCAGCGCTCCTCCCGCAGTGGCGCGGCGGCGACCAGGGTCTCCAGCTCCGGTACCAGCACGGCCGCCTCCCCGCGGGCCAGCCGCGCGGCGGCGAGCTGGTCGCGGGCGACCTCCCGCAGCTCGTTGAGGCGCGTGGCCTCGGCCTGCGACCACGGCTCGGCCGCGTACTCCGCGTAGGCGGGGCCGCGCCACAGTGCGAGCGCGGCGCTCAGCCGGGCGACGGGGTCGGCGCCGGGCTCGCGGACCATCGCCTCGAAGCGCCAGGCGTCGACCGCGTCGGGCTCCAGGAGTACCGCATAGCCGGCGCCTCGGCTCGCGATCACCGTGCCCCGCGTCCGGGCGCCGCGGTCCGGCTCCAGCCGGCGGCGCAGGTGCGAGACGTAGGACTGCAGGGCGGCCACTGCGGCCGGCGGCGGCTGGTCGCCCCACACGGCGTCGATGAGCCGGTCCGCGGAGACGGTCTCCCCGCGGGCGAGGACGAGCAGCGCCAGGACGGCGCGCTGACGCCGCCCGCCGAGGTCGAGGGGCTCGTCGTCGCGGGTCGCGGTGAGGTCGCCGAGGACGTTGATGTGCATCGCGCAAGTGAATGTAGGCACATGTCCGGACACGAACTGTCGGCTGGCCGTCCGATGCCCATCCTCCGAACGGACTGGCTGTAGGACTGTTCGCGGCTTGTTCACGAGCGATTCGCCCTAGTGCTCGACGCTGCGCGGGTGCGTACGAAAACGGTTTTGATCGCCGCGCTGCTCGCCGGCGTGCCGCTCGTCGCCGCCGGCCTCGCCTCGACCGCCGCGCAGGCGGCCGACGGGCTCGCCGTGCGGATCAACGAGGTCGAGTCCAGCGGCGGCACGCCCGGCGACTGGGTCGAGCTGTACAACGCGGGCACCGCCGCCGCCGACATATCCGGCTGGGTCGTCAAGGACAACGACGACACCCACGTCTTCACGATCGCCGCCGGCACGAGCATCGCCGCCGGCGGCTTCCTGGCGCTGGACGTCGACCCGGTCTTCGGGCTCGGCAGCGCCGACTCGGCCCGGCTGTTCCAGCCCGGCGGCGCGCTCGTCGACTCGTACTCGTGGACCGCGCACGCCGCGACCACCTACGGCCGCTGCCCCGACGGCAAGGGCGACTTCACCACGACGACGGTCGACACCAAGGGCAAGGCCAACGCGTGCCCGGGCCAGACGCCGGCCTCGCCGTGGCCGGGCGGTGCCGCGGTGTCCACCGTCGACGCCGCGAACACGTTCGGCACCAACCTCAGCGGCCTGGCCTACGAGGGCCGGAACGTGCTCTGGGCGGTGAAGAACGGACCCGGCACGTTGTACCGCCTGAGCTGGGACGGCGCGCAGTGGTCCCCGGCCGCGACGTACCCGCTGCACTACCCGGACGGCACCGGCGACCTCGACTCCGAGGGCGTGACGCTGGCCGGCGGCGCCGTCTACGTCTCCACCGAGCGCAACAACGCCAACAACGGCGTGAGCCGCCCGGCGGTCGAGCGCTTCGAGCCGGTCGCGGGCGCGTCGAGCCTCAACGCGGTGCGCGAGTGGAACCTGACCGCGGACCTGCCGGCGGTCGCCGCGAACAGCGGGCTGGAGGGCATCACGTTCGTGCCGGACGCGTACCTCACCGCGCACGGCTTCCGCGACGAGCACACCGGCGCCGCCTACGACCCGGCGACCTACCCGGGCCACGGCGACGGGCTGTTCCTCGTGGGCCTGGAGGCCAACGGCTCGGTCTACGCGTACGCGCTGGCCGACGACGGCTCGTTCACCCGGGTCGCCACGGTCGCGAGCGGCTTCCCGAGCGTGATGGACCTGCAGTACGAGCCGGAGACCGGCCACGTCTGGGCGGTCTGCGACGACACCTGCCAGGGCCGCACCGCCACCCTCGACATCGACGCGACCGGGCGTTTCGCGGTCACGAACGTGTTCG
The DNA here is from genome assembly GCF_039537565.1 of Dactylosporangium darangshiense. Taxonomy (NCBI): domain Bacteria; kingdom Bacillati; phylum Actinomycetota; class Actinomycetes; order Micromonosporales; family Micromonosporaceae; genus Dactylosporangium; species Dactylosporangium darangshiense. The sequence continues at coordinate 287,717 of NZ_BAABAT010000006.1, forward strand.
AGCGGCCGGCCGGCATGCCGAACTACAACAACGAGGGCTTCGCGATCGCACCGCAGTCGGAGTGCCAGGCCGGGCTGAAGCGGGCCTGGTGGTCCGACGACACCGGCGACGAGGGCCACGCCCTTCGGGCCGGCACGATCGCCTGCACCGACCTCGACGCCGATGACGACGGCGTGTACGACGCGGTCGACCCGAACCCGTCGACGGCGGGCGACGACTTCGCCGGCGGCCGCATCCTGGACCGGGCGGCCCGCGCGATCACCGTCGAGCCGGGCCTGAAGGTCACGGTCGGCGCGGGCGCGACGCCGGCGCTGTTCCGCCTCGACGGCAGCGCCGCGACGGTCGCGCTCGGCACCGGCGTGTACTCCCTGGCGGCGCCGGGCACCGTGGCCGTGCGCACCGGCGAGCCGGCCGTCGTCACCGCCTCGGTGAAGTCGGTCCCGATCACGCTGACGGTCTCCGCCGGCGGCTCGGTCACGTACACCGACGCACTCACCGGCATCCAGCAGGCCGGCCCGGTCGCGATCCGGGCGGCGAGCCAGCCGGACGGCGCGTGCGCCGGCATCGCGGTGCAGAACGTCATCGTCGGCGGCACCGGCAACGAGCGACTCGCCGGCACGAACGGCAACGACCTGATCCTGGGCCGCGGCGGCAACGACGTCGTGGACGGCAACGGCGGCGCCGACTGCATCACCACCGGCCCCGGCAACGACGTCATCACCACCGCGGACGGCAGCGACTGGATCGACGCCGGCGGCGGCAACAACGTGGTGAACGCGGCCGGCGGCGACAACGTCGTGAACGCCGAGTCGGGCAACGACACGGTCACGACCGGCGACGGCAACGACCGCATCGATGCGGGCGGCGGCAACAACGTGATCCGGGCCGGCGAGGGCGACAACACGGTGCTGACCGAGTCGGGCAACGACTCGATCACCACCGGGCCCGGCAACGACACCGTCACCGCGGGCAACGGCAACAACACCGTCTCGACGGGCGCCGGCGACGACACGATCACGACCGGCAGCGGCAACGACACGCTCGACTGCGGCGCCGGCACGGACGCCGCCCACCCGGGCCGCGGCAACAACACCAACCCCGGCGGGCGCTGCGAGACCTTCACCGGCTGACCGAACCCGCACGACAAAGCGGCCCCCGCCACATAGCGGGGGCCGTTTCGTATGGTTCACCAGCACAAATGCCGCCTCGCTGCCGTTCTGCTCCGCCGACCCGCTTACCCCTCGTCAGCTGCTGGTCAGGGCGGTGATGGTCAGGGTGGCGGTGTAGTCGCCGGGCTGGGTGCTCGACGGGATCTTCAGGGCGAGGTCGGCGCCGAGCACGGTGGTGCCCAGGCCGCCGGTCGCCAGGCCGGCGGCGGCCTTCAGGCCCGGATCGGCGCCCGGGGACACGGCCGCGCCGGCGACGGCGTCGTGGTCCGCGTTCTGCGTGACGATCGTCGGTGTCCAGCCCAGGCAGTTGCCGCTGAACGTGTGGGTGCCGCTGGTGAAGTCGGAGATCTGGCCGGAGACGCTCCAGCCGGGCCGGGTCTGGTCGCGGCCGTCGCTGATCGTGACCGCGCCGAGCCGGCCGGAGGACTCGAAGGTGTGGTCGTTGCGCAGCGCGGCGGTGCCCAGCTGCACCGGTGTGCTGTCGACGGTCATGGTGAGCCCGCCCTCGGACAGCGGGACGTCCACGTCGATCGTCTCGGGGTACACGATGCCGTCGACCATGATGACGAAGGGTTGAGCCGAGGCCGACGGCAGGGATACGTCCGAGTCCGCCGGCGTGAACGCGGCCGTGATGAGGTGTCTGCCGTAGTCGCTGAAGGTCGTGGTGAGCTCGGCGACACCGTTGACCACGGGAACGGGCGCACCTATTGGATGGATGTACGAGCAAACGGAATCGCAGCCGTCGTGGAACTGGACCTGGCCGGCCGCGGTGGAGGGCGAGACCCGGGCGGTCAGGGTCACGGCGGTGTCCCGCTGCACGTAGTCGGTTTGTGCGGACACCGTCGTCGTGGTGTTCGGCGCCGGGCACTGCACCGGGCCCTGCTGGTCGCACGGGCGCGGCATCGGCTCGCTCGCCGCCAGCGCGTCCGTGCCGCCGGCAGAAATCGTCGGGTTGGCGCAGGACTGGAGGAACTCGGCCGCGGTCCCGGGCAGCTGCGCGCCGGGGACCCGCTGCAGTTGGCCGTACCCCGCCAGGCTCAGGTTGATCGGCAGCGCGGCGTAGCCGAGCTGCTTCGCCTGGCCCTGCCCCTGGCACAGCGCGTAGCGGCCGAAGTCCCCGAGGGTTCGGCCCTTGTCCGTCGTGAAACCGTGGGTCGCTTCGGTCGGCACGATCAGGTACGAGTACCACGAAAGCTCGTATGCGCGCGGATCCGGGTTGGTGTACACCTCGGAAAGATCCTGGATCTGGCCTGCGTCGACCTTGGCCTTGAGCAGCGCGATCCCGACGTGGCCGGACGTGGGTGACGTGTAGTAGCCGGCCGCGTTGAGCATCTTCGCCGCCGGGATGCCTAAGCCGGCCTCGAAGTCCGGCCCCTCGTTGAGGAAGCCGATCGCGCCGTTCGCCTGCGGGTCGTCGACGATCGCGGTCACGCTGGAGTCGCCGTAGTACGCCAGGCGCATGGCGGAGCCGGCCGGCACGGGATACAGCGAGGTCGGGGTGCACGGATCGAGGCCGACCTTGGTGCAGTACGCCGTCCAGTACTGCTGTTGCCGGGCCATCATCCATCGCGTGAACTGCCACGTCACGCCGGACCGGTCGGCGCGGACCACCGGCAGGATCGGGATCGCCGGCAGGGCCAGACCAGGATTCTCCGCCGCGATGGCCGGGTCGTCCCACCGGGTCAGCACCCCGGTGAAGATCTTCGCGATGTTCTCGCCGGACAGGCGCAGACTCGTGATCCGCCGGTTGCCGATCCTCAGGTTGTACTTGAAGGCCGTGGCGCCCGCGGTGCCGGGCATGTACGTGTACCCGCGCGACGGCTGCTGATCTTCGACGCCATAGGGGACGTCCCAAGCGCCCCAGTCCACGGTGCCATCGGCGAAGCTCGCGTGGCCGAAGGTGGAACCGGTCTGCGAGAATCCGAAGTCGATCGTCATGCCGTCCTGCGCGACGGTGCCCGTCCACGCGTAAATCGCCCGGTATGACGTTGCCGTGCCCGCACCCCTGAGCTGCACATAGACGCCCGCCGCAGCGGGCCGGGCTGAACCGGCGACGCTCACCAACGCGCCCAGCAACACGACGACGAGTACCGCCCGGACACGAATCACCACTGAACCCCCGTGTTTGCGCGACGTTGACGGTGGGCCGCGCAGCTGTCGCGACGATCGGGCAGCTTCGTACAGCAGATATCCGTCAGGTGAACAAGCGCCGGATGCCCCCGCCGTGGACGACGTGGCGGGAATGCTGCTGCTGGGCGACGAGCCGCGCCGGTTTGAGGATAGTTTTATCGGTCATGGCAGAGGTGCGGCTGGAGCCGATGACCGAGGATGAGTACAAGCCGTGGCGGGCCGAGGCGGAGGCCCATTATGCGCAAAGTGTCGCCGCATCGGGCCAGTCCGCCGAGGCCGCGGCCCGCAACGCCGCCGACACCTACGCGCAGCTGCTTCCCGAGGAGTTCACCACCCCCGGCCACCATTTCTGGTACGCCTACGACGGCGAGCGCCGCGTCGGTTTCCTCTGGGTCAAAGTCACCCGCGAGACCGCGTTCGTCTACAACGTCGCCGTCGAGGAAGACGTCCGCCGCCAGGGCTACGGCCGCGCGATCATGCTGGCCGCCGAGCACTGGTGCCACGCCAACGCCCTGACCAGGATCGGCCTGCACGTGTTCGCCCACAACGCGGGCGCCCGAGCCCTCTACGAACAGCTCGGCTTCACCGAGACCGGCCGCAACATGGCCAAAGATCTCTGACGGCGATCAGCGCGCCAAATGGCGGACATCGAACGGGCCCCTTGACCGCGTCACTGCTGGTCAAGGGGCCCGTTTCGGCTGGTCAACAGCCGATCCATCGGTGGCCCCGGCGCGAATCGAACGCGCGACACCCGCTTTAGGAGAGCGGTGCTCTATCCCCTGAGCTACGAGGCCTTGCCCGAGGTCGAGTCTAGGGGAGAACCGGGTCGGGCCGAAATCGCGTATCCGTGCAACCTCCCGAGGTGTCGGGCTCGTTTCAGTCCGACCGAGGGGGAGGCCGATGCGCGCACGGGCGCAAGAGGAGTACGCCGAGTACGTCACCGGACGGCTCGCGGCGCTGCGGCAGCTGGCGTTCCTGCTGTGCGGCGACACGCACCGGGCCGACGACATCGTGCAGCTCACGATCGAGAAGCTGTACCTGCGCTGGGCGCGGGTCAGCGCGGTGGAGCACCTCGACCAGTACGTGCGGCAGATGCTCGTGCGCACGTTCCTCGACGAACGGCGCAGGCCCTGGGCCCGCGTCGCGCTGACGCCTTGGGGGCCGCCCGAGCCGCCGCCCGCGCCGCCGCAGGGGGTGGACGAGGCGCTGGTCCTGCGCGCCGCGCTCGCCCGGGTGCCGCGGCGCCAGCAGGCGGTCATCGTGCTGCGGTACCTCTGCGACCTGCCCGTCGAGGAGGTGGCCGGGATCCTCGGCTGCAGCGTCGGCACCGTGAAGAGCCAGTGCGCCCGAGGGTTGGCCACGCTGCGCCAGCTCGTCGGCGACGATCTGCAGAGGACGGGCTGAGCGATGGACTTCGACGACCGCCGCGCCACCGAGCTGCTCATGCCGCTGCGCCAGGCGCCCACCGGCCCGTCCACCGTCGACGTGGGGCGGGCGATCGCGCGCGGCGAGCGGCGCCGCGCCGCCATCCGGGCCGCCTCCGCGGCCGCCGTCGTCCTGGTCGTCCTCGCGGGCGGCTGGGCGTTCGCGGGCACGGGCCGGGGGCACCGGCCGGACCCGGTGCCGGCGGTCAGCGCGTCCCCGAGCCCCGAGGGCGGGCAGGGCATCACGCAGTGCACGGCCTCGGAGGTGGAGACGCCCCCGGCGGCGGCGCAGGGCGGCACGACCGTCATGGGCGGCGACCCGTCCGGGCGCTACCTCGTCGGGCTGGGCATCGACGGCGCCAAGGGGCTCGCGCTGCTGTGGGACCGGGGGAAGTACCGCATCGTCGACCTGCCCGACGAGAGCCCGACGCTGCTGGACGTCAACTCCGCCGGTGTCGCGGTCGGCTACACCATGCGCCAGCGGCGGGTGCCGTGGGTGGTCGTGGACGGGCGGGCGCACGAGCTGGCCCGGGCCGGCGGCGACAACGACGACGCGGTGGCCTACGGGATCAACGCCGCCGGACAGATCGCCGGGACGGTCAAGAGCCGGCCGGTGCTCTGGCCCGGCCCCGACGGCCAGGCGGCGCCGCTGCCGCTGCCCGGGCCGGGGTACTCCGGCTGGGCGCGGGCGGTCGACGACGACGGCACGGTCGTGGGGCAGCTGTTCCACGACGACGGCTCGGCGGCATGGGCCTGGGCCCCGGACGGCACCCCGACGATGCTCGCGGCCCCGGTGATCGACGGCAAACCGGCCACCGACTACGGCGCCTTCGACGTGCGCAACGGCTGGGTGGCCGGGATGGCCGGCACCACGGGGGTGCTGTGGAACCTGCGCACCGGTGAGGTGCGAGTGGTCGCCTGGGGCATGCTCATGGCGGTGAACGGCAAGGGCTGGACCGTGCTGGCCAACGAGCCGCGCGCGGCGGTGGACACCGGCACGCAGCGCGTCGACCTGCCGTCGGTGCCCGGGGCCGAGGGCGGCGTCTACGCGCTCGCCCCGGCCGTGCTCAGCGACGACGGGCGCTTCGCCGCCGGCACGGCGATCACCTCGGCGAACGGCCACCGGGCCGGGACGCGTTGGACCTGCCGATGAGCGCACGGGCGCGGGCCACCTTGACCGACTCGGTGAGGGTGCCGATGTCGTACGCCCCGTAGTGCCGGATGCCGTTGATGAAGAACGTCGGGGTGCCGCCGACGCCGCTGAGGTCCGCGGACTCCAGGTCCTGTGCGACCCGGCCCTCGTGCGTGTGGCTCATCAGGTCCTCGTGGAAGCGCCGGCGGTCCAGGCCGAGCTGCTCGGCATAGCGCACCAGGTCCATCGGGCGCAGCTCGTCCTGGTGGTCCAGCAGCAGGTCGTGCATGGGCCAGAACGCGCCCTGCGCGGCCGCCGCCTCGGCCGCCTCGGCGGCCAGCTGGGCCTGCGGGTGTACGTCGGTGAGCGGCAGGTGGCGCCACACGTAGCGCAGGTCGGTGTCGGAGAGCAGCTCGCGCACCGCCGGCTCGGCCTGGCCGCAGTAGGGGCACTGGAAGTCGCCGTACTCGACCACGGTCACCGAGGCGTCCGCGGCGCCGCGCACGTGGTCGACGCTCACGTCCACGGGCGGGATGAGGTCCACGAGGACGTCGGCGTCGCCCAGCAGCGCACGGGCGCGCTTGTGCTTCGGCAGGCGGTCCGTCACGCGGTACACCACCCAGGTGCACAGCGACGCGAGCAGCGCGGCGGCGAGGACGCCCGCCTTCGCCTCGTCCAGCTGATCGCCCGTGAACGCCAGGCTCGCGATGAGCAGCGACACCGTGAACCCGATCCCGGCGATCGTGCCGCTGCCGAGCACCGCCGCCCACCCGACGCCCGGGCGCACCCGCCCGCCGGTCAGCCGGGTCACCAGCCACGAGGTGCCGGCGACGGCGACCGGCTTGCCGACGACGTAGCCGGCCAGCACGCCGAGGGTGATCGGCGAGGTGAACGCCCGGGCCAGGAACGCGCCGTCGATCGGGATGCCGGCGTTGGCCAGGCCGAACAGCGGCACGATGAGGTAGCTGGTCCAGGGGTGCCACAGCCGCTGCAGCCGGTCGTTGGGTGAGAGGGTGCGGGTGAGGCCGAGCGACGCCGAGCGGGCCAGCTCCGCGGTCGGCTGCTCGCGGAAGAGCTTGAACAGCCCGCTCGCCGCCTCCAGCGCGTTGCGGGCGGGGGTGTACGCGGTCGCGGTCAGGCCGACGGCGAGGCCGGCGACGACCGGGTCGACGCCGCTACGCAGCATGAAGTACCACAGCAGGATGCAGAACGGCGCGTAGGCCGGCCCGCCCTTCACGCCCAGCGCGCGCAGGGCGAGGACCATGCCGAACGCGACCGCGGCGAGGGCGAGCCACATGGGCTCGATGTGCTCGGAGTACGCGACGGCGATGATCACCAGCGCGAGCAGGTCGTCGACGACGAACACGGTCAACAGGAAGACCCGCACCTGCTCCGGCACGCCCCGGCCGACGAGTGCGAGCAGGCCGAGCGCCAGCGCGGTGTCGGTGGACATGGCCACGCCCCAGCCGTGCGCGCCCGGGCCGCCGCGGTTCACCGCGAGGTAGATGGCCACGGGCACCGCCATGCCGGCGATCCCGGCGGCCAGCGGCAGCAGGAATCGGCGCCGGTCGCGCAGGTCGCCCAGGTCGAACTCGCGGCGCGCCTCCAGGCCGACGACCAGGAAGAACAACGTCATGAGGCCGCTGTTGACCCAGGTGCGCAGGTCGCAGGCGAGCTCCCAGCCACCCGCCCGGACGGAGAACTCGGTGGTCCACAGCCGCTCGTAGCCGGCCTCGTCGACGTTCGCCCAGATCAGCGCCGCCACGATGGCGGCGACGAGCACGCCGGCGCTGCCGGCCTCGGTCCGCATGAATGCCCGCAGCGGTGCGGTGACGTCCCGCCTCCACGTCGTGATGCCGTCGCTCACAGCGGGCAAGCCTATGCCGCGCGGGCGCCGTTACGCTCGGGCAGTGGGAATCCGCGTGCTCATCGCCGACGACCAGCGGATGGTCCGCGACGGCCTGCGCCGCATCCTGGGCGCCGCGCCGGACATCGAGGTGGTCGGGGAGGCCGCGGACGGGGTCGAGGCCCTGGAGTGCGTCCGCGCCCTCGCGCCCGACGTCGCCCTCGTCGACATCCGGATGCCGCGCATGGACGGGCTCACCCTCACCCGCGAGCTCGCCGGCGGCCCCACCCGGGTGGTGGTCGTGACGACGTTCGATCTGGACGAGTACGTCTACGCGGCGCTGCGGGGCGGCGCGGCCGGCTTCCTGCTCAAGCGCTCCGGCCCGGCCCTGCTCACCGAGGCCGTGCGCGCCGCGATGTCGGGCGAGAGCCTGATCAGCCCGGCGATCACGGTCAAGCTGCTGCGCCACCTGTCCAGCCCGCAGCCGCAGTCGCCGGAGCCGCTCACCGAGCGCGAGCTGGAGATCGCCGGGCACGTGGGCGCCGGGCGGACCAACGCCGAGATCGGCGCCGAGCTGTTCATCTCGGCCGGCACGGTCAAGACGCACGTCGCGGCCGTGCAGCGCAAGCTCGGGGTGCGCAACCGGGTCGGCATCGCGGTGTGGGCGTGGAACAACGGAGTCGTCGCGGCGTGAGGGCCCGGTGGCTGCTCCTGCTCGCCCTGCCGGTGCTGTGCGGGCTGCCCTTCACGCGGGCGCCCGGCCTGCCGCTGAGCCTCGCCGCCATGCTCGCCGTCGCCGCCGCGATACGCCCGGGCCTGCGCGGCCTGCCCCTGGCCGCCGCGCTCGGCTCGCTGGCGGTCACCGCCGCCTACACCGGGGCGCCGCAGCCGGCGGGCCTGTGGTTCCCGTTCGAGTTCCTTCCGTTGTCGGTACTGCTGGTGCGCGTGCTGCGCCGCAGCCCCGCCCGGCCGGCGGCCGTGTCCGGTTCGCTCGTCGCCCTGGCGGCGACCGCGCTGCCGCTGCGCATCACCCTGCACGTGCCGCACAACCGGTTCAACGGCTCGGTGCTGCTCGTGGCGACCGCGTTCGCATGCGTGGTGGCCGCCGCCGGCCTGGGCCTGTACTGGCGCGCCGCGGACGCCCGCCGCGCCCGGGCGCTGGCCGCGGCCCGGCGTGCGCAGCGGCTGGAGGTGGCCCGCGACCTGCACGACCTGGTCGCGCACGAGGTCACCGGGATCGTTGTCGAGGCGCAGGCCGCGCAGGTGTCGCCCGACGCTGACTCGTACTCGCGGATCGAGGCGGCCGGCCAGCGCGCCCTGTCGGCGATGGACGACCTCGTGTCGGCGTTGCGAGCGGATGACGACGTCGGCCGGCGCGGCCGCGGCCTGGCCGACCTGCCCGGCGTGGTATCCCGCTTCGGCTCCGCGGCGACGCTGGAGATCGAGCCGGGCGTCGAGCTTCCGCCCGCGGCCGGAACGGCCGCTTATCACGTCGTCATCGAGGCGCTCACCAACGTGCGCCGCCACGCTCCGGAGTCCGCCCAGGTCACGGTGCGACTGACCGCCGCCGGCGTGCTGACGATCGCGAATGACGGGTCTGCCGGATTCATCCCCCCGCGCGACGGCGGTGGGTCCGGCCTCAGCGAACTCGCCGTGCGCGTCCGGGCGGTCGGGGGGACGCTGGAGGCCGGGCCGTTCGAGGGAGGGTGGCGGGTCGTCTGCGATCTCTCCCATTCGGCAGATGTGCGCGGGGGCGGCGGGCAAGAGCCTTAGGGGCATGCTCGAACTGCTCGACATCACGAAGGTCTACAAGGGACAGAAGCGGGCCGTCGACGGGCTGACGCTGCGGCTGGGGCCGGGGCTGGTCGGCCTGCTCGGGCCCAACGGGGCCGGGAAGTCCTCGCTGCTGCGCATCGCCGCCACCGTGACCCGCCCGACGAGCGGCAGCGTGCGCTTCGACGGCGCGGACGCGGTGGCCCGGCCGGACGGGCTGCGCCGCGCGCTGGGCTACCTGCCGCAGGACTTCGGGGTGTACCCGAACCTGACGGCGGTGGAGTTCCTGGCGTACCTGGCGGCGGTCAAGGGGCTGTCGGCCCGCTCCGCGCGGTCGCGCATCGACGAGCTGCTGGAGCTGGTGAACCTCGCGCACGCCGCGCGCCGGCCGCTCGGCGGCTACTCCGGCGGCATGCTGCGCCGGGTCGGCATCGCGCAGACGCTGCTGGCCGACCCGCGGGTCGTCATCGTCGACGAGCCGACCGCCGGGCTGGACCCCGAGGAGCGGGTCCGGTTCCGCAACCTGCTCAGCGACCTCGCCGCCGACCGGCTGGTGCTGCTGTCCACGCACATCGTCGGCGACGTGGAGTCGGTCGCCTCGCGCATCGCGGTGGTCAAGGGCGGGCGGGTGCGCCTCGACGGGCCGCCCGAGGAGCTGCTGCGCGGGGTCGCCGGGCACGTCTGGGAGGCGACCGTGCCGCCCGAGGCCGCGGCCGCGTTGCAGCAGCGGCTGCTCACCACCCGGTCCGTGCGCACCCCCGCCGGCGTGCGGCTGCGGGTGCTGGCGACGAGCCGGCCGCTCGCCGACGCGGTGCCGGTCGCGCCCGACCTGGAGGACGCCTACGTCGGGGCGGTGCACCGGTGAGGGCGCTCTGGGGACTCGCCCTGGCGGACTTCCGGGAGAGGGTGCGGCGCCCGGCGTACCTGCTGATGCTGATCTCGGCGATCGGGCTGGGGCTGCTGGCGGTGCCCCCGGTCGGGTCGCACTGGTCGGTCCTGGTCATCGGCGGCTTCCGCGGCCGGTACACCAGCGGCTACGTCGGCCTGGTCACCGCCCTGACGAGCGCCCTGTGGCTGACCCTGGTCGGCTTCTACCTCGTGCGCGACGCCGTCGCACGCGACGAGCGCACCGGGGTCGGGCAGCTGCTGGCCGCCTCGCCCCTGCGCACGCCGGTGTACCTCGCCGGCAAGCTGCTGAGCAACGCGATGGTGCTGGGCTCGATGACCGTCGTCCTCGCCGCGACCGCGCTCGCGCTGCAGCTGCTGCGGGGCGAGTCGCGCGCCGTCGACCCGGTCGCGCTGGCGCTGCCGTTCGTGCTCGTCGCGCTGCCGATGCTGGTGCTCACCGGGGCCCTCGCCGTGTTCTTCGAGGCCACGCCGCTGCTGCGCGGCGGCCTGGGCAACGTGCTGTGGTTCTTCGTGTGGATGGTCGTCGCGATCGGCGGGCAGTCCACGCACGCGCCGCTCGGCGGGATCGGGCTGCAGCCGGTCGACCTGCCTTCGGGCGCGTCGCGGGACGTGGGGCTGGGGCTGATGTACGTCGACGATCCCCTGCGCACCTTCGAGCACCCCGGCCTGCGCCTCGACGCCGGCTTCCTCGCCGGGCGCCTGGCGCTCACCGCCGTCGCGGTCGCGATCGCGCTGCTGCCGGCGCTGTGGTTCCACCGCTTCGACCGCCCGGCGCGCGCCGCCCGGGCGGGCGCCGGCCCCGAGCCGCGGGCCGTCTACCGGGGCCTGCCGCGCACGGCGCCCAGGCGCGGCGGCACGTGGTCGCGGCTGCTCGCCGGCGAGCTGCGCATCCTGGTGCAGGGCGCGCCGCTGTGGTGGTGGCTGGGCGCGGGCGCGCTGGCCCTGGCGAGCCTCGCCGTCCCGCCCGGCCCGCTGCTGGCGATCGTGTGGGTCTGGCCCGTGCTGCTGTGGTCGCGGCTGGGCACCCAGCCGGCGGCGTCGGGCGCGGCCGCGATCCTCGCCGCGTATCCGGCGCCGCGCCGCCGGGTGCTCGCCGAGTGGGGCGCGGGCGTGCTGCTGGCCGCGGCAACCGGCGCGGGCGCGGCGGCCCGCATGGCGTTCGCCGGGGACGTCCCCGGGCTCGCCGCCTGGACGGCGGGCGCGCTGTTCGTGCCCGCGCTCGCCCTGGCGCTCGGCACGCTGAGCGGGGCGCCGCGGGTGTTCCAGGCGGTGTACACCGTGCTGTGGTACCTGCTGATCACCGACACCCGGACGCTGGACTTCATGGGCGCGCTGCGTGCGGATGGCCGCCCGGCCGGGCCGAGCCCGCTGCTGTGGGCCGCGGCCGCGGCGGCCGGGGTGGCCGCCGCGCTCGCCCGGACGGCCTGGCGGCACGCCCGCCGCTGAACGGCCGCGGCACCCGTGCAACAGGCGGCGATGGTCGAAGCGTCGTGCCGGGTGGGAGGCGGTGACGAGTGATCAGCTTCGACGAGTACGTCCGGTTGCGCGGCGACCGGCTGGTGCGGCTGGCCCGGCTGCTGGTGCGCGACCGGCACCTGGCCGAGGACCTCGTGCAGGAGGTCCTCGGCCGGGCCTACGCGCGCTGGGACCGGGTCAGCCGCGCCGACGACATCGACGTGTACGTGCGGCGCATGCTGGTCAACCGCCACATCTCGTGGCGACGACGCCGCTCGTCCACCGAGGTCGCCGTCGACACTCGCGCCGAGCACCTCGACCGCGCCGGCAACGGCGACATCGGCGCGGAGGCGGCCGAGCGCGACGCGGCCTGGCAGCTCATCGCCGAGCTGCCGCCGAAACAGCGCGCGACCGTCGTCCTGCGCTACTACGAGGACCTCGACGACGCGACGATTGCCGAGATCCTGCGCTGCTCGCGGGTGACCGTGCGCTCCCAGGCGATGCGCGCCCTCGCAACCTTGCGCCGGCGCCTCGCCGCCCAGCCGGATCTGACTCGTAGGGACCTGCTTCGTAGGGACCTGCTTCGGAAGGACGTGGCCCGATGAGCGACCTCGAACCCGTCTTCATGACAGCGCTGCGCGACCGCGCCGACGGCGACGTGCGCGTCGAGCCTCTCCTCGACGGCGCCCGGCGCCGCGGCGTCCGGCACCGGCGCAACCGGCGCCTGGCCGCGATCGGCGGCTCGGTCGGCGCGGTCGCCGCAGTGCTCGCCGCGACCCTGCTGGTCCCGACCGGCGGCGGCACGCCCCCGCCCGCGACGAGCGCCGCGCCGAGCGCGCGGGCGAGCACGGCCCGGCCGTCGCCGACGCCGTCGGAGCGCCCCCGCCCGCCGGCCGTGCCCGGCCTGGCCCCGCTGACCGCGGGCGGCACCCTGGGCCAGGGCCGCCAGCTCCACCTCGACACGACCGACGCGACCCCGTTCACGATCCGGTGGGACTCCGCGGACGGCTTCGAGGCCCTCGAGGTGGGCCGGTACCCGACCTCGCGGTTCGGCTACGACCTGTTCCGCGTCATGGCGTACACGACCGGGCCGGCCCTGGACGCGGCGATCGCCGAGCGACAGGCGAACTGGCCCGGCAAGGCCGCCGTCGAGCAGCTCAGCGCCGGCGGGCGCCCGGCGACGCTGCGGTGGACGAACGACTGGGCGACGCTGCGGTGGCAGCCGCTCGACGGCGTCTGGGCGCTGGCCGAGGTGAAGTTCCACCGGATGCAGCCCGACCCGATGCCGGTCATCGGGGCGGCCGAGGCGCGCGCCGCGATGCTGGAGGTGGCCGCCTCCATCCGGTACGACCGGGTGCTGCGCTGCGCCGCGCAGTACCAGCTCACGTGGGCGCCGCCCGGCACGCGGGTCCGGTCCTGCATGGTGGAGCTGCCGGGCCTGTCGACGACGACCTCGCTGGGCTTCGAGGTGCCCAGCGGCGGCGTCTTCTTCGTGACCGACACGACGACGGACGAGGTGAAGCCGAACAAGACCTACGCCGGCCATCCGGTCGAGGAGGGCCGCGACGGCTCGCAGATCGCCATCGACGGCCACCAGTACACGATCGAGCGCGGCGACGCCGGCCTGAGCCGCGACAGCCTGCTGCGCACCCTCGTCGGCATCCGCCCCGGCCCGGCGACCGCCGACCCGCTGGCCTGACCCGTCAGCCCAGGGCGGCCGCGATCGCGGCGACCTGGCCCGGTGCCACGGCGTCCCAGTAGCGGCCGTCGTGGCACCCGGTCGACAGCGTGACCACGGAGGGGTCGGGCAGCCGGTCCCGCAGCCGCCGCACGGCCGGCGCGAACGGGTCCGCGGCCCCGATGTCGACGCGGAACCGCAGCCCGGCGAACTCGGCCGCCCGCCCGGTCACGTCGTAGCGGGCCCACTCGGCGGCCGAGTCGAACGCGCCGGCGTTGACCCGCTCGGCGTCGGCGTAGTCGCGGAAGATCGCCGGCGAGGAGGCCACGACGAGGCGGAAGCGGTCGCGGTACGTCAGCCCGCACAGCAGCGCACCGTAGCCGCCCATCGACCAGCCGGCCACCGCCGCCCGGCCGGCGTCGAGCCCCTCGCCGGCCAGGAACGGCAGGAAGTCCTCGACGAGCATGCCGAGCGGGTCGTCGGCGGCGTGCGGGTGCCAGTACCCGTCCCCGCCGTCGGCGGCCGCGATCGCGAACGGCGCCGCCCCCGCGCCGACGGCCCCGGCGAGCAGCGCCGCGTAGCCACCGGTGCTCACCGCCTGCGCGGCATTGGACCCGAACCCGTGCAGGGCCAGGCACACCGGCAGCCGCTCGCCGCGCGCGTGCCCGGGCGGATAGACCAGCGCATAGGCCACGTCGCGGTTGCGCCGCGCCGAGCGGAACGTCCCCGTGAGCACGGGTGGCGGCGCGGCGCGCGGCACGGCCGGGTGCGCGGGCGCCTCGGCGTCGCAGCGGCCCAGCGCCTCGTCCAGCCGCCCCTTGCCGGGCAGCACGGCGTGGTCGACGAGCTCGAAGCCGCCGCCGGCCGCACCGAGCACGACGACGCCGCCCAGCCCCAGCAGCGCGACGCGCCGGCTCACCCCCATACGCGACACCGTAGCGCCCGCCGTCCATGCCCCTCCCCCAGCGACGGCCATCTCGAAATCGTGGCGCGTATCGGCGACATCCAGCTCAACGTGGCCTGACGGCCGGCGGCTAGATGCCGGCCAGGTCCAGCGCCAGGGTGGCGGCGCCGCAGGCCAGGATCAGGGCCGTGATCAGGTTGATGCGGGGCTTCGGGCCGCCGGTTTGGCGTGCCGCGCGCCAGTAGAGGGCCGCGCCGGCGACCACCAGCAGGGCCTCGATCGTGGCGGTCAGCGCGTGGTACTGCCACAGGCCCAGGCCCAGCCGCGGCAGGTCGCCCGCGTTGCCGGGCAGCAAGGGCAGGTCGGTGCGGTGCACGAGCAGGTCGAGCAGCCAGTGCGAGAAGACCACAGCGCCGATGACGACGCCGCCGCGGCGGCCCCACCAGCGGGCGCACAGCAGGCCCGTGGCGGCGGCGATGACCAGGGCGCCGAGCAGTGAGTGCGTGTAGTCGGCGTAGATGATGCCGTCGCCGTAGCCGCCGTCGGTGCCGGGGACGGGGTCGATGTGCTCGACGCCCGCCAGGTACAGCGGGGCGAAGACGACGTCGAGCCAGATGGTGGCGAGCATGAGCGACCACAGCGGGACTGGTCGCCCGACGGACTTGACGGCGGCGGCGAGGCCGAAGTGGCCGGTGATCATCGGTTGTCTCCCTTGCGGCCGGTCGGCCACGGCAGTTTCGCGTCGAGTGCGCCGATCAATGCGGCGAACAGGAGCGCGCCCACGAAGAACGCCATGATGCGAGGTCCCAACTACTAAGTGAACTTCAGTTGCGTTAGCCTGAGCATGGCAGAGGATGGACGCTTAACGCAACTGGAGTTTCATTGGGAGACGAACCGGTTGGGACCGTTCGGCCCGGTGGGCGGACCGCGCGCACCCGGGCCGCGGTGACCGAGGCCCTGCAGGCCGAGCTGCTGGAAGTCGGGTACGCGGGCACCACCATCGAGCGCATCGCGCAGCGGGCGGGAGTGGCGAAGACCACGGTGTACCGACGCTGGGGGTCTTTGACGCAGCTCGTTGTCGACGTCTTCGCGGAGACGGCGGGCACCCTGATCCCGCCGCCGGACACCGGCTCGCTCGAGGGGGACCTGCGTGAGCTGGGGCGGGCCAGCATCGCGCTGCTCACCATGCCCCGGCTGCGCACCGTCTTCGACATCGTCGTGCGCGAGGCGATACACGACCCGGCCACCCGGGCGGCGCTGACCGAGTTCTTCGCGGCGCGGATCGAGATCGGCACGGCGATCGTGCAGCGGGCGGTCGAGCGCGGCGAGGCGCCGCCCGGCACCGACGCGGCCGAGGTGATCCGGCTGGTCGGCGCGCCGTACTACGCCCGCGCCTACATCACCGGCGAGGCGCTCGACCCGGCGATCGCCGACCGCACCGCCGCGATGATCGCGCTGGCCGCCCGCGAAGGGCTGCTCAATCAGCGCGAGTCGCGGTAGAGCAGGGCCGCCTGCACGCGGTTGGCGCAGTCGAGCTTGGTGAGCAGGCGGCTGACGTACGTCTTGATGCTCGGCTCGCTCATCCGCAACCGCGCGCCGATGTCGGCGTTGGACAGGCCCTCGGCGACCAGCCGCAGCACGTCGGCCTCGCGCGGGCTCAGCGCGGCGAGCCGCCCGGACGCGGCCCGGCGGCGCTCGGCTGCGGCCACGCCGTCGGCGCCGACCAGGCCGAGCAGGTGGCGGGTGACCGGCGGCGACAGGTACGCGTCGCCGGCGTGCGCGGCCCGCACCGCCCGCAGCAGCTCCTCCGGCGCGCAGGACTTCAGCACGAACCCGGCCGCGCCCTCGCGCAGCGCGCGCAGGACGTTCGGCTCATCGCCGAACGACGTGAGCACCACGATCGCCACGCCCGGGCGCGCGGCGCGCACGCCGGCCATCGCGTCCAGGCCGCCGAGCACCGGCATCCGCACGTCCAGCAGCGCGACGTCCGGGTCGAGCCGGCCGGCCGCCTCGACCGCCGCGGCGCCGTCGGCGACCACGGCGACGACCTCGAGGTCCGCGGCCGATTCGAGGACCGCCCGCACACCCGCGGCCATCAGCGGCTCGTCGTCGGCGACGAGGACGCGGATCGGCCCCACGGTCAGGCCACTCCGACCATCAGGCTGAGCGGCACGAAGCCGAACATCAGCCCGGCCACGGCCATCCCCAGCAGTGCCGGGCGCCGCCCCGCGGGCACGAGCGGCAGCACGGCCCACAGCCGGAACTCTCCGGCCCCGACGCCGTGCCCGACGAGCCCGCCGGCCGCCTCGGCCCGCTCGGCCAGCCCTAGCAGGCCGCGCCCGGGCGCGGGCTCCGCCGTGCCGGGCGGCACCGGGTTGACCACAGACAGCACCAGCGCGTCGTCCTCCCACTCGGCCCGCACGCTCAGCGGCGCGCCGGGCGCGTGCTTCACGCCGTTGGTCAGGCCCTCCTGCACCAGCCGGTAGGCGGCCGGCCCGGCGTCGTCGGGCAGCTCGCGCGCCGCGCCGCGGGTCTCGAGCCGCACGTCGACGCCGGCCGCCCGCGCGCCCGCCACGAGGTCGCCGACCGCCGCCAGCCCCGGTCGCGGCCCGCGCAGGCCGGTGACCACCTCGTGCAGCTCGCCCACCGCGCCGCGGGCCGCCTCGGCCAGGCGCCGCACGGCCGCGCGCTGCTCGGCCGGCAGTTCGGCCACCTCCAGCGCCGCCGCCTGCACCGACACGAGGCTGAGCCGGTGCCCGAGCGCGTCGTGCATGTCCCGGGCGATGCGCAGCCGCTCCTGCGCGGCGAGGTTGGCCGCGAGCCGCTCCTGCTGCGCGACGTAGCGCCCGGCAAGGACCGGCAGCAGGCCGAACGCCACCGCTGCGACCGCGAGCGGCGCCGCCGCGCCCGGGCGCCGCGCGATCTCGGCCGCGAGGGCGAGCGCGCCCGCCGCGACCATGGCGATTCCGGATGCGGTACCCCGCAGAGCCCGCCCGGCCTGGTACGCCGTCCACGGCAGCAGGGCGAGGACCCCACCGACGTACACGGCCGGCCCGAGCGCGCAGACGAACGCCGCGACCGGGTTGCGGTAGCGCAGCCAGACGATCCCGGCCACGAGCAACGCCCAGAGTGGCAGGAGCCAGGCGCGCGGCGGGCCCGGAAGCGCGAAGGTCAGCAGCATGCAGTCGATGCCCACGATGCCCGCGGCGGCGAAGTATCGGCGCATGTCAGCAGGATAAACGCCCGCCGCTCGCGACGATCGTCGCCGAATCGGCGCGACTTTCGCCGACTGCGCCGCGCCCGGGCGCGCGCCTAGCGTCCGGTCGTGATCGTCGTCGAAGAGCTCACCAAGCGCTACGGGCGCACCGTCGCGGTCGACGGGCTGTCGTTCGCCGTGCGGCCCGGGCACGTGACGGGCTTTCTCGGGCCCAACGGTGCCGGGAAGTCCACGACCATGCGCATGATTCTCGGCCTGGACCGGCCCACCGCGGGGCGCGCCCTGGTCGGCGGGCGGCCGTACGCGTCGCTGCGCCGGCCCCTGCGCGAGATCGGCGCACTGCTGGAGGGGCGCAGCGCGCACCCGGGCCGGCGCGCCGCCGACCACCTGCGCTACCTGGCCCGCAGCAACGACATCCCGGCCGCTCGGGTCGGCGAGGTGCTCGCGCTCGTCGGGCTGCAGGACGCCGCGCGCCGGCGGGCCAGCGGCTTCTCGCTCGGCATGGCGCAGCGGCTGGGCATCGCCGCGGCACTGCTGGGCGACCCGCCGGTGCTGCTGCTCGACGAGCCGGTCAACGGCCTCGACCCCGAGGGCGTGCACTGGCTGCGGGCCCTCCTGCGCGGCTACGCGGCGCAGGGGCGCACGGTGCTGGTGTCCAGCCACCTGATGGCCGAGACCGCGCTGGTCGCCGACCGGCTCGTGGTGATCAGCCGCGGGCGGCTGGTCGCCGACGCCACCGTTGCCGAGTTCGTCGCCGGCGCGGCGAGCCTGGAGGACGCGTTCCTCAAGGCGGTGGCCCGATGAGCGCCTTCGCCGCCGAGTGGATCAAGCTGCGCACGCTGCGCTCGACGCGGTGGCCGCTCGGGCTGACCGTCGTGGTCGCGGGCGGCATGGCGTACCTCATCGGCATCTCCTTCGCGCACGCGAACCCGGCGACGCTGCGCTACGACGCGATGTTCGCGAGCTTCTACAGCCTCTCCTTCGCGCAGCTCGCCCTCGTGGTCTTCGCGGTGATCGCGGTGTCCGGCGAGTACGGCTCGGGCACCATTCGCCCGTCGCTGGCCGCGGTGCCCCGCCGGACCGCGTTCTACCTGGCCAAGATGGGCGCCGTGGCGCTCTGCCTCGCCGGCGCCGCGGCGCTGAGCGTCGCGGTGTCGTTCGCCGCCGCGCAGGCCGGGCTCGGCGCCCGGCTGCGCACGTCGCCCAGCGCCGACGGCGTGGCCGGGACCATCGCCGGCGCGTGGCTGTATCTGGTGCTGATCGCCCTGTTCGCGGCCGGCGTGGCGCAGGCGCTGCGCAGCACGGCGCTGGCGCTCGGGGTACTGCTGCCGGTGTTCTTCCTCGGCTCGCAGGGCGTCGGCAACATCCCGGGCGTGCGGCGGGTCGCCCAGTTCCTGCCGGACCAGGCGGGCGTGACGATCCTGCACTTCTTCGGCAACCCGGACTCGCCCGACTACGACCGCGCCTACGGTCCGTGGGGCGGGCTGGGCATCCTCGCGCTGTGGGCGGCCGCCGCGCTCGCCGCCGGCCTGCTCACGCTGCGCCGCCGCGACGCCTAGCGCGCATGCGGCAGGATCCGGGCCGGGATCGCATCGATCCCGGCCCGGTGCGCCCTCGCCGGCGTGCCGCTGGGCCTGGCCGCCGGCTACGTCGTGCGTGACCGGCGGCCATGGTGCGCGGCCGTGGCGGTTGTCCTGGTGGCGCTTAGAGCAGTTTTACGTTCGACTTAGATCTAGCAGGAGCCCTTGAGAGAGCGCTCTCCGCCTGCGTACGGTCACGCGCATGCCGACCACGCCGTACCGCGCGCCGATGCGCCGCCGCACGCTGCTGGCCCTGCTCGCCGTCCCGGTCGCGGGCGCGATGGCCACCACCGTCATCGTGAGCACGACCGCCGGCGCCGAGCAGGCGGACACCGCGGGCGTGGTGCAGGCCGAGGCGTGGAGCGCACAGTCCGGCGCCCGCACCGAGAACACGGCCGACACCGGCGGCGGCAAGAACGTGGGCTGGCTCGCCAATGGCGACTGGATGCGGTACGACAACATCGACCTCGGCGGCGCCGGCTCCCTGAGCGCCGGTGTCCGCGTCGCCGCGGCCAGCCGCGCGGGCGGCACGATCGAGCTGCGGGCCGGCGCGCAGGACGGCGAGCTGCTGGCCAGCTACGCCGTCGGATACACCGGCAGCTGGCAGACCTGGACCACCAAGACGGTGCTCAGCGGCACCACGCTGACCGGCAAACAGACGATCTTCCTCCTGCTCAAGAGCCCGCAGGGCGGCGACTTCATCAACGTGAACTGGCTGCGGTTCCAGCGCACGCCCACCGCGACCGTGCCGGGTTCGCCAACCCCCGCGTCGCCGAAGCCGAGCGCGAGCGCAAGCGCAAGCGCAAGCGCGACGGTCAACGCAGGGTGGCCGAGCGTCGACCCGGCCAAGCAGAGGGCCGACACCGACGCGTTCTTCGCGCGCAGGCCGGCGCCGATCACGAACAACCCGGTCAAGGTGCCCGAGTTCCACGCCACCTGCACGGTGAGCCACCACGCGAGCGACGACCCGATCGTCTTCCCGGGCCTGGCCGGCGCCTCGCACAACCACACGTTCCTGGGCAACCGCTCCACGGACGCGAACTCGACCGCCGAGTCGCTCTTCGCCGCCGGCACCACCTGCACGCCGGCGCAGGACCACTCGGCGTACTGGATCCCGACGCTGTACCAGAACGGCAAGGTCGTGGACCCGAAGGAGTTGACCGTGTATTACGGCTCGCGCCTGAAGGACCCGAGCAGGACCCAGCCGTTCCCGTTCGGCCTGCGCATGATCACCGGCGACGCCAAGAACCAGAACGACACCCCGGACCACCAGGGCAACCACTTCTGGTGCGCGGGCATCGGCGGCGAGGTCGGGCGGACCGCCGACGGGCAGTACCCGATCTGCGCGAAGACCGCCGAGCTGGTCCGGCAGATCACGTTTCCGGACTGCTGGGACGGCGTACACCTCGACAGCCCCGACCACAAGGCGCACATGGCCAACGGCGACCACACGGGCGCCTGCCCGGCGAGCCACCCGGTGCCGATCCCGTCGGTTTCCTTCGTCATCGCTTACCCGCTGAACACGGACACGAACGGCATCACCCTCGCGTCCGGGAATGGTTACTCGATGCACGCGGACTTCTTCAACGCATGGGAGCCCGACGCGCTCGCCCAGCGCGTGCGCGACTGCCTCGACCAGGGCTACAAATGCAACGCGCAGGGCTCCTTCTGACGCTTACTGGAACAATTCCAAAGACCGCCGGTCCCGCCCGACCGGCGCAGGAAAGGCCACCCGCCGCCACGGGTGGCCTTTCCCTTATTCCGTTTCTTTGGTGATTGCTGCCTTTTGTGGGCGTTTGTGGTAACGGTTCGCGTCGCCTTTCCGGCTAGCCGCAAGGCAGCACCACCCGTCGCCGTGGCAGTGTTTGCGGTATGACGATCCGCTGCGTCATCGTCGACGATTCGGAACGCTTCCGGGCCAGCGCCCGCCGGCTGCTCACCGACCAGGGAATCGCGGTGGTGGCGACCGCGGCGGACAGCCGACAGGCGTTGCACGCGGTCGAGCAGGAACAACCGGATGTGGTACTGGTGGATGTCGGCCTGGGCGCCGAGAGCGGCTTCGACCTCGCCGCGCGCATCGAGCACAGCCCGGTGATCATGGTCTCGAGCCTCGCACCGGACGACCTCGCGGACCTGCTGGAGGAGAGCCCGGCCATCGGCTACCTACCGAAAGAGGAGCTGTCCGGCTGCGCCATAAGCTCCCTGCTGGGCACGAAGTCGCACGCCTGCTGATCGGCTCAGCCCCCCGAGGATGACGACGCCGCCTCGAGGAACGTCAGCACGGCCAGCACGCGGCGGTGCGTCTCGTCCGTCTCCGGCAGGTCGAGCTTCGTGAGGATCGAGCGCACGTGCTTCTCGATCGTCCCCTCCGTCACCCACAGCGCCTTGGCGACGCCGGCGTTGGAGCGCCCCTCGGCCATGAGCGCGAGGACCTCGCGCTCGCGCGGGCTGAGCACGTCGAGCGGGTCCTTGCGCCGGTGCGCGGCGACGAGCTCCTGCACCACGGCCGGGTCGACGACCGTGCCGCCGTCGTAGACCCGGTGCAGCGTCTCGATGAACTCCTCGACGTCGGTCACCCGGCTCTTGAGCAGGTAGCCGATCCGCTCGCCGCTGGCCAGCAGCTCGATCGCGTGCTCGACCTCGACGAACGCCGAGAGCACCAGGATCGCCACCCGCGGGAAGCGGACCCGGATCTCCCGGGCCGCGGCCAGGCCCTCGGTGGTGTGCGTCGGCGGCATCCGGATGTCGACGACGGCCATGTCGGGCGAGGTCTTCTCGACCAGCTCGAGCAGGTGGCTGCCGTCGTCGGCGAGCCCGGTGACGCTGAACCCGTGCCGGTCGAGGAGGCTCGCCAGCCCCTCGCGCAGCAAGACGTCGTCGTCCGCGATCACCACGGAACGACGCAGTGCCGCGCTCGCCTCGAATGCCATCAAATCCAACATAACCCTGCGAGTCGGGGTAGACACCCACAATGCACGGGGGGTTGACCTTCCGCCTGGCAGTAATCAGCGCCGCGTTCACCCTGATGATCAGCGCCGCCTTCGCGGTGATCCTCTACTCGGTGTACCAACTGCGTGCGTCCGTTGCCGACGTGACCCGCGCCGAGCAGTCCGTTTCCGCCGCCAACGCCCTGGAGCGCCTGGTCCTCGACGTGGAGGCCGGCCGGCGCGGCTACGCGCTCACCCACGACCGTGCCCTGCTGCAGCCGTGGATCCGCGCGCAGCAGCAGATTCCACTCCGACAGCAGGAGCTCGCCTCCTCCGTCGACGGCGGCCCGGCACAGGCGGCGCGGGTGACGCGGCTCAACAACGACGTGACCGTGTACCTCGACAACTACGCCGACCCGGCGATCGCCGACGACCAGTCGGGCGAGCCGGAGAACATCGACCCCCAGTCGATCATGGATGGCCAGCAGCACATCGCGGCACTGCGGGCCGAGTTCGACGACTTCATCAACAACCAGGCCACGATCGTGGCGAAGGCGCACAACGAGGCGGCCCGTGCGGGGCGCCGCGCGGCGATGGCGGCCGTCGCCGGGTTCGTCGTGGCGCTGCTCGCCGTCGCGCTGCTCACCCGCTCGCTCAACGTCATGGTGGTGCGACCGCTGCATCGGATGGTGATGGCCGCCGACAGGGTGGCGGGCGGCGATCTGGCCGTGCGCGTGAACACCGATGGGCCGGTCGAGGTCGGCGTGTTGCAGCGCACCTTCAACTCGATGGTCGCGGCGCTGGACCGGGGCCGGATCATGCTCGGCGCGGTGGCGGCCGAGCAGGCGGCGCTGCGCCGGGTGGCCACCGTGGCCGCGCACGGCAAGCCCGCCGAGGACGTGTTCGCGGCGGTGACCGAGGAGGCCGGCAAGCTCTTCGGGGCCGATGCCTCGGTACTGCTGAGATTCGAAATGGACGGGAACGCCACGGTGGTGGCCAGCTGGAGCCACGACCCCGCGCACCGCATCGCTCTCGGCCGCGTGGAGCTCGCAGACCACGGGATCGCCGGGCGCGTGCTGCGCTCCGGCCGCCCCATCCGGATGGCCGGGCCGCGCAGCGCGGACTTCCTGCAGCACGAGTTCGGCGACTCCTCCATCCGCTCGGCGATCGGCGCGCCGGTGCACGTCGCCGGGCGCACCTGGGGCGCCCTGAAGGCCCTGTCCACCTGCGCCCGCCCGCTGGAGGAGCACGACGCCGAGCGGGCGGCCGAGTTCACTGAGCTGGTCGCGAGCGCCATCGCCAACTCGCAGGCGCGCGCCGACCTCACCGCCTCCCGCGCCCGGGTCGTGGCGGCCACCGACGAGAGCCGAAGGCGCATCGAGCGCGACCTGCACGACGGCACCCAGCAGCGCCTCATCGCCCTGCTGCTGGCCCTGCGGGCGACCGAGACGCAGGTCAGCGACGGGGCGCAGGAGCGGCTGCACACGATCGGCAGCGACCTGTCGGAGGCGATCGACGAGCTGCGCGAGCTCGCCCGGGGCATCCACCCGTCGATCCTGTCCGAGGGCGGCCTCGGCCCGGCGATCAAGTCGCTGGCCCGCCGCTCGCCGATCCCCGTGGAGGTGAGCCTGGACCTGCCCGAGCGCCTCAGCTCCAACATCGAGATCGGGGTGTACTACGTGGTCGCGGAGGCGCTGACCAACGCGATCCGGCACGCGCACGCCACGGTCATCTCGGTCAGCGCCACGGTCTCCGAGCAGCACCTGCGCCTGTCCATCGAGGACGACGGCGTCGGCGGCGCCGACCCGGGCACCGGCACCGGCCTGACCGGCCTCGGCGACCGGGTGGCGGCGCTGGGCGGCACGATGCAGATCGCCAGCCGGCCCGGCACGGGCACACGGCTGGGCATCGCCATCCCGCTCACGACCGTACCTCTGGAGGGTGATGCCAGTTGAATTCGGCATGGCGGCCAGCCGGAAAAGCCGGGTCGGGAAACCCGCAGGCATAGAGGCCCGCTGGCGCCGAGGCGGCCCCGTGCGCACGGAGAGACGGTGGAACAGTCATCCACACCCCCATGAACAGGTGATCCACCATGACGATCTGCCCGGTTGACCCGGTGCTGTGCATGGCACTGTTCGTCTCCGACACTCCGTGCTTCTCCAACCCCGACGCCGCTACCGTCCGCAGGACGGTCGACGCCACGCTCGAGCGCCTCGGGCCCGACGAGTGCTACGCCCGCGCAGCCGAGATCTTCGGCGACCGGCCGGATGTGGCCCTGAACCGCATCCAGTGGGCCCGCACCGTCTGCGAGCGCGCCCTGTCCACGGCTACCGCCTGACGGCTTTCAAGCTTTCGGCCGCCACCGTCAGCGCCGCTTCCGCCGGGGCTACTGACCCTACAAGACCGACAGGTGCACGTGGTTGGTGTGATCGCTGGACGGGTCGCCGTTGCCGCCGCTGTAGGCGTGCCAGCCCGCGGCCGGCGTCCACACCTGCCGGAACCAGATGACGTACAGCACGCCGAGCGACGACGCGTTCTTCACGAAGAACGCCGCGAGGTTGGTGCCGTAGGTCTTGTCGTTGCCCGAGGCGATGCCGCCGAAGCCGTCCGAGGCGGCCGCGAAGTCGCACGCCCGCCCCTTCGGATGCTCATACGGCCCGGACGGGCGGAAGCACGAGTAGAAGTGCGTGAACCCGGCCTTGCGGGCCTCCTGCGCCGCGTGCAGCATCCGCGGCGTGATGCAGCCCGACGTGGTCGGGTCGTCGATGATGCAGTTCTCCTTCGGCCAGGTGCCGTCCGCGTTGCGCGGCGCGGGGTTGGCCAGCGGTGAGTTGACGCTGACGTACCCGTCGGCCTTGCCCCGCATCTTTGCCAGCGCCGCCTCGGCGTCGACCTTCTTCTTGGCCTGGATGTCGGCCTGCGCCTGCTGCTTGGCGACCTCGTCGTCGATCGCCTTCTTCGCCGCCGCGAGGTCCGCCTCGAGCTTGGTGAGCCGGCCGATCACGCGGTCGTTGTACATCGCGATCTCGTTCACCAGCAGCACGCGGTCCATGAACTGCTCGGGCGAGGCCGTGTCCACCAGCGCCGCGCTCATCCGCACCTTGCCGCCCGTCCGGTACGCCGCGGCCGCGATCACGTTCACGCTGGCGCGGACCGGCTCGAGCTCCCTCTGCATCTCCTCCATCTGCTGGACGAGCTCGGCCTGGCGCTTCTTGGACGCGTCCAGCGTCGCCTGCGCCTGCAGCCATTCGGTGTTGGCCGCATCGAGCTTGTCGCCCAGCGTGAGGTTGGCCGCGCCCTCGTCCGGCGGGGCCGTGGGGTCGCCCGGCGCGGCGGCCGCGGGCATCGCCCAGGCGCCGATCAGCACGAGCACCGCAGTTACCAACGTGAGTGCCCGGCGCCGCATGCGGTGAGCGTACCGAACCGCCCCGGCCCGGCACAGGACCGAGAATGCTCCCGAATGACTACTCACGGTGAGATTTCGGGGGCCGTTGAACCTTTCTCGAACACGCTACGTAAGCGCCCTTGGCGGCGCTTCCCCGAATTCGAACATGCGTTCCGGCGTGTCGGTTGTCCTCATCGACCGCTGTTTTGCTAGCGTGCGCGCTAGCAAACGGCTAGCGGGAGTGATGTTGGAAGCGACAGAGAAGACGGTGGCGATGCCGCCACAGCGGCCGCGGTTCGAACGGGTCCAGCTCAACACCCGGGTCCGGGTGGAGATCGAGCAGACCCTGCAGCGGTTCGTCGTCGACCACAACACCACGGTGCAGAGCTCCGTGGACCTGGCGCTGGCCGAGTTCCTCGCGGCGCGGGGCTATCAACTGCCCCAGCCGAACGAAGACGGGAGAAGCCGGTGAGCACGCCGGGCATCAGTCAACTCGACGCCGATCTGCAGAAGACCGTCCGGCGCACCTCCTACATGCGACAGCTGTTCTACATTGTCGTCCTCCTCGTCGCCCTGGCCGGCCAGGTCTCCGGCGCCGTCGAGGCCCTCGGCATCCCCACCATCTGGGCGATCCCGGCGGTCGGCGCCCTGGAGCTGGGCGGCATCGTGGTGCTGGCCAACGCCGACGTGCGCCGCCGGCTGGGCGAGCGCGCCATCGCCTCGCGCATCCTCTCCGCCGCCATCGCCGCCTTCGCCGTGGCGTTCAACTGGATGGCGCACGACAACAAGCTCCTCGCGGGCTTCTTCGCCGGGATGTCGGCGCTGGGGTATCTCGTCTGGCTGATGCACACCGAGAACCAGCGGCGCGACCGCCTGCGGGCCAAGGGCGACCTGCCGCCCACCACGCCGGCCTACGAAGTGGTGGGCCACTGGGTCCGCCACCCGTGGCTGACGCTGCGGGCCAAGAACCTCGCCAAGGCCGACGTCAGGCTGGGCCTCTACACCTCCATCGCGGCCGCGAAGGCGGAGAAGCGCAAGGAGCAGCGCACCGCCGCGATCGCCAAGGTGCTGCACCGCAAGATCCGCTCCGCCGTGGACCCGACCACGGCCGACATCGCCGTCGCCGTCTACGACCTCGACGAGATCGCGCTGCGCCTCGCCGACGGCGCCGACTACGACGGCCTGACCTCGCTCATCGCCGCCGACCTCGCTCCGGCGCGGCTGGCCGCGATGACCGGCGCACCCGCACCGGTCGCGCCGGCGCAGGAGCCGGAGCCCGCGCCGGTCCTGCCGGCACGGGCGCACGAGCCGGCCCTGCCGGTGATCGACACCGAGGAGCAGCAGGCGCTCCCGGCGGCCGGCGACCGCCTGGTCACCCGCGAGATCACGCGCGAGCAGGAGGAGCGCCGCGCGGCCCGCGAGGCCGTGGCCCGCGCCTCCGAGGCGGCCGCCGAGGCCGACACGGTCGCGCCGTCGGCCCTGGGCGGCCTGCGCGCCGACCTGGAGGGCATCCTGCCGGCCGCAGGGCAGCCGCGCCGGGCCCGCTCGCGCACCGCGCCGGTCACGCACGAGGCCGAGACGGTCGAGATCGCCGAGGAGCCGACGCTGTCCCCGACGCCGCTGGTCCGCGAGGGCTCGCTGCGCAACCAGGTGTTCCAGCTGCTGCACGACCAGGTCCCGGCCAACGACCGCCGCGACGTGGTGGCGCTGACGAACCTCGTCGGCGACCTGCTCGACCTCGACGACGTCGACCGGCTGACCGCCTCCAACTACGTGCGCTCATGGAAGAGCGAGGTCGACGCGGGCCGCCGCGCCGCCGTCAACGGCCGCCACCTGCAGGGCATCCTGCCGGGCAAGGGCTGATTCGGTAATTCCCGCCCTCCGGCTGCCGATGGGCTGCCGGAGGGCGGCGGCGCGGTCCATGGCCCGTACGGGGCCGTCGCGCTCGCCGCGGCCCGCCCGGCATGGACGGGCATCCAAGCGCATCGTGGAGCACCATGGTTGGCCTCGCGCTTCACGGTCACGGTGCCCACCACTCTGCAGTCCTGTCGCACCGCTGGCCGGCCAAGAACGGCAAGCACCGGGACTTCGCGCGAACGCCTTCCCGCGACGCCGTTCTCTTCCGCAGCCGGGGTGCGGCGATAAGTCCGGCCGCTCCGCTTGGCCGGACTTATCGCTTTTATCAGCATTTAACGACCAGGTCGCCGTGAGCAGGGTCGCAGCGTAAAGCGAACGTTCGTTCTTGACGTGCGGTGAGGACCGGACGATGCTCAAAAAGAGCGAACGAACGTTCTTTTTAGGAGACCCAGATGGCCGGTCGGCACACTGCGGGAAAGTCCGGCTGGGGCCGGACCGGTGGGATCGTGCTCCTGCTCACCGCGCTGCTCAGCCTCATCATGATCGCGTTTGCCTGGCCCGCCACGCGGTCCAGCGTGCATGACGTTCCGCTGGCCGTTGCCGGCCCGGCGCCCGCCGTGTCACAGGTGGTGCAGCAGCTCAACGCCAAGCGGCCGGGCGCCTTCGACGTCACGACCGTCGCCGACACCGCGGCCGCCGAGAAGCTGATCCGGGATCGCGAGGTGTACGGGGCGATCGACCTCACCTCCGGGCATCCGCAGGTGATCATCGCCTCGGCGGCCAGCCCGGTCGTCGCGCAGGCGCTGCAGCAGGTGGCGCTCGGGCTGGGCGGCGGGGAGAACGCCGCGCCGGCGGTGCGCGACCTCGTGCCGCTGCCCGCCGACGATCCGCGCGGGGCGGGGCTGGCCGCGGGAGCGCTGCCGCTGGTGCTCGGCGGGATCATCGCCGCCGGGCTGCTCACCAACCTCGTCGCGGGGATCGGGCGGCGGGTCGCGGGTGCGCTGGTCTTCGCGATCACGGGCGGGCTCGCGCTGGTGGCCATCCTGCAGTACTGGCTGGGCTCCCTCGAGGGCGACTACTGGACCAACGCCGGCGTCGTCGCGCTGTCCATCGCCGCCACCGCGCTCACGCTGCTCGGGCTCGAGGCGCTGCTCGGCGTGGCCGGGCTCGGGCTCGGCGGCGCGCTCATGATGCTGCTGGGCAACCCGCTGTCGGGGCTCGCCAGCGCGCCCGAGATGCTGCCGTCGGGATGGGGAGCGATCGGGCAGTACCTGCCGCCGGGTGCGGCCGGGTCGCTGCTTCGCAGTACCGCATTCTTCGATGGCGGCGGCGCGGGGCCGCACCTGCTGGTCCTGGGTGCGTGGACGGTCCTCGGGCTGCTGCTCGTCGGGGCCTCGGCGCTGCGGAGGAGGCCCGCGCAGACCGCGGACGCGCCGGCCGAGAAGCTCGTCGCGGCCTAGAGCGGCTCACAGCCGGTTGCCAAGCTGCGCGCGGGCCGGTGCCAGGGAACCTCGCGATCGTTGCTGGTGAGCGGCTCCCCGGATGCGAGCCGCCGGGACGACTCAGGGAGCCACGCATGAGCAGCCAGATCGACCAGCAGCCCGCAACGCCCGTCTGGGCCGACCAGGCGCCGATGCCGGCGGCGGCACCCGCCCAGCCGCCGGCACAGGCGCCGAAGTCCTCGCGCATGAAGACGCTCGTCGTGGGCATCGTGGCGGCGCTGGTCATCGGGGGTGGCGGGTTCGCCGTCATCCGGGCCGCGAGCGACTCCTCCTCGCAGACGTCGCAGCAGGCGGGGCCCGGCGGCGGGCAGGGCGGGCCCGGCGGGCAGGGCGGCTTCGGCGGCGGGCAGGGGTTCGGCGGGGGCATGGGCGGGTCGAACGGCCTGTCCGGCGCCCTCTACGGGGACTTCACCGCCTCCGACGGCAACGGCGGGTACACCACGAAACGCCTCCAGACGGGAACCGTGACCGACGTGAGCACCACCTCGATCACCGCCAAGAGCGCGGACGGGCACAGCACGACGTTCGTCATCGGCACGTCCACCACCGTCGACAACGGCAACGATCAGGTCGCGGACATCAAGACCGGCGACACGGTGACGGTGGTGGGCACGGTCGACGGCTCCACGGCGACCGCCACGACGATCACGGACACCACGCTCAACCAGGCCAACGGCCAGCAGGGCAACGGCGGTATGCCGCCGGCAGGCAACTGACTAGGGCATCAATCACACTGGCGTCGGCCGCTTGCTTGTACGAGCATAACTATTATGGTCGTACAAGCACGCAGCCGGCGCCTGCTCATTCTCGGCATCTGCTGCATGAGCCTGCTCATCGTCGGCCTCGACAACACGATCGTGAACATCGCGGTGCCGGCGATCGGGCGCGACCTGCACGCACCGCTGTCCGGCCTGCAGTGGACCATCGACGCCTACACGCTGGTCCTGGCCAGCCTCGTGCTGATGGCGGGTTCGACGGCCGATCGGGTGGGCAGGCGGCGTACCTTCCAAACGGGCCTGGTGGTGTTCTCGGCCGGCTCGCTGCTGTGCGGCCTGGCCCCCTCCCTCGGCTGGCTCATCGCCTTCCGCGTGCTGCAGGCGATCGGCGGCTCGATGCTCAACCCCGTCGCCATGTCCATCATCACGAACGTCTTCACCGACCGCCGCGAGCGGGCGCGGGCCGTCGGGGTGTGGGCGGGCGTGGTCGGCATCAGCATGGCGCTCGGCCCGGTCGTCGGCGGCCTGCTGGTGCAGACGGTCGGCTGGCGCACGATCTTCTGGATCAACGTGCCGATCGGCATCGCCGCCGTCGTGCTCACCGCGCTGTTCGTGCCCGAGTCGCGCGCGCCGCGGCCGCGGCGGGTGGACCTGCCGGGCCAGGTCATCGTCCTGGTGCTGCTGGCCAGCGCCACCTACGCCATCATCGAGCACGAGCCGGCGGCCGGCGCCGTGGCGCTCGTCGCGCTCGTGGCCCTGCTGCTGGTGGAGCCGCGCCGGCCCGAGCCGCTGGTCGACATCACGCTGTTTCGCAGCCCGCCCTTCGCCGGCGCCACGTCGATCGCGGTCGCCGCGTTCGGCGCGCTGGCCGGCTTCCTGCTGCTCAACACCGTGTACCTGCAGGACGTGCGCGGGTACTCGCCGCTGCACGCCGGCCTGCTGACCCTGCCGATCGCCGCCATCACGGTGATCCTCGGCCCCCTGTCGGGCCGGCTCGTCGGCAGCCGCGGCCCGCGCCCGTCGCTGCTCGTCGGCGGCACCGGCATCGGCCTCAGCGGCGTGCTGCTCACGAGCCTGAGCCCGCACACGTCGATCGTGTGGGTGCTCGCCGCGTACGTCTCGTTCGGCATCGGCTTCGCCATGGTCAACCCTCCGATCACGGTCACCGCGGTGTCGGGCCTGCCCACCGCGCAGGCCGGCGTCGCCGCCGCGTTCGCCTCGACGAGCCGCCAGTTCGGCTCGGCGCTCGGCATCGCGGTCCTCGGCGCCGTCATCACCGCCGGCCTGCACGGCCGGTCGATGGCGGACGGCTTCAGCCCGGCCAGCCACGCGGGCTGGTGGATCATCGCCGGGTGCGGCGCCGCGATCCTGCTCATCGGTACGCTGACCACCGGACGCTGGGCCACCGCCCGACAACCCGATGCGGAGCTCGTCGATGCCTGACCCGCACAGCGCACCCCAGGCCGCCCAGGTCTGGCGCGACCTACTGACCTTGGTGCACGAGCGCCACGACCGGCGCAAGGAGGCCTGCGAAGCGCTCGACCTGAGCTTCGTGCGAATCAAGGCCCTGCGTCGCCTGGCCGGCGAGCCGATGACGATGCGGGAGCTCGCGAGCCGCCTGCAGACCGACGCGCCGTACACGACGCTCGTCGTGGACGACCTGGAAAAGCGAGGTCTGGTACACCGTGAGCCGCACCCCGCCGACCGCCGCGCCAAGCTGGTGAGGGCGACGGACCTCGGCCGCGCGGAGGCCGCCCGGGCCGAGGCCATCCTGACCCAGCCGCCGCCGCAGTTGCTGGCCCTCCCGCCGGAGGAGCTGGCGACCCTGGCCCGCATCGTCGCGAAGCTCGACCCGTCTTGAGCCGGCCGACGTTTTCTCTCCACGTCGATGCGTTTTTCGGCCCGCCGGAGGCCGGTTTTGCATCAAGGTGGTGACAAAACGTACACAGGGGTGCATTATCGCTCCACGATCGCGGCGATGTCCGATTTGCCCCGGCCGTTTTTCGCCTGATCGTGGAGAGAAAACGCCGCCGACGGCGCGAGAGCGCACCTCGCTAGCGCGACCGCACCCTGCAGGTGCGCAGTCGTCCCGAGGCCGGGTCAGAAGCTGGCATTTCCGATAAGTCGGGCACTGCGTGCCACGACTTATCGGATTTATACCCTGTCAGGAGAAAAGTCCGATAAGTCGTGGCGCGCCAGCGCCCGACTTATCGGGAAAAGGCCGTTTGTCGCTCGAAAAGGTCGCTCAGGAGCGGCGTGACCAGCCGAAGGGGTCCGAGGTCAGGCCGCGCTGGATGCCGACGATCGCGGCGCGGATCGAGGTGGTGACCGGGCCCTCGGCAGCACCGCCGATGAGGAACTCGCCGTCGCGGGAGCGCGCGGTGCCGATCGCGGTGATCACGACGCCGGTGCCGCAGGCGAAGGTCTCGCGCAGGTCGCCGCCGAGCGCGTCCGTGCGCCACTCGTCGAGGGAGTACGGCCGCTCCTCGACGCCCCAGCCGCGGTGGCGGGCGAGCGTCAGGACCGAGTCGCGGGTCACGCCCGGCAGGATCGAGCCGTTGAGGGGTGGCGTGACGAGCAGCGGTTGGCCGTCGCGCTCGTACACGAAGAACAGGTTCATGCTGCCCGACTCCTCGATCCACCGGTGTTCGACGGCGTCGAGGAAGACGGTCTGGTCGCAGCCGGCCTCCTGGGCCTGGGCCTGCGCCCGCAGGCTGACCGCGTAGTTCGCGGCGGCCTTGACGTGCCCGGTGCCGCCCGGCGCGGCGCGCGAGTAGTCCTGGGAGATCCACACGGTGACGGGCTTGGCGCCGCCGGCGAAGTAGGAGCCCGACGGGGAGGCGATGACCGCGAAGAGGTACTCCGAGGACGGCCGCACGCCCAGGAACGGGTCCGTGGCGATCATGAAGGGGCGGATGTAGAGGCTCTGACCCTCGCCCGCGGGCACCCAGTCGCGGTCCGCGTCGACCAGCGTCCAGACGGCGCGCAGGAACAGCTCCTCGGGCAGGGCCGGCATGGCGAGGCGCTCGGCGGTCGCGTTGAGGCGGCGGGCATTGGCCTCGGGGCGGAAGAGGCCGACCCCGCCGTCGGGCAGCGCATAGGCCTTGAGGCCCTCGAAGAGCTCCTGGCTGTAATGCAGCGCGGCGGTGGCGGGCGACAGCGAAAGCGGCCCGAAGGGTTCCAGGCGCGCGTCGTACCACCCTTTGCCCTCGGCATAGCGAATCGTGACCATGTGGTCGGTGAAGACGCGGCCGAAACCGGGATCGGCGAGTAATGCGGCGCGCTCCTCGGCCGGGCGGCGCGCGGCGGGAACGATGTCGAATTCGAGCATTCCGGAACTGTATTCGGAACCTGAACGATCCCTAAGCAACATCCCGCGGACTGGTCGGTAACAAACCCGTCAGAACAGGTTGGCCGGCGGCGCCGGCGACGATGTCGCGGTCGCATCGGTGACGATGCGTGCGCCGCCGATGAGCTTCACCAGGTCCTCGCCGTCGACCAGCCGGGCCGGGAACGGGTCCGCGGCGGCCGCGCGGGTCAGCGGCGCCCGCGGGATGCGGCCGGGCGCGGCGGCGGCCACGAGGACCACGTTGCCGAAGCGCCGGCCGCGCAGCACCGACGGCTCCGACAGCAGCACGAGGTCGCCGAAGAGCTGCCGCAGCGTCGCCGCTTGGCCGCGGGCGAAGGCGAGGCCGGGCCCGTCGGCGAGGTTGGCCACGTAGACGCCGCCGGGGCGTAGAAGCCGCGCGGCCGCGGTCATGAACTCCAGCGACGCGAGGTGCGCCGGGACGCGGGCTCCGCGGTACACGTCGGCGACGACCAGGTCGAAGCGGCCCGCCGCGGTCGCCTCGACGGCGGCGCGGGCGTCGGCCGCGCGGACCCGGATGTCGGCGCCGCGCGGCAGCGGCAGCTCCCGGCGCACGAACTCGATGAGGCCCGCGTCGAGCTCGACGACGCGCTGCACGGAGCCGGGACGGGTGGCCGCGACGTACCGCGGCATGGTCAGCGCGCCCCCGCCGAGATGGAGCACCGCGAGCGCTTGGCCGGCCGGTGCCATCGCATCGATCACCGATGCGATGCGCCGCATGTATTCGAAGTCGAGCCGCCGCGGGTCGTCGACGTCCAGAGCGGACTGTGGATAGCCGTCCAGCAGCAGGGTCCAGCGGCCGGGGCGGCCGTCGTCGGGGCACAGCTCGGCGACGCCACCGTCCACCTGCGCCACAATTCCGGCCATCCTTTTTCTGCCACCCACGCGGCAATCTTGCCCCGCGCAAGCAGAACTACCCTCCGTAACGGCTCAACTACCTAGACGGAGTTGTCCGTTGTCGGCTTTAGGACGACGATTCTGTCGACCTTCTGCTCATTGTCCGGACCCGAAAGACCGGAGGCGCGATGCAAGTACCCGCCGCATTTGAATACGCGAAAGCCACGAGTGTCGGCCAGACCCTGGAGCTGCTTGCGAAGTGGGGTGAGGACGCTCGCGTGATCGCCGGCGGCCACAGCCTCATTCCGATGATGAAGCTGCGCCTGGCCCGGCCCACGGCGCTGATCGACATCAACGACGTCGCCGAGCTCGCGTACATCCGCGTCGAGGGCGCGGAGCTGCGCATCGGCGCGCTCACGCGGCACGCGGACCTGCTCGACTCGCCGCTGGTGGAGGAGCACTACCGGATCTTCGCCGACGCCGAGCGCGTGATCGCCGATCCGCTGGTGCGCAACCGCGGTACCGTCGGCGGCTCCCTGTGCCAGGCGGACCCCGCCGAGGACCTCTCCGCCGCGTTCGCCGCCGTCGACGCCTCGGTGGTGATCCAGGGTGCGCGGGGGTCGCGCACCGTGTCGCTGTCCGAGTTCCACGTCGGTCCGTACGAGACCGTCGTCGAGCCCGGCGAGCTGCTGACCGAGATCCGGGTGCCCATCCGGCCCGGCGGCGGCTCGGCGTACCTCAAGGTGGAGCGCCGCGTCGGCGACTGGGCGGTCGCGGCCGCCGGTGCCGCCGTGTGGCTCGATCAGGACCTGATCCGCTCGGCCGGCATCGGCCTGGCCGCGGTCGGCGCGGAGCACTTCCGTGCGGCCGAGGCGGAGGCCTTCCTCGCCGGCAAGCCGGCCACCGAGGAGACGTTCGCCGAGGCGGGGCGGATCGCCGCCGAGAACACCAACCCGGTCGCGGACCAGCGCGGGCCGGTCGACTACAAGCGGCACCTCGCCGGCGAGCTCACCGTGCGCGCGCTGCGCGCCGCGACCGCTCGCGCGCGAGGGCAGGAGGCCTAGAAGATGCAGATCACCGTGACGGTGAACGGCGAGCAGCACACCCGCGACGTTGAGCCCCGGCTGCTGCTGGTGCACTTCCTACGCAACGAGCTCGGCCTCACCGGTACGCACTGGGGCTGCGACACGTCCAACTGCGGCGTGTGCACCGTGACGCTGGACGGCGTGCCCGTGAAGTCGTGCACCGTGCTCGCGGTCATGGCCGACGGCAAGAGCGTCGGCACCGTCGAGGGCCTCGAGGGCCCCGCGGGGCTCGACCCGGTGCAGCAGGGCTTCGTGCAGTGCCACGGCCTGCAGTGCGGCTTCTGCACGCCGGGCATGATGATCACCGCCCGCGCCCTGCTCGACAGCAACCCCAACCCCTCCGAGCAGGAGATCCGCGAGGCCATCTCCGGCCAGCTGTGCCGCTGCACCGGCTACGAGAACATCGTGCGGTCGGTGCGCTGGGCCGCCGAGCACCAGACGAAGGAGGCGGCTGAGGCATGACCGTCACCGAGAACCCCACCCCCATGGGCTTCGGCCGGATGCACCGCAAGGAAGACGCGCGGTTCGTCCGGGGCAAGGGCAACTACGTCGACGACATCCAGCTGCCCGGGATGCTGCACGGCTCGTTCCTGCGCAGCCCGTACGCCCACGCGAAGATCATCTCGATCGACACCAGCGCCGCCGAGGCGCTGCCGGGAGTGCGCGCGGTCATCACCGGCGCCGTGCTGGAGACGCTGAAGCTGGCCTGGATGCCGACCCTGTCGTACGACACCCAGGCGGTGCTCGCGACCGACAAGGTGCGCTTCCAGAACCAGGAGGTCGCGTTCGTGGTGGCCGACAACCACTACATCGCGCGCGACGCCCTGGAGCTCATCGAGGTCGAGTACGAGCCGCTGCCCGTCGTCGCCGACGCCAAGCAGGCCCTCGCCCCCGGCGCCCCGGTCATCCGGGACGACAAGGAGGGCAAGACCGACAACCACATCTTCGACTGGAGCGCCGGGGACAAGGAGAAGACCGACGCGGTCTTCGCCGACTCCGAGGTGGTCGTGGTCGAGGACGTGCTCTACCCGCGCGTGCACCCCTCGCCGCTGGAGACCTGCGGCGCGGTCGCGGACTTCGACAAGGTCAGCGGCAAGCTCACCATCTACTCGACCACGCAGGCGCCGCACGCGCACCGCACGGTGTACGCGCTCGTCGCCGGGCTGCCCGAGCACAAGATCCGGGTCGTCTCGCCCGACATCGGCGGCGGCTTCGGCGGCAAGGTCGGCATCTACCCCGGCTACGTGCTGGCGATCGTCGGTTCGATCGTCACCGGCAAGCCGGTCAAGTGGATGGAGGACCGCAACGAGCACCTGACCGCCACCGCGTTCGCCCGCGACTACCACATGCGCGGCGAGATCGCGGCGACGAAGGACGGCAGGATCCGCGCCCTTCGGGTCAACGTTCTTGCCGATCACGGAGCCTTCAACGGTACGGCGCAGCCGACCAAGTTCCCGGCGGGCTTCTTCCACATCTTCACCGGCTCGTACGACCTCGAGGCGGCGTCGTGCGACGTCACCGGCGTGTACACCAACAAGGCCCCCGGCGGCGTGGCGTACGCCTGCTCGTTCCGGATCACCGAGGCGGTGTACCTCGTCGAGCGCATGATCGACGTGCTCGCGTACGAGCTGAAGATGGACCCGGCCGAGCTGCGCATGAAGAACCTGCTCAAGCCGGAGCAGTTCCCGTACACCACGCCCACCGGCTGGGAGTACGACTCGGGCGACTACCCGAAGGCGCTGCGCCTGGCCATGGACATGGTCGGGTACGAGAAGCTGCGCCAGGAGCAGGCCGAGAAGCGCGAGCGCGGCGAGTACATGGGCATCGGCCTCAGCTTCTTCACCGAGGGCGTGGGCGCCGGCCCGCGCAAGCACATGGACATCCTCGGGCTGGGCATGGCCGACGGCGCGGAGCTGCGCGTGCACCCGACCGGCAAGGCGGTGCTGCGCCTGTCGGTGCAGACGCAGGGCCAGGGCCACGAGACCACGTTCGCGCAGATCGTCGCGGAGGAGCTCGGCATCTCCCCCGACGACATCGAGGTCGTGCACGGCGACACCGACCAGACCCCGTTCGGCCTGGGCACGTACGGCTCGCGCTCGACGCCGGTCTCCGGCGCCGCCACCGCGATCGTCGCGCGCAAGGTCCGCGACCGGGCCCGGATCGTCGCCTCGGCGATGCTCGAGGTCTCGCCGGACGACCTGGACTGGGAGAAGGGCCGCTTCTTCGTCAAGGGCGACCCGGACCAGGGCAAGACCATCCAGGAGATCGCGATGGCCGCGCACTCCAGCCTCGAGCTGCCCGAGGGCGTCGAGGGCCACCTGGACGCGACCACGGTCTACAACCCGCCGAACCTCACCTACCCGTTCGGCGCGTACATCTGCGTCGTCGACGTCGACCCGGCCACCGGCCAGGTCAAGGTGCGCCGGTTCATCGCGGTCGACGACTGCGGCGTGCGGATCAACCCGATGATCGTCGAGGGCCAGGTGCACGGCGGCCTCGCCGACGGCATCGGCATGGCGCTCATGCAGCTCATGGCGTTCGACGAGGACGGCAACCACCTCGGCGCCTCGCTCATGGACTACCTGCTGCCGACGGCGCTGGAGTGCCCCTCGTGGGAGCTCGGCGAGACCGTCACCCCGTCGCCGCACCACCCGATCGGCGCCAAGGGCGTCGGCGAGTCGGCAACGGTCGGTTCGCCGGCCGCCGTCGTCAACGCCGTGCTCGACGCGCTCAAGCCCTTCGGGGTCCGGCACGCCGACATGCCCCTGACCCCGTCGAACGTCTGGCGGGCCGCGCAGGGCCGCCCGATCCGCACCGACATCGCGATCAGCTAAGGAAGTCCCCCGATGAACCTGCTCATTCGTGCCGATCAACTCCGTGAGGGCCGCACCCCGTTCGTGCTCGCGACCGTGGTGCGCGCCGAGCGGCCGACCAGCGCCAAGGCCGGCGACCGCGCCCTGGTGCTGCCGGACGGCACGATCGAGGGGTTCGTCGGCGGCACCTGCGCCGAGTCGACCGTCCGTCTCCAGGGGCTCCGGCTGCTGGAGACGGGCGAGTCGACGCTGCTGCGCATCACGCCCGACGACGAGGGCCCCGACGACCGTCCCGGCGCCGAGGGGCTGCTCACGGTCGCGAATCCCTGTCTTTCCGGCGGTACCCTCGAAATCTTCCTCGAGGCGATGATCCCCGCGCCGCTGGTCTTCGTCTACGGCGAGGCGCCCGTTGCCCGCTCCCTGCCCGAGGTGGCCCGCGCCGTGGGCTGGGAGGGCTTCCGCGCGGCGGACGCGCAGACCCCGATCCCGCTGGACGCGAGCGCCGTCGTGGTCGCCTCGCACGGGCGCGACGAGGCCGAGATCCTCACCGCTGCCGTCAAGGCGCGCATCCCGTACATCGCCCTCGTCGCCAGCCGCAAGCGCGCCGCCGCGGTCCTGGCGGAGCTCGAGCTGAGCGACACCGAGAGGGCGACCATCCACGCGCCGGCCGGCCTCGACATCGGCGCGCGCACCGCGCCCGAGATCGCGCTGTCCGTCCTGGCCGAGATCATCTCGAAGCGCCCCCGGCAGACCGCGCCGCCGCCCGGGCGAGTGATGCTGCCGTTGCTGGAGAAGCCTTCCGCCGTGCAGATCGCGAAGGACCCCGTCTGCAACATGGACGTCGCCGTGGTTCCGGACGCGCTGCACTACCAGCACGAGGGCACCGTCTACTACTTCTGCGGCACCGGCTGCCGCCGCGCATTCGCCGACGCCCCGGCAAGGTACCTGTGACCGAGACCGTCGACGCGCTGGTCGAGGGCCTCGACCGGCAGGGCTACCTCGCCGACCCAGGGCTCGGCACCGCACTGTTCCTGGCGCTGAAGATGGGCCAGCCGATCCTGCTCGAGGGCGAGCCCGGCGTGGGCAAGACGGCCGCCGCGGGCGCGCTGGCCGCGGCCCTGGACACCCCGCTCATCCGGCTGCAGTGCTACGAGGGCCTCAGCGCCGCCGAGGCGCTCTACGAGTGGAACTACCCGCGCCAACTGCTGGGCATCCGCCTGGCCGAGGCCCGCGGCGAGACGCCGCGCGAGGCGGACCTGTTCGCGCCCGAGTACCTGCTGCGCCGCCCGCTGCTCGCCGCGATCGAGCACCCCGGCCCGCGCCCGGCGGTCCTGCTCATCGACGAGGTCGACCGGGCCGACGACGAGTTCGAGGCGTTCCTGTTCGAGCTGCTCGCCGAGGGCTCGGTCACCATCCCGGAGCTCGGCACCCGCACCGCGGTCGTGCCGCCCGTCGTGGTGCTGACCTCCAACCGGACCCGCGACCTGCACGACGCCCTGCTGCGCCGCTGCCTGTACCACTGGATCGGCTACCCCGACGCCGGGCGCGTCGCCGCCATCGTCCGCCGCCGCGTCCCCGGCGCCGGCGAGCCGCTCGCCGGACGGGTGGCCGGCGCGGTGTCCCGGCTGCGGACGCTGGACCTGGCCAAGCCACCGGGCGTCGCCGAGGCGATCAGCTGGGCCAACGCGCTACGGATGCTGGGCCTGCCGCTCGACGAGGCGTCGGCGCTGGCGACCCTCGGCGCGGTGCTGAAGTACCGCGAGGACGAGGAGGTGGCCCGCAATGCCGGCCTCGCCGACATCGTTGCGGGCTGACCTCGCCTCGCTGGTCGCCGCCTTCGGGGCGGTCCTGCACGACGCCGGCCTGCCGGTCGGCCCGGACCGCGCGGCCCGCTTCGCGCAGGCGGTCGAGCTGCTCGCCCCGCGGACCGTGGACGAGCTGCACCGCTGCGCGCGGGCCACGCTGACCAGCGACCCGGAGCAGTTCCCGATCCTGGACCGCCTCTTCGACGCGGTCTTCCGCGGCTTCGTCGACGAGGCCGACTTCCGCGGCGACCTGAACGCGCAGGGCATGACCACCACCCGGGCCGGCGGGACGCCGACGGCCTCCGACTCCGCCGGCCGGACGGAGCGGCCGCGCGAGGTGGAGGTCGCCATCGCCGGCAGCGGCGCCGAGCGCCTCGCCGGGCGGGACTTCTCCACGCTGAGCGCCGACGAGCTGGCGGTGCTGGCCGACCTCATGCGGCGGCTGCGCCTCGCCACACCGCCGCGGCGCAGCCGGCGCTACCGCACCGCGCCCGAGGGCACCGCCGTCGACCTGCGCGCCGCCCTGCGCCGGGCCCGGCGCACCGGTGGCGAGCCGCTGCACCTGCCGCGCCGCCGCCGCAGGGAGAAGCCGCGCCGCCTGGTGGTGCTGTGCGACATCTCCGGCTCGATGGAGCCTTACGCCAGGGCCATGATCCAGCTGTTGTACTGCGCGAGCAGCGCCACCCGCGCCGAGGTGTTCACGTTCGCCACGCGCCTGACGCGCCTCACCCGCGTGCTCGCGCGCACCCGCCCCGCGGTGGCGTTGGAGCGCGCCGGCCGCGCGGCGCCGGACTGGTCCGGCGGCACCCGCATCGGCGCGGCCCTCAAGCGCTTCAACGACGCCTACGGCCGGCGCGGCATGGCCCGCGGCGCCGTCGTGCTCATCGTCTCCGACGGCTGGGAGACCGGCGACCCCGCGCAGGTGGGCACCGAGATGGCCCGGCTGTCACGCCTGGCGCACCGCATCGTCTGGGTCAACCCCCGGACCCAGAGCCCGCGCTACCGGCCGCTCGTGGGCGGCATGGCGGCGGCGTGGCCGTTCTGCGACGCCGTGGTCAGCGCGCACTCGCTGGCCGCCGTCGAACCACTCCTCGATGCCCTCAACGGAGGTTCCCCCCACCATGCTGCTCACCAACGAGTTCGTCGTCGCCCGCCCGATCGATGAGACCTGGGCGGTCCTCACCGACATCGAGCGCATCGCCCCCTGCATGCCCGGCGCCCAGCTGACCGGGGTCAGCGGCGAGGAGTACCAGGGCAAGGTCAAGGTGAAGGTCGGGCCGATGACCGCCCAGTTCTCCGGCACCGCCGCGTTCAAGGAGCAGGACGCCGCCGCGCACCGCGCCGTCATCGAGGCGAAGGGCCGCGACGCGAGCGGCAAGGGCCGCGCGTCCGCCCTGGTGACCGCGGTCCTCGTCGCCGAGGAGTCGGCCACCCGCGTCCAGGTCGAGACCGACCTCAACATCGCCGGCCCCCTCGCCCAGATGGGCCGCAGCACGATCGCCGACATCAGCACCCGCCTGCTGACCCAGTTCGTGGAGAACCTGGAGCAGCAGCTCGCCGCGGAGTCGGCGGCGGCCACGTCCACTGTGGAGGAGGAGGCACCCGCGTCCGAGCCGGAGGCCCCCAAGGCGGAGGTCCGCGTGATCGACGCGCCCGAGGCCGAGGCGGTGGACCTCACCAAGGTCGCCGGAACGAGCACGCTGCTCAAGCTGGCCGTGCCCGTGGTCATCGTCGTCGCCGCGATCGTCGCGCTGGTCGTCTGGCTGGTGTAGAAGCCCGGTCGCGTAAAGTCCGGCGCCTGGCGGCGCCGGACTTTACGGACTTATCAGCATTTTACGGTTGGTTACCCTATCCGCATGAGAAGACCGCAGGTGCGGCGTTCGGGCCCCACGGGACCTTGCCGACGATCAGGATCGTCGTCTGCTCGCCCGGCCTGAGCCGGGACTGCCACGGCGTGATCTCCACGTTCGCGGCCGTCTGCGTCGCCGTGCCGTTGACCGCGAGCTCGACCTGCTGGGTCCCGGTGTAGGAGTACCGAAGCCGCCAGTTCTGCAGAGTCTGCCGGCTGGTGTTCTTGACCGTGGCCTGGGCGAGGAACACGCCGCCGAGGTCCAGGACGTTGCTGTAGGAGACCGAGCACGCCGACGCGGCCGCGCGGCCCTCGCCCTGGTCGGCCATGAACGAGGCCACCCAGGACAGCGTCGAGTTCCAGTTGATGGCGATCTCGTTGGTCGAGTACGAGTTGATGTCGTCG
The DNA here is from genome assembly GCF_039537565.1 of Dactylosporangium darangshiense. Taxonomy (NCBI): domain Bacteria; kingdom Bacillati; phylum Actinomycetota; class Actinomycetes; order Micromonosporales; family Micromonosporaceae; genus Dactylosporangium; species Dactylosporangium darangshiense. Next base: position 329,482 of record NZ_BAABAT010000006.1, read on the forward strand.
ACGTAGCAGAACTGCGGCGCGCAGCCGGTCAGCAGCTTGGCCGCGAGCGGGTCCTGCAGGTTGGAGTTCGGGCCGCCCGCGAGCGAGCCCGCCGGCGGGTTGGGCAGCGCCTGGTTGAGCTGGTGCGCAAAGATGCGCGTGTGCTGGTTGTGCGAGGAGCGCTCGCCGAAGCCGGTGACGTATGACTGGTTCAGCGCGTTGCGGCCGAGCAGGTAGTCCATCCCGGTGACGACGCCGTCGCGGTACTCGGCCGCGCCGGTGAGGTCGAACGCGGTCGCCAGCACGACGAGGTTGTTGAGCACGGCGCTGTTGGAGCCCCACTCGTACTTGCCGGTGGAGGGCGCGTAGGCGATGCCGTAGGGGTTGGCCTGCACCGTCGCCAGGTACTTCTTGGCGCCGTCGACGACCGACCGGCGCACCCGGTCACGGTCCGGCAGTCCGTTGGGCACGGTCGCGAGGTCGAGTCGGCCCGCGGTCGCGGTGAACTGCCAGCTGAAGCCCTCGGGCTTGAAGACGTCCGCGGTGTGCCACGGCGAGGCCGTGACGGCATCGCGGTACACCTTCTCGCCCGTGCTCAGGTAGAGCTCGGCCGCGGCCCAGTAGAACTCGTCGCTCACGTCGGCGTCGTCGTACGCGCCGCCGCCGTTGCCGTCGCTGCCGGGGGCGTAGACGGCCGGGTGGGCCAGCGCCGCCGCATACGCGGTGCGCGAGGCGGCGAGCAGCCGCGCCGCGAACGCCTTGTCGTACGGCGCGAAGAGCCGCGCGCCCTGTGCCGCCGTGGCGGCCAGGTTGAGCGTCGCCGCCGTCGACGGCGGGTGCAGCTCGCGCGGCTGTGGGTCGGCGGCCGGGTCGAGCGGCAGGCCGGTCCAGTTCTGGTCGTGGACCTTGTGGTGCACCATGCCGGCGAGCGGCTGCCCGGCCGGGACCTGCATGCGGAGCATGAACTCGAGCTCCCAGCGGGCCTCGTCGAGCACGTCGGGCACCTGGTTGCCGTGTTCGGGCAGGCGCAGCGAGCCGTCGGCCAGCTTGTCGGACCGCGCGTTCGCCGCGGTCTTGGTCCGCTCGAAGGCACTCAGCAGCTGGTACGCGGCGATGCCGCCGTTGACGACGTACTTGCCGTGGTCGCCGGCGTCGTACCAGCCGCCGCGCACGTCGAGCCGGTAGTCGCACACGCCGGCCTGGCACGGCACGTCGGTGTCACCCTGGTTGGGCGCCACGCCGAGGTGCCCGGCCGCGCGGCCGTAGCCGGGTGCGATCGCGTTCGAGATCTCGATGCCGCTGCGCTGGACGTAGAACCAGGACAGTGCGTCGGTGCGCAGCTTCTCGTAGGACGCGTTCACGCCGATGTCGAAGGGGACGCTGGTCTCCCCGTCGACGCTGAGCGTCAGGCCGCTGCTGACGGTGGTGTACCGCGAGAAATCGGCCGTCTGCACGTTCTGCCCGGACGTCGGGTCCACGCCCCGCGGCGAGGTGTTGCCGCTCGCCACGACCGTGCCGCCCGCGTTGCGCAGCTGCCAGGGCAGCGGTGCGGTGGCCTCCGTGACGATCGTGGCCTGCTTCGGGCCGTTGGCGAGGTATCCGACCTGGTTCACCCGCACCCGCGGGCCGGTGTCCGGCACGTACACGGGCGGCGGTGCCCCTCCCTGCAACGAGACGTTGTCGACGCAGAACGTCCACGCGGAGGCGCTGCCGCCGACCTGGAACGCGACCTGCCCGGCGGTGGTGTCCGCGGCCGCGGTGAAGGTGTAGCTGAAATCCTTCGGTTCCGGCGAGAGCGCCGGGGCCTCGGAGATTTCCTGGGTGTACGGCGGGTCGGCCAGCTGCACGTTGGCGCGCACGGTGACCGGGATCGACCCGCTGGCGGTGAACGCGAGCCGATAGGACTCGCCGGCCTGCAGGCTGATCGCGTTCTGGCCGATGATGGCGTCCCACGGATTCGTGGTGCCCGCCGGAATCGTTGCGCATAGGCGGCCGTCGACCACGGAGGCGGGCGAGTTGCCCGTCCACCACCACGGGTCGGTGCCGCTGTCGAAGGTGCCGTTGACGATCTGTTCCGGTCCGTCCGCATGCGCGGCCGATGCCGTGAGCGGAACGATCAGCAGTGCCGCCGCGACGGCTATGGGGAATTTGCGCTGCACAGACACCCCTTTTGGCGGAAGGGAAATGGGAGCGCTCCCACTGTGGCGCAGGGCACAGCGAGGTGTCAAGTATCGGGCGGGTCAGCGCTTGGCGGTCGGCAGGATGTACCAGATGCCGATGAAAGCTGCAGCGAACGCCGCGCCGACCGCGACGCCCCAGGACATTCCCACCACGACCTGGAAGATCAGGAATACCGCGCCGACGATCGACAGCCAGAGGAACCACAGGCCGATTCCCGCAAGATTGCTGCTGATCGCGACGAGCTCCTTCTTGCGACCGCGGCGGAACAGAATGCGATGGTGGCTCACCGGCGCGATGAGGCACAGCGCGGACAGCGCGGTGCACAGGAGCGTGGCGACATAGGTCGCCTTCTGTCCCTGGGACACCGTCGCGAAACGATCATTGAACGGCAGCGTCAGCAGGAACGCGAAGAGAAACTGCACACCGGTCTGCGCGACCCGCAGCTCCTGGAGCAGCTCATTCCAGTTACGGTCGAAACGCTCGTCCGGGGTCTCGTCGCGATCGGCCATGCGGGTCCAATTACCCACCGGATGAACGCCGCGAACCTGCCGGTTCGGCCCATCCGCGCCCGGCGCGCGCATGTCGGGGCTGCGGGCCTTGCGCGCCCGGCATATGGTCGCGAGCGTGAGTGCGCCCTTCGATGAATTGACGGCCGGGCGGCGCGCGTGGATCGCCCGCGCCGGCCTGTCCGAGCTCGCGTCCACCATCGGACGCCCGGGCCGGGCCGCCGTGGCCGCGCGCCCCGACCTGCTCGCCCGCGTCGACCAGCATGCGGCCGCGATCCGCGAGTCGCTGGGCGGGTCGCTGCTCGACCCGGTGGCCCTGGCCGGCTATTCGGCGGCGATCCGCGACGCGGCGCGTGACGCCGGCGACCCGCTCGATGAGTGGTCGAGCCCGTCATGGGCGATGCTGCGCCTGCTGGCGGTGTGCAGCCTCGTGCCGTAATGGCCGCACACCGCCGCCGGCCCTGTGTCAGTGCAGGAAACGCTTGTCGGCGTGCAGGTTGTCGGTCAGGCGGATGGTGATGAACTCGTCGTTGTCCGGCTGGCCCGCGGTGCGGCCGCTGGAGAACGGGAAGTTGTTGTCGTTCACCACGCCGAGCGTGCGGTCGTCGAGGATCACGACGTCCTCGATGGTCTGGAACGGGAACGTGAAGACGTTCGAGGTGCCGCCCAGGTGGCGCGGGTCGGCGAGGTTCATGAGGTCCGCGACGAGGGTCTTGTCCATCTTGCCGTCGCGGTTGCGGTCGCGCTTGTCGGCCAGGTAGATCCGCTTGAGCTTGGCCGTCGCGCCCTGGCCCTGGTCGCGCTCGATGATGAGGAAGCGGTCGTCGTCGACGGCGATGGCGTCGCCGATCGAGTTGCTCGGGTCCTCGAGCTGGTAGGTGTAGATCGTGCCGGTGTACCGCTGGTGCACCAGGTCGAACTCGTTGAACCGCAGCGCGCCGGCCGGGTCGCCGGCCACCGTGCCCTCCAGCAGCGGGTAGAGCGTGCGCCCGTCGGGCGACTGCGCCATGCCCTCGAAGCCCTTGCTGCTGTTGAGGTTCGGGTTGCCCTCCGGGTTCTCGGGCGCGCGCACGCCGGGCAGCGAGATCGGCGCCTGCATCAGGCGGCCGGCCCGGTCGAAGTGCAGCAGGTACGGGCCGAACTCGTCGCCGATCCAGTACGTGCCGTCGCTGAGCCGCTGGATCGACTCGATGTCGAAGTCCGCGCCGGTCAGGACGCGGTCCTTGCGGGTGAGGGCCCACGACACGTAGCCGTTCGGGTCCGTGAGGTTGATGCCGCCGACGACGTCGACGGTCTTCTTGGCGTAGTCGGGGAAGACCCGGTGGATGCGCAGCACGAAGTCGCCGCTGTTGGCCTTGTTGCCGTAGCCGTTGTCGGAGATGACGTCGAACGTGCCGTCGCCGTTCTTGACGATGCCGCTGAAGCCCTGGACGGGCTGGTCGTCGAACGGCGGCGTGATGCCGTTGGACGGGGTGCCGCCCAACAGGCCGCCGGACGGGTCGCTCGCCGAGACGAACGTCGCCGCCGGGAGCATGGCCCAGCCGGTGAGGGTGGCCTGCCCGAAGGACCCGTGCGCCGAGGCGCTCGGCGCCGCGAACGCGAGCGTGAGCACGCTGACGCCCACACCGAGGCCGACACGTCGAAGATTCTTCATGGCCCGGGACCCTAGGCAGGGGCCATGAACCCCGGATTCTGCACGCCTAGACTTTTTGTGTCATCTGCCCGAGCAGCGTGTGTAGGCGTCCGACCACACCGGTCCCATCGGTGATCTTCCCACCGTCGACGTAGTAGATCAGCGACGCGCGGAGCACCAGGTCGCCGTCGGAGGTTTCGACGTACGCCTGGCCCTCATCGAAGAACGAGAACGTCTTCGCGTCGACGTCCTTCGCGCCCTCCACGGCGGCCTTGTCGTAGCCCACCTGGTCGGCCGCGGCCATCGACGGCTTCACCACGGTCAGGAACAGGTAGAAGTCGCCCGAGGACGCGTCGATCGCACACGCGCGCAGCGCGTCGGTGTCCTTGCGTTCCTTGGGGCCGGGCCCCTCGCCGAGGGCGGCCTTGATCTGCTCGTCGTCGGCGAGGGTGCACACGTTCATGCCGTCGTACGCGGCGCCGTTGTGCTTCACGTCGGGCGGCGCGGCCGCCTTGTCGTCGCCGCAGCCGGCTAGCGCCAGGAGGGCGGCCGCCAGCAGCAGCAGTCCGCGAGGGGTGGTCACTCGTGTTTTCTACACGGGCATGCACCCGTCTCTCTACGTACTTGTGTGTGGTGTCAGACTCGGCCGACCGCCACGCAACGTTCGGCAACCGGTCGGCTACCCGTGCGGAGTTCTCCCTAGTGGTCGCGCCCCTCGATTTCCACCAAAGGTTGGAGGGCAGCCGTGCAGGGCATTTCTACGGTTGAGGTACACATCGACAACGAGGAGCCATGAGATGTCCAGTCTCGTCAGGCCGCGCGACAACCGCTGGATCGCCGGCGTCTGCTCGGGCCTAGCCCGCCGCTTCGGCATCTCCCCCAACGTGATGCGCCTGATCTTCGTCCTCTCGTGCCTGCTACCAGGACCTCAGTTCGTGATCTACATCGTGCTGTGGATCCTGATGCCGGACGAGTCCAAGGCCCGCAGTTACAACTGAGCCCGCCCCCTCCACAGCGGGGCTCAGCCGCGGGACGGGTGGCCCGGGGTGCGGCCCGGGCCACCTCTCACGGCCTGTATGCGCATGCTCTCGCGCGGCCTGTATGCGCATGCTCTCGCGGCCTGGATCCACGTGCTCTCGCGGCCTGGATCCGCGTGCACGAAACGTGTCGGCGTGGCGACGGTGAGTCCCGGTTCGGAAGCGGGCCGGGTGCCCCACGGCCTCCGTCCGTCTGGCGCGGGCGGATGCGACTCGGCGCGCCAGATCGGCCCGGGACGCGCTCCGCAAGGCGCACCTGGCGCGGCTGCCGGTGCGCGTCGGTCTGGTGCGGTCCGAGCCTCCTCCAGTCCGAAGCGTTCCTAGTCCGGGCGGGGGCGGTTCTGCAGGAGCAGGGCACAGGCGGCGCCCAGCAGGCAGATGGCCGCGGTGGCTATGAAGATCTCGCGGTACTCGGTGCGCAGCGCCGCCTGCAAAGCCGCCTTGTAGGCGTCCATCAGGCGTTTCTGCTCGTCCGCCGGCTTGCCGAAGACCAGCGGGAAGTTCAGCTTCGCGGTCAGCTCGTGGAAGCGGTGCAGGCCCCACGCGGTCAGCGCGGCCACGCCGATCAGCATGCCCATCATGCGGGCCACAACGACCGCCGACGACGCGACGCCGTGCTGCGCCGACGGGGTGGCGCGCAGGATCGCCGCAGACAGTGGGCCGATCACCAGGCCCAGGCCGAACCCGGCGATGACCAGGTCGGTGTCGAGCCGGGGCAGGAACCCGAGGTAATGCCGCTCGAGAACGTCGGCCGGCCAGGCGGCGATCAGCGCGTAGCCGCCCGCGGCCGCCACCAGGCCCGCCGTCGCGACCAGGCGCTCGCCGAGGCGGGACACGAGCCAGCCGCCCAGCACCGCGCCGACCGGCAGCGCGATCAGGAAGCGGGTCAGGACGAGCGTGGCCTGCACGCCCTGGCGGCCCAGCAGGGTCTGCGCGACGAGCTCCACGTCGACCAGCGTCACCATGAGCGCGGCGCCGGCGCAGAAGCTCGCGCCCAGCGCCGCGAAGAACGGGCGCCGCAGCGCACCGCGCAGGTCCACGAGCCGGGTGCGCGCCCGCATCTCCCAGCCGACGAAGAGCAGGGCCCCGACGCCCGCGCCGGCCAGCGTCCACCCGCCCCACGGCGGCAGCACGGCCCGCTCCGGGTCGGGGTTGTAGAGCGCGACCACGGCCGCCCCGAGCGTGGCCGCCAGCAGCAGCCCGCCCACGACGTCGGTTTTCTGCCGCGGCGCCCCCGGAGTCCGTCCCGGCAGAGCCACCCACACCAGCACGATCGCGATGGCGACGAGCGGCAGGTTGAGCCAGAAGATGCCCCGCCACGAGCCGAGCAGCGCGGCGATGCCCACGCCGTAGAGCGGGCCGAGCACGCTGCCCAGCTCCTGCGCCGCCCCGACCGCGCCGAGCACGGTCGCGCGCCGTCGCTCCGCCCACAGGTCGCTGGCGAGCGCGAGCGTCACGGGCAGCAGCGCTCCGCCGGCGAGGCCCTGCACGGCACGCCCGGTCGAGAGCAGCCAGACGGAGTCGCCGGAGGCCGCCGTGAGCGCCGACCCGCCGGCGAAGCCGACCAGGCACCCGATGAGCACCGCCCGGCGCCCGAGCCGGTCGGAGAGCGACCCGAGCAGGGGCATGCCCGCGATGTACCCGAGCAGGAACCCCGTCACGACCGGCGTGACCCGCTCGAGCCGGTTGGTCGCGATGTGCAGCGCGTCGAGGATGTCGGTCAGGACGCCCACGACCACGTACGCATCCAGCGCCGCCAACAGCACCGTCGCCCCGCCGACCCCGATGGCGAGCCGCCGCCGCGCCCCGCTGCCAGCCGCCGCCCCGCCGCCGTCGTGTGCCAACGAGGCAGGCGCGGCTGCGGTCGGGCCGGACGGCGCCGAGGACGTCGGCGCAGGGTCAGCGCGATTCCCGGAAGTCGCGCGGTCCACACGATCCGTGGTGGGGTCCAGCCGGTCCGTAGGGTCCAACCGGTCCGTGAAGGCCGCACGGTCCGACGAGTCGACACGGTCCGTAGAGGCCGCACGGTCCGTGGGGGCGGTCTGGTCCGCAGAGCCCGTGCGGTCCGCACCGTCCGTGGGGACCGCACGGTTTCCGGGAGCCGCGTCGGCCTCGGCGGCCTCGGTCGGCGGGTCGGTGTGCGGCATCGGCTCGGCTCTACTTCGGCGGTGCGATCGAGACGGCGGCGTCGAACTCGGTGAAGGTCACGGTGACCGTGCCGCCCTTGGCGTCGCCGACGGCCGGCAGGTCGAAGGCGGCCTTCAGCAGGTGCTTGTTGTCCTTGGCGATCCACACGCGGCCGGGGACGGCGCCGGTCACGCCGGGGACGACCTTGGAGAGGTTCTCGGCCGGGAACTTGGCGCTCACGCGGTAGGTGGCCTGGCCGTCCACGGTCTCGGAGGCCTCGGTCTTGCCCTCGTTGGCGGTGGACAGGACCTTCGCGATGCCGCGCTCGGGGTCGAGGATCGCCGACGGGTCATACACCGAGGCGGCCAGCGCCAGCGGGATCTGCTGGTAGTCGCCGGTGGGGCCCTTGAGCCACATGGTCTGGCCGACGATCGTGAACGAGAGGTCGGCGGTCGTGCCCATCTGCTCGACCTGCGCGGTGCCCTGGGCGTTGCCCTCCTTGGTCAGCACGCCGTCGGCGCGCTTGAGGGCGACGCCGGCGATCGTGCCGTCGGCGGTGATCTGGAACTTGGCGGACTTGATGGCCGCCATCGCCGTCGAGGAGTCCTTGAGCAGCCCCTCGGCGGCCGGGAGGTTGGCGTCGGGCGTCGGCGCGCCGCCCTTCTTGTCGGACTTGCCGGAGCAGCCGGTAAGGGCGACGAGCACCGCCGTCAGGGCGGCGATGCCGGCGACGAGCAGAGCGGGGCGGGACTGGGTCCGGGGCATACCGGCATGCTAGACCGGGCTGGGTAACGACGCGGGAATCGAAGCTGAGCGTCGTCTCAGGGTAGCGGGGATGTCACCGATCGTGAGAACGGGCGATCCGCGCGCGGCACAGCACCGCCCGCGCGCGGATCGAAGATGAGTGCGCTCAACGCGCAAACCCGAAGTTCAGCGGCCGGCCAGCAGCTCCGCCACGGCGCGGCCCGCCGCCGCCGTCGCGCCGAACGTCGCGATGTGCACCTCGCCCCTGGGATCGGCGGGGACGCCCATTTCGACGACGATGGCCTCTGGACGTACCGCCAAGGAGGCTCTCAAAGAATCCGCCATCCACGGGTAACGGTGTGGGTCGCGCACCACCAGGACGAGGGGGCGGCCGAGCGACGCCTGCAGCGCGTCGGGCAGGCCGGCCTCCGACGTCAGGCGCACGCCCGACGTCGCCGGGGCCACCTCGGCGAGCGGCGCGAGGAGGCCCCACGGCGTCTCGGGCGCGATCGCCAGGTTGAGCTGAGGCTGGAACTCGATCACGTACGCCGGGTCCGCCAACGGGAACGTCGCGTCGGGCGCGGTGATGCGCAGCGCCCGGCGGGCCGCCGACAGTCCGATCTCGCCTGCGCGCGGGTCCGGCGCCGACTTCGGCGCCGCGACCGACCAGGTCGCGAGCCGGGCCACGCGCGCGGCCGCGTCGGCGAGGCGCTCCTCGGGCAGCTCGCCCGAGCGCACCGCGGCGACGATCGCGTCGCGCAGCATGACGGCCGTCTCCTCGTCGGCGTGCTCGCCGCCGACGCAGATCGCGTCCGCGCCCGCGACGATGGCCATCACGGTGGCCTGGGCCAGGCCGTACCGGTCGGAGATCGCGCGCATCTCGATGCCGTCGGTGACGATCAGGCCGTCGAAGCCGAGCTCGTCGCGCAGCAGTTCGGTCATGATCTTCCGGCTCAGCGTCGCGGGCAGCTCGGTGTCGAAGGCCGGCACGCGGAGGTGGGCGCTCATCACCGCCTGCACGCCGGCCGCGATGGCCGCCCGGAACGGCAGCAACTCGACGGCTTCGAGCTCGACGCGTCCGGCCTTGATCAGTGGTACATCAAGATGAGAGTCGACGCTCGTGTTCCCATGCCCCGGAAAGTGCTTGGCGCACGCCGCGACGCCGGACTGCTGCAGCCCGGTGATCCACGCGGCGGTGTGCCGGGCGACCCGTTCGGGCTCGGCGCCGAACGCGCGGGAGCCGATCACCGGGTTGTTCGGGTCGTTGTTGACGTCGGCGTCGGGCGCATAGTCGAAGGTGATGCCGACCGCGGCGAGGTCGCGCCCGATGTGCCCGGCGATCTCGCGGGTCAGCGCCGGGTCGTCGATCGCACCGAGGGCCAGGTTGCCCGGCCACGGGCTGCCGGTGTGCGCGTCGATCCGCGTGACGTCACCGGCCTCCTCGTCGATGGCGACGATGACGTCGGGCTTCTCCGCCCGCAGCGCCGCCGTCAGCTCGGCGACCTGGTCGCGGTCGACCACGTTGCGCGCGAACAGAGCGACGCCGCCAAGCCCTTCGGCGAGGCGGCGACGTAACCAGGGGGGCGGCTCCTTGCCGATGAATCCCGGCTGGAGCACGGCATCTGCCATGCCCACCAGGTCGACCCCCGTGCGTGCATCCATGCGTGTACCACCCTTCGAGCCTGGCGATGATGGTCACATCACATCTCAGTAATAGTCAAGAAACTTTCCAGTAGTTAACAGGTTCGTACCCCTTCCGGACGCGGCCCGCTCGTGGGACCGCGCGCACGAGTGCGGGCGGGGAAAGGCCGCCCCGCAACACGGAATCCGCAGGGCGGACGGGGGCCGGCGCGGAGACGCGCGGGCGCAAGGGCGCGAGGCGCGCGAGGCGTGGGACGCGCGGGACGGGGCGCGGGCGCGCAGGGCGCGAGGCGCGGGCGCGCAGGGCGCGAGGCGCGGGCGCGCAGGGCGCGAGGCGCAGGCGCGCAGGGCGCGAGGCGCAGGCGCGCAGGGCGCGAGGCGCAGGCGCGCAG